>JAZRLB010000009.1:0-60745 GCA_045646625.1 Candidatus Enterousia sp. | reverse complement strand
TCCCACCCCCGCCGCCAGTCCAGAAATACTTTTTGCGCGCGCCGACAGTTCACGCAACTTTTTCTGCAATGCAGAATGTTGATTTTTTAACTTTTCATTTTGTGCACTACGTGTCTTTAACAATTTATCCAGTTTATTTTTTTCGTTCGTATATTTTTTTGCAGTTCTGTCCAATCTTTCTTTTTCCACCGCACGTGCATCACGAATTCGCCCCAATTCACGAACCTGGGCCTCTGCGCGAATAATTTCTGCATCCAATTGCTGTGCCGCACCAGACAAAACCGCCGACATTAACACATATTCCCGCATATCATCCGAATCAAAACTGGGATGTGAAGCCACAAATAAAATACTGGCCGCCGCATCCGCCACACGCGCCCGATTCGCATTCATTTCAGCCGAAATTCTATCCCGTTGCGCATCAAGTTCCGCAATTTTTTTCGCCATAGCGCCACGCTGATCTTCCAGTTCGCTGACCTTGTCTGCAGCCCGCACCAATTCTTTTTTTGTCTTAGACACTTCCTTATCTGATGTCTTTACCTGTTGTTCCAGTTTTTTATTCTGCTGTTCAGTCTGTTTAATCTGGGCATTTATCTTGGACAGCTCACTGGCGCCATAGCACGGCGCCAGAAAAACCAACAACAAAGAAAATACAGAGAAAATCTTCTTCATTATTTTGTTATCACTTTCAAAAACGTCTTTTTGCCCTTTTGCACCATAAATTCAGACGCCACAGCCACAAATGCGCGCGGATCGACAATCTTATTTCCATCGATTTGAATTCCACCCTGCTCTACCATACGACGTGCTTCGGACTTAGAGGGGAATAATTTCGTTGCAACCAAGAAATCCAAAACACCCATATCCGCCGTCATTTCGATTTCTACAGTCGGCACATTATCCATATTTGCCCCACCACCAAACAACGCATTTGCTGTTTCCTCGGCGGCAACGGCCGCATCACGACCATGGGCAATTTCTGTTGCCGCAAACGCCAACACTTTTTTGGCTGTATTCAGTTCTGCACCCTGCAGTGCGGACAGACGTGCAATTTCATCCAATGGTATCTCTGTAAATATTTTAAGGAACTTTTCCACTAAATCATCCGATATATTGCGGAAATATTGATAATATTCATATGGCGATGTCTTGTCTTCATTCACCCAGACCGCATTTCCCGCCGATTTACCAATCTTATTCCCGGCCGCATCCGTTATCAGGGACGTAGACAACACAAATGCCTCTTTCCCCAATTTTTTACGTATCAGTTCAATTCCCATAATTGCATTACCCCACTGGTCTGCACCACAGGTCTGCAAAATACAGTTATGCTCTTTGTACAACGTCAGGAAATCCACCGCTTGGAATGTCATATAGTTAAATTCCAAGAACGTCATACCATTGTCCAATCTGCGCTTGACCGAATCCATCGACAACATACGTGGTACTGTAAAATCAGTCCCAAAATCACGCAAGAAATCCAAGTGACTGTAATTCTTCATCCAATCATAATTATCAACCATCATAGCGTCTGACGCATCATCACCAAACTTGAAAAACTTAGAAAAAGACTTCTTCAACCCCGCAACATTTTTTGCCAGAATTTCTTCTGTCATCATTGGACGACCGCTGTCACGACCAGATGGGTCACCAATACGCCCCGTTGCACCACCAACCAGTGTAATTGGCTTGTGGCCGTATTTCTGCAGCCAGCGCATCATCATAACTGGCACTAAATGGCCCACATGCAACGAATCGGCCGTCGGATCCGACCCCAAATAAGCCGTAATTTTACCCGCATTTAACGCATCGTTTAAACCGTCCAAATTCGATGTCTGATTAATAAAACCACGTGCTTGTAATTCCTGTAATAATTCGTTTTGCATATATAACCCCTAATGTTTCATCAAGATTGATATTAACACGCATTTACGCCCCGTGCAACAAAACGAAAAAATATTATTTAGTGTACGCCTGGGTATAGTCCGCAACTAGTTTTCTATGAATATCATCTTGTATCTGTGGCAAAGTTTTATATTTTCCCACCGCATTTTTATATGGCACCCGCCCAACCGATTCCAAATAATTGCAGTCAAAACCAACCGTCCCATCTGGATAAAAACAATAAACCAACCGACCCGACGCATCGCCAAGTGGCGGCACAGTAATTTCAGTCAACTTTTTAACCGCAGGAACACGCCCGACATCAACAAACTCACCCGTGTACGATTCGACCTTAACACCATTTATTGAATATTTTGCTGCCCTGCGTCCTGGCATTGAACAAAAATCTTTAATTTTTAAATCAGGATTATTCAAAATCTCTAATTCCAACAATGGTATTGCATATTCCAAAGTAAATGTCTTTAAATCAATTTTATCACGCAGCTTTTTATCACCCGCCACCATATTCACAATATTTATAAACCAATCCGCCGATTGCGCTGGATGCAACGTATCATCAACAGACACCGCCATTGACAATGCAGACGCAGTCGGCAGTCTCTTAAACATCCACCAACGAACCAAGTCAGTTCCCAGCAATCGCAGCAACCACTTGGGTTTACTTGCCAAAAACGAATTGATTTCATCCGACGTTGCCAACAATCCACGCGATGGCTGTAATTGACGCAGCATATTTACAACCGCCCCACGTTTTTGTTTATCCATCACCCAGGCGCCATTCGTCTTTAACTGCAATCCCCACCCACGGTCCAAAACCATATGCGAGCAAGCGGTCAGATAATTTATCGGTGTCGTAAAAATTTCACCACCAGAAAAGGTCACACTGTTTGTAAAATTTGGCATCTTGCCAAATTCATTCAAAAAGAAATCCAAATCCGCATATGGCAACACGTCCCGGGACGACTTTGGCGACGAACGCATATAGCACCCTTTGCAACACAAATTACAATGCCGGGTTAAATAAAACAGTGCTTCGACCTCGTAATTATTACGCGTGTCATAAATTATCCCAGATATATGTTCAGAATAATCATTAATGTTCATGGGATTTTGCCGCCTTTTCTTCTATATCCTTTCTGGTCCGCAAAGCGTGCAATTTCGCATTCAATATTTTGGCATTAGACAAATTCATTCCGCCAACCACGGTACTGAATACACCTGTCAACATATAAATGGTCGCCGCGTCCATATGATTCTGACACGCATTAACAACCGCCACAGCCAACGCCCCAACACCAATCGCGACACCTGCACTGCCAATTACACACGATTTATCGGCATTCTTTTTAATTGCCGCAATTTGTTTTTCCAATATCTCTTTATACAACATATATTTATTTAAACCTTTATTACGCCCGTCCAGACTATCGAGCCGACGCTTTTTTGTCAATAAAAAAGTATTTTGTTTCCTGCAAAAATCCTGCTAATGTGCAAACTATGGCAAAACAAACACCTGACTTTTCATTGGAAATTGCGTGCGGCGCAAATCTTGTTGCCGGCGTGGACGAAGCGGGCCGTGGCCCCCTGTGCGGCCCCGTTGTTGCGGCGGCGGTGATATTCCCACGCCACGACATTGAAATCCCGGTAATAATCCGCGATTCTAAACAAATGACCGCCTCCCAGCGTGCCGCCGCATACGATTGGATTACAAAAAATACAATCTGGGCGGTTGCCCAATGCACCCCCACAGAAATTGATGAACTAAACATCCTGTGGGCATCTATGACGGCAATGAAACGTGCGGTTAACAAACTGGACAAGCGACCCAACCATTGCTTAATCGACGGGAACAGAATGCCGCACGATTTAATTGGCACCCCTGTTATACGTGGCGACGCAAAATCCCTATCGATTGCCGCCGCATCCATTATTGCCAAGGAAACCCGTGATAAAATTATGCACGACCTGGCAAAACAATTTCCACAATATGGCTGGGATAAAAACGCGGGATATCCAACAAAATCTCATTTACAGGCAATTGACCAATATGGTATAAATGAACACTATCGTAAAAGTTTTGGCCCGATTAAGGAAAGGATAAAGAATGAAACTTCGGACAATTGAAAATATTGATTTACGTGGCAAATATGTATTATTGCGCGATGACTTTAACGTACAAATTGTTGACGGACAAATCACAGAACCCTTCAGGATTGAAGAAAGTATGCCAACCATAAACGCCCTGCGCGCGTCTGGCGCCCGCATTGCGATTGTTGCGCACCGTGGCCGCCCACGTGGGGAGCGCAATATGGAATATACCCTGCAACCAATTGCAGATTTTATGGGCATTAAATTAATCCCAGATTGCCTGGACAAAGAATTTATGACCGAAATGCACGACGGCGACATTGTATTATTGGAAAATGTTCGTTTCTATGCAGGCGAAGAAAAAAATGACCCTGCATTTTCCGCCGAACTGGCACGCGGTTTTGACATATTTGTAAATGACGCATTTGCGGTATCCCACCGCGCCCACGCCAGCACAGTTGGTGTTGCAGAAATTCTGCCATCATATGCGGGGAATTTACTGGCATCTGAAATAGAACATTTAACGGCGGTTATGGAAAACCCATCACGCCCCCTGCTGTCCATTGTCGCAGGCAGCAAAATTTCTACAAAAATTGGCGTGTTAAAAGCCCTTGCCAAATTATCCGACACATTAATCATTGGCGGCGCACTGGGGACAACATTCAACTATGCGACTGGCGACCGTGTCGGCAATTCATTGTTTGAAGCCGACCAACGTGACACGGCCCTGGAGATTTTAGAATACGCCAAACAAAACAATTGCCGCATTTTGTTGCCATTGGACAAGGGCGTCGCCAAAACATTTGAACGCGATGCCACACGCACAAACAAAGCTTTTACTGAAATAGACGACGACGACATTATTATTGATGCGGGAATTAAAACCACTGAACGCGATGTTGCTGCAATCCGCGATGCCAAGACCGTTATATGGAACGGCACAGTCGGAATGGCGGAATGGGCACCAACCTGGTCATATGGCTCCTTTGCATTGGCGAAAGCAATTGCGGAACAAACCCGCGCTGGCAAATTAACCAGCATTGTTGGTGGTGGCGATACGGTTGCGGCACTGTCCGCCTGTGGCGTAAAGGGCGACATAACATACGTATCCACCGGCGGTGGCGCATTCCTTGAATTTATCGAAGGCCGTACCCTGCCCGGCATTGCGATACTGGAAAGCAAATAACCCCCGCCATTCGGCGGGATTTTCTTTTATTGCTTGTCACACATTTTTTTATCGCATTCTGGTTTTTTACCACACGCGCCATCATGTGTATTGGAACAATTTTTACATTTACCTGATTTATTTTCTGATTTTGACATTTTATTTTCCTTTTTTTATTGTTTTGGTTATGTCCGGACAGAAAAATAATACACACCACAACCACATCAAACAATACGTGTGTTTTCCCAAAAAAAGTATTTGTAATTTTTATTCCCCTGGACTAATATCAGTCATTGTTCGGGGTGTAGCTCAGCCTGGTAGAGTACTTGCATGGGGTGCAAGGGGTCGCAGGTTCGATTCCTGTCACCCCGACCATAAAATAAAAACGGCCAAGTGCCGGTTTTTATTTTTATCAGCAGGCACAAAATATATTTTTTAATTTTTCTCTACCACACCACAGTTTTCCTGAATCATATCCGCCATATGAACACTCTGTGCCCAGTCACGCGCGGACGGTACCGCACACGGATCACAATCACGTCTGATTTGCCCTGGCCGACACGTATATGCCACATCCTGACATATACCATACGTACGTGTTGTTATTGTTTGGTTCAAATAATTACCTGCAATATCCCAATACTTTTGCGGCACATTTTTTGGGTCATACGCCCACATATGCGCAACAGAGTCGCGCACACGTTGCACACACGGATCCGACTCCCTTATATGTAAAACATTTGCTGTCACATTATTTTCAGGAACAGGATTATTATTTTTTATCATCACCCAAGAAATAATCGTTATGCACAATCCCGCCACAAAAAATAATAAAATATAGTGCGCTATGGAAAATGCACTGGTATCGGTTTTAAATTTTTTTGCCATAAATCCCCCTATTTTTCATATTTAATTTTATCACAGCTCCCCCACAATTAAATACAAACATCTATTCCCAGAAATAATTGCAATAAAAACTTTTTTACGGTATCATATCAACAGTAATAAAACCCCAGGGGAATAATATGTTTGTCACAGAAAAATTAAAAACCTTTTCTTGGGTAAACGTCGGCAATCCCGACCACGAAGATTTTGAAAAACTGCAAAAACAATATAAAATTGACGAAGATACAATATCCGACATCTTGGATCCCGACGAACAGCCGCGCCTGGAAATAGAAGATGATTACAAGGTTATTATTGTACGTTTTCCCATTATCAATCGTGAATCTGACACACTGTGGCACACAGAACCACTGTCGATAATATTATCATCGAATCGTGTTATTACCGTATGCCGGAAACGTTGTGACCTGTTGGACAAGATTAAGCGTTCTGAAAAAACATCACGCGAAGAATTTATTTTGAACATTTTATACTATATCGCTGAATCTTATCTGCGTATGTTAAAAGAATTAAACAAACGCGTTTTGGCATCCAAACGCGTACTTCAGGAACGCATCCGCAAAAAAGAATTATTGGATTTATTAGAAGTTGAAAACAGTTACACCTTGTATATGGCGGGCATTCGCGGCAACGTTGCCGTGCTGGACAAACTGGAAAAGGTGCGCGGGTTTGTCAAAACGGACGAAGCGCAAGAGTTGGCCGAAGATGCGCGCATTGAACTTGCCCAGGCGACCGAGGTCGTCACATCATACAGCAAGATGTTAAAATCCATCAAAGAAACATTCGAAAGTGTCATTAATATGGATTCCAACACAAACATTAATCGTTTAACTATGTGGAATATTATATTGGTTGTTCCGACTGTTATTGTTGGATACTATGGAATGAATCTGAAATTACCGTTTGCAGAACACGACATAACCGCCACTGCAATATTTATATTTATAATGGTTTTATTACTAGTATTTGCACTGTTCGGCACAATCCGCAGTCGCATCGTATAAACCCAAGAAAAAAACCCGCCATTTGGCGGGTTATTTTTTTTAGAACAACTTAAACTTGTAATTTGTCCCGGCACGGAATGTGACATTTGAATCTGCCAAACCGGCGGCCGCATTCACGGACCAGTTATCACTCAGACCCATTGCCGCGCCCAACGCAACTGCGGATTGACTGTTGTAATAGCCATAGCCACCACCAACAGACACTTCGCCTTTGCCAACACCAGATACCGCTACGGACGACATAGCGGCCGCACTGGCGATACCTGCCGACAATTCTTCTTCCATCGCATTAACCCTGCTGTCGGTATAATCATACGCAGATTTCAAAGACATAGTATTTTTGGCATCCGCATACGCTTTGGCCGCTGACAATGTCATTTCATCACCAGCAATACGATTCGCAACCTCGTTTTCGATTGCAGTCTTGTTTGCCGCAATATTTTCCGCGTTTGTTGCAATATTCGTTGCATTTGTTTCGATTGCAGTCTTGTTTGCAGCGATATTTTCCGCGTTTGTTGCGATATCGGCTGTATTTTTAGACACCGCGCCATCAATTGCGTTAATTGCACCACTGAACGTTGTTTCGTTCCCTGCAATTTCACCGGTCAGCGCATCTGACACCGCATTTGAATTCGCAGATTCAATCCCCAGCGTGTTGTCAACCCACTGTTGCTTTTCCGCAAAGATTTCTTCTGCATCAGACAAACTTACTTTTTGGTCTAATTCGTTGCGAATTGCGCCACCCTGTGCCAGCGCACCGTCAATTGCTTCGTTCGCACCATTGGTTATTGTTTCCAGAATTGGCGCATCATAGACGTCTTTTGCTGCCTGATATAATTCACCGTTTTCTGCGTATTTATCTGCTGCCACCTGTTGCGCTGCCTGTGCTTCTGCTAACTTAGTCGTTGCTTCACCAACAGTTGCAAAACGTTCATCTAATTCTGCAATTTTTGCACTGTCGTCATTAAATACAGTTTCTGCTGCGGCAAAATTTGCTTGTTCTGTTGTCCATTTGGCCCCGGTGTCTGCAACAGCGGCTTCAACAGCGGCTTTGTCTGCAGTATATGCAGCCTGTGCTTCGTTGAATTTTGTTTCTATTATTTCGCCTGCACCTGGTGTTACTGTATTGCCATTTTCATCTAACAATTGTGTACCGTCTGCAGACAAACTAAATTTATTACCATTATCCAATTCAAATGAATACAATGAACCATCAAATGTTGTGTCGGCTGCACCATTTGTAATTGTCACTTCTGCACCACCTGCATAATCTGACAAAGTGTGAGTATCAACCATATCTTGTGCTGCTGTACCCAATACAACTTCTTCGCCTGCACCATTTACATAGGTATAGTTACCACGACTGGCGGTTGCACCAGATACAACTTCCTGGGTACTTTTAACATTCACACCATCTGCTACTGTCGCACCGACAAAATCAGATTGTACTGGTGTTCCCGTTGACAAATTAGCCAGATTACCATCTTTGTCATAATATGTAAAATCGGTCAGAACCGGGTCTGAATTATATGCAACACCTGTTGCGGTTGTACTGTCTGATCTAACATAATCATACGTTGTATCTGCCACACCATCGGCAATTTTGGCTGCGCCATTATTATACGCACCGCCAAATGTGACGTCTGTTGCCGCCACGGCTGGACACGACACAACAATCGCAACCAGCGAAGTTAAAACAAAGTTTTTTTTCATTTTCTTTTCCCTTTTTCGTTTAATTAAACAAAAACCGTCACGAAATGACGGTCAGGGGGTTAAGAAAATCATATCACAGAATGACCTCCGTGGCCTTTACGCAAATGCGCTGTTGTATAGCCACGGACCCCCCGACAAAATCGGGCAGAAATTTGCAAAATAAAAAGCGCATCCGCGCCCTGGTTATTTTTATTTTGCCATAGTCGGATATCAATGCAATATATGCACCGCTGCAATAAAGGATTTCTTACGTCCCTGACCCAACATCCCTGTTGGTTCACACGGATTATAAAACAAACGAAACAAAAATTCAATTACTTTGATAAATAAAAGTTTAGCGAGGTAAAAATAAACAGAATTTTTGCAAAAAAATTCTGTCATCCCGTGGCTTGACCACGGGACCCAGGGGATAGAATCTTAATTATTTGTGCGCGCTTTGCGCGCATAACCTAGGTTCCGTGGTCAAGCCACGGAATGACAATGTTCTTAATTTCTCAAAATATAAATACCTCGCTAAACTTTTATTTAGCGAAGTAAAGATACATTAATTGCTCTTTGCGCTTTGCCATTTACTCTTTAATTAAAAATCCCGCCATTCGGCGGTATTTTTCGTCTTAGCCCAACATCTTGGCGACTTCGTCTGCCAAATTGTCTTCACGTTTTTCGATACCTTCACCCAGTACAAAGAACGCAAAGCCCGCCAATTTACCACCAGCTTCTGCTACAACGTCTTTTACTGTCTTAGAAGGATCCATAACGAACGCCTGTTCTTCCAGAACTGATTCGCCATAGTATTTCTTGATACGACCTTCAACCATCTTTTCTACGATATTTTCTGGTTTGCCCGCCGTTGCACCCGATTCAATGAAAACTTTCTTTTCACGTTCAACTGCAACTGGGTCAACATCCGCAACCGTCATAAATTCAGGTTTATTTGCCGCGATATGCATTGCAACTTTGGAACCAATTTCATCAATTTTGGCGTCCGTTCCATTGATTGCAACTGCAACACCAATCTGCCCCATACCTGGAACCAGCGCATTGTGAATGTATGTAAAGATTTTATCACCCTGAACTTTTGCGATACGACGCAGGTTCATATTTTCACCAATGGTTGAAATTGTTGCCGCGATATCATCTTTTACTGCATTCATTGTTGCATCAAAATCGCCTTTCAATTCCATAGCCTTGGCTGCCACATCTGCAACCAATTTCTGGAACTTTTCGTTTTTCGCAACGAAGTCTGTTTCTGCATTCAACTCAACGACACAGCCCATATCATCTGTTTTCACAACTGTCACCAACCCAGATGCCGCAACACGGCCTGCCTTGGACGCAGCCTTTACAATACCCTTTTGGCGTAACCAATCCGCCGCGGCCTGAATATCGCCATCATTTTCAATCAAGGCCTTTTTACAATCCATCATACCTGCAGATGTTTTTTCACGCAGTTCTTGAATTAATTTTGCTGTAATTTCTGCCATTTTGAATCTCCCGTAATTAAAACTTATTTGTGTGGGACATAATAGCCCCACACGTTTATATAATCCCAGATAAATTATTTATCTGCTTTTTCTGCCAATTTGCCACGGCGTTCTGCACGTGCTTCTGATGTCTTAGATTTAATCTTGGCTTCTTTTTCCTTGATTTCATCTTCTAATTCATCTGCCGCTTCTGCGCGCATATCGGATTCAACCTTTTTACCAGCTGCCCCGCCCAAGCGCTTTTCAATACCGGACAAAATTGCATCTACGAACAGATCACAGTACAACTGGGTTGCACGCGCTGCGTCGTCATTACCTGGTACTGGATAGTCAACCATTTCTGGATTTGCATTTGTATCACAAATCGCGATTGTTGGGATGTCCAGATTTCTGGCTTCGCGAACTGCATTCATTTCACGTGGCACGTCGATAACGACCATAGCCTGTGGAACACCGTGCATATCCAAGATACCACCGAAAATGTCGCGCAGTTTTTCAACTTCTTTTGTCATAACGCCGACTTCTTTCTTGGTCAAGCCCAATTTGTCAGCATTTGCGATATCCGCTTCCATTTTCTTTAAACGACGAATAGACTGAGAAACTGTTGTCCAGTTTGTCAACATACCACCCAACCAGCGGTTGTTAACATAATACTGACCACAGCGTTCAGCCGCATCTTTCACGATATCTTTTGCCTGATGCTTTGTCGCGACGAACAAAACCTTGCCGCCTGCGGCCGCGATTGCTTCCAACGCAACCAAGGAACGATGCAACAAAGGTGCAGTTTTGTTCAAGTTAATGATGTGAATTTTGTCTTTTACGCCATAAACATATGGTGTCATCAATGGATTCCAGCGACGTGTGTGGTGACCAAAGTGTACACCCGCTTCCATCAACTGTTTCATTGTAAATGTTGGCAATGCCATGATTTTCATCCTTTTTTGTGTTATTATCCTCGCCGTCTGCGGAATCCCAAACAACCTGTTTGGACACAAATTTAACAGAACGGCTGTGTTCTTCGCACCAAGTGCGTGCCCCGATAATAAACAAAACCTGGCAAAAAATCAAGTAAAAATATAAAAAAATACACTCTTTTTACCAATCCGAAAAAAGCCCTTTTGTTATTGACAAACCAAACCTTTGTACTATATTAATAGTGTGTGGCGTATGCCGCCCAAAACAAAGGAAAAAAATGAAGGCGTACAAACGTATCTTGATTGCTTTATTATCTGGCGCAATGTGCTGCGCGCCCGCGATGGCGTCCAACAAGTGCGACGATGCGCTGTACCGCCGTTATAATCCGGACAAATGCACACATGAAATCACAGAAGACGGCTTTTCATTCGCGACAACTGCGGCTGTTGCATCTGGCGCGGCCGCATTGATTGGCGGAACAATTGCATTGATGGGTTTAGGCGCATCCGATAACGGCGCCTCCACGCCAGGCACACAACCAACCCTGCCTACATATACAATGGTTGGTGGCGACGTTGACAACGTACACCTAGCCTCTATATTTGAAACCACCGAATACACAAACAATGCGAATCAATACAACGACATTCGTGCAGCCTATTCACTGGCACGCGGCTACACAGGCAAAAATTCCAATATCGCCGTATTCGACTCAAATGAACATACATCACACGGTGCGAATGTTGCCGGCCTGGCCGGCGGCACCATTGCCCCTGACGCTAACGTTAACATCTACACAGTTGCGCGTTCACAGTACGACTTTGATTCTTTTGATAAAATTGGCGACACAATACGCACCGCCACATTGAACGACGCCAACATTTATAATTTCAGCTGGTCCACAGACATTTTTGCAACCCAGGTTCGTTCACGCTATCACATTGAACAAATGACAAACAAAAATTTTACAGACGCCCTAGCCAACGCCGCGACACAAAATGATGCCATTTTCGTATGGGCGGCCGGCAATGACGGCTATTCACAATCCAGCGCTTTATCCGCAATGCCACTGCACATTCCACAACTAAACGGACACTTTGTAAATGTTGTTGCCTGGGACAGCGAAACGGGCGCCCTGGCCTATTACAGCAATGCGTGCGGCATCACAAAAAACTACTGCATCACCGCCCCAGGCAGTGACATTAACGCCCCCGCAACAAACGAAATTATCAGCGGCACCAGTTTTGCTGCCCCAATCGTATCGGCCGCCATTGCGGTTATCCGCGAAGCATTCCCGTATATGCAATCATCTGAAATTACAGCACTGTTATTTGAAACAGCACGCGATATCGGCGCGGTTGGTATCGACGAAATCTATGGACATGGTATGCTGGATTTAGAACGTGCAACACGTCCTGTCGGCACCGAACTGGTACCATTATCCAACGGCACAACCGTTACGCTGCGTGCCGCCCATATGCCTGGCGCCACCGCCCAGAAAATTAAATCTAAAAACCTAAAGTTCGCATTTGTTGACAGTTATGGCCGTGCCTTTAACACAAATATGAACGACAACATCCGCATCAAAAATCGTGGTATCGGACTTGAACGCCTGCGCGACAACAATGAATCTGTGGCACATTTTGGCAATCTGGAATTCGGCTTTAAAAATTCAGAATTACTAATTGGCGACGGATTTTTATCCACAGATTCACAGAACACAATAACTTTCGTCGGCTGGAACAGCAACATTCAACTGGGACAAACCACATTATTTGCCCACACGACCATCGGCACAATGCGACCAACTGCATCTTCAGAATCAATGATTAATGGATTTTCAGACATCATAACAAGTTCCGTATCTATCGGCGCAAAATACCACAATTGGACATTTACAATTGGCACACCGGACACAATTATTGGCGGCAATATGTACCTGCGCACACCAACAGGACGGAACATTGACAGACAATATACTTTTAAAAACAATACTATCGATATGACCACCCGCCCATCTATCGAATTATCCACGTCATATAAATTTATGACTGCCGGCTTTGTCGACAACCCATACGGTACAGACGAAGTCTATGTCATTGCCAAGACTAAATTCCAGTTCTAAATACACTTACCATAAAAAAATCTTGCATTTTTAGTATTTAATTGCTCAAATAAACATACCGAAAAACTAAAAGGAAGTGAACATGGCAGGAAGTATTAATAAAGTTATCCTGGTCGGAAACATCGGCCAAGAACCCCAGGTTCGCACCATGGGCAGCGGCCAAAAAGTAGTCAGTTTTTCACTGGCCACATCTGACCGTTGGCGCGATCGTGCAACTGGCGAACAAAAAGAACAAACTGAATGGCACCGCGTTGTAATCTTTAACCCAAATTTGGTCGAAGTTGCAGAACGTATGCTGCAAAAAGGCACTAAATTATATCTCGAAGGCTCATTGCGCACACGCAAATGGCAGAACCAATCTGGCACTGACGTCTATACAACCGAAGTTGTCTTGAATCCATTTGGTGGCCAAATGGTAATATTAAGTGGCGCAAAAACAATGGATGGTATGGGTTCAGAATACGCCGCGTCGCCAGCCCCCACGGCCGCACCACGTGAAGAAATATCTGTTGCAGATATCGGTGACGACATTCCATTTTAATAAAGAATCCGGTTTTTACCGGATTTTTTTATTCATCCAACGCCAATATAAATATTCCCAACTTGTTCGCCTGTGCAATTACCGCAGGCTTATTCACAACAAAACATGTTTTTGTATTCACAACAATCCCACGTAGATGCGCCGCAGCAACCGCTTTCACCGTATCCACCCCAATCGCAGGAATATCGATACGCAAATCCTGACCCGGCTTGGTCATTTTTGCAAAAACCCCACCGGCTTTACACTTACCCTTGCGCATTTCAACAACACGCTCTAACATACGGGCGGTACCCTCGGCCGCTTCGACCGCGATAACCTGTTTATCAACCACGACCGACGCACCAATATCCGCCGCACCAATTGTGTGTGAAACCTCAATCGCACGTTCAATATTTTTCTTGTCTGCTACAGTTGGTTTAGCCTTGGTTTGCACACCCGCATTTTCAAATGCCAATTCTGGCGCCAAATCCTGGGCAGCAACAATTTCAAACCCTTGTTTTTCCAAAACCTTATTCAATGCAACCGCCATAGAATCATACCCCCGTTGATGTTTCATCAGTTTTAACAATGTCATCAAAGACCAAAAATCAGGGCGCAAATCTGACAAATTTGGATGCCCCAGCGACCCAACAAATGTAATCTTTTTTATTCCGCGTCGACGGACTTCGCGTACTGCACGCCCCCCTCCACCCAATCGAATAACCATATCAGGTTTCAGCCGCATATCAACAAAACCACGCAGTCCAACAATAAAAACGTCCCAACCTGCACGCTTTAACGCATCGCGTGTAAAAAACGGCAGGTCCAGCGCCCCCGCCACTAAAACAATTTTCTTATCTGTGTTTTTATTCCGCATACCTATATAGTACGCATAAATCAGACTGGAATCAAGTCGCAAATTATGATAACATTTAACTTGATAATATAATAAGCAGGTAAAAACAGATGAAAAAAATATCAATTCTGGCAATTTTATTCACAACATTTGGCGCAAACGCTGCCACATATGACGCCGATAAATTTCGCAGCGAAATCTTGACTGGGGTCGATATGATTGGCGCACGCGTAACCGCCAACCAAACACCAATTGACGCCCCCGGCGAATTAGGACGCGAGGTTTATGAAGTACGGGGCGCTGTCGTTGCTGACGATATCCAGATGTACATTCCAACATCTATGTACCTGCGTATGGGCGGCGGCTTGAACCTGGGCTTTGCCACAGACAAAGCGAAATTTAACGGCACTGAATATGAAAGTTCTGGCAGTTATACAACACAAATCGGTCTGGGCTGGAATCTATCATCATACGTACGCACAGAAATCGATTTCCAAGAATCTACATTAAAATTTTCTGACCTGGACGCACACCAGGCAACCTATCATAACATTGGTGCAATGTTGTATTTTGATTTTGCCCGACGCTATATCGAAACAGGCGATGTCACACGCCGCCGCACATTTGTACCATTTATGGGGATTGGGGCTGGCCTTGGCTCCTATGAATTCCAAGGCACAAACGGCGCAGACGGCTTTGTAATTGCCGCACCACGCGCAACACTGGGCTTTAACATTATGTTCACAGACCTGATTGGAATCGATATCACATACCAATATCAAATGATGATAGGCAACGGATTTGGCTGGGACACACGCGCAGGTGGCGTTGATAACATCAGTAACATTATGGCATCAATTCGTACGAATTTCTAAACGACAGGAAAAAAAATGAAAGCAAAATTTATCTTACCAGTTTTATGTACATTGCCAATGATGGCAAATGCCGCAATACCATATCGTGTTGAACAGTTAAAAATGCCACAAACTGAAACACCTTCTGGAATTGATAACGAAGCCTATGCCCGCACACACCGTTTCTATGTTGGCGGTATGTACAATTTTGCAATGTGGCAAAACTATACAGACGACACAGACACATCAATCAATGGCAAGAACAGCAATACCTTCGAAGCATTCACCGGTCTGCGAATTTATGACACATTCCGTATGGAATTAAACTATCTGCATACAAACGCAGAATGGAACGCACTGAAATTAACCGGCGACACATTTATGCTAAACGCCATTCTGGACGCCCGCATAGACAGTATTTATCGCTTATTCCGTTCCCAAATGATTATACCATATATTGGTATTGGTGCGGGTCTGTCCTGGAATTCCACAGATGACGACGTCAAACTTGACAATAAAATTTCACCTGCTGCTGCGGCACTGGCTGGATTTGGCGTTGAATTCAGTTCAATTTTCGCATTGGATTTCGGATACAGATATTTCTATATGTTTAAACCCGGCGTTGACTCAATCCAAGGCCTGAACCCAGCCGCCCACCAATTCCGCGTTGGCGCCCGTATCAGTTTCTAATGACAAAAACCTGTCCATTCTTTGGAAAATGCGGCGGTTGCAGATTTGACTTTTCTGCGCCTGACTATCACGCACAAAAATCAGAAACAATTAATCATCTGCCAACAACAAGTGACGCGATATGGATTACCCCAGGGGTACGCCGTCGTGCCGACTTTGCATTTGCTGGCGGTACATTTGGCCTGTATGAATCGGGCACAAAAAATATAATTGCTGTAAAAAATTGCCCAAATTTAGTCAATGAAGTTAATAATATTTTACCAAAACTTTCTGCTTTACCCTGGCCAGGCTCTGGCGCGTGCCTGATAACTTTGTGTGATAACGGAATCGACGTTGCAATTACATCGTCAGTACCATACTTCACGCCCGAGTTCCGTGATGCCGCCATAAAGATTCCCGCCATTCGAATCACCTGGAACAACAAAATAATAAAACAAACCGCCAAACCAACAATAAATTTTGCGGGCCACAATGTTGAATACCCATCCGGTGCATTTTTACAACCCAGCACCCCCGGCGCCGACACATTACGACAATTGGTCACATCACGCGCCAAGGGCGCAAAGCATACGGCCGACCTTTTCTGTGGATTGGGCAATTTTACATTTGCATTAAATGCGGACGGTTTTGATATTGTCGGCACTGGTATCAAGCGCGATCTTTTCAAAAAACCAATAACAATCGGTATGTTAAAAAACTATGACCTGGTTGTTATGGACCCACCACGCGCAGGCGCCTTGGCCCAATGCCAAGAATTAATAAAAAGTGATGTAAAAAAAATAATATACGTTTCCTGCAATCCTGCAACATTTATGCGCGATGCCAAGGTCCTGACATCCGGCGGATATAAAATGACAGAACTAATCCCCATAGATCAATTTGCAGGCAGCACACACTGGGAACTGTTCAGTGTATTTGAAAAATAAAAAATCCCGAAATTCGGGATTTTTTAACGACAATTTTGCAATTGCTTATAAAGGATGGCGCATTCCGCAACATATAGGTCATATTCACGTTTTGCCTGTTCGGCCACGTCCGCAGAATACAAGCCCGGCGTCATATTAATTTCACAAGCCTCCATACATTTTTCCAGAACAGCAATTTTATCTTCCAGTTCTGCACGTTCCGCTATAACATGAACAGCCTTCCGTTTCCCTTTGACATCGTCATACATTTTATAAAACCTGTCCGCATACTGCAATTGCGTTTTAGCTTTTTCACCCCTGATAATCTTGGTACGAATTGCCGCAGCCTGTGATTCATAATCATACAATTCAGCCTCGGCTTCGTGTGCATCGGCTGCATCATATCGACGCGCATTAGCAATATAATCATTCAAATTAGAAATAATTTCACACACCCTGGTTTCTTCATCTGCTGCACGCTTACCTGCATCCGCCACAATACGCAGCGTTTTTACTTTGTAATCTACAACCGATTTCAACAGGTTCATCACACCCATCGATACTTTTTTATTTGTCTTTGCCATTTTGACCTCGCTCTTTACACAATATATTATAGTACACACATTTCATTTGTCAACCCACAAAAGCGGGCAAGACCTTCAATCTTGCCCTGCCCTTTTCTAATATCTGGGATATTATTCACCGCGTGTGAACGCTCCACCATCCAGCATATCACGAACTGCAAAGTGTTTCACTTTTTTTGCAGACGTTGACGGCAATTCTTCTTCAGTAATTGCAAAATGCTTAACCCACTTGTACTGGGCAATTTGCACATTTGACTTTTTTAATAAAAATGCCACACGTTCAACAGTTGTGCCTGGCTTTACTTGAAACACTGCGAACGGAACAATTTTGTCTTTGATAACATATTCAAACACAGCCGCATTCAATATTTCATCATTTTGCAGATATAAATCTTCCAGTTCATCTGGATAAACATTTTTACCACTGTCCAAAACAATAACTTGTTTTTGGCGTCCTTTGACGGTCAAACGACCATACTTATCCAAACAGCCAATATCCCCTGTTTTAAACCAACCTTGTTCAAACGCCTCGGCATTGGCGGCATCATTTTCCAGATATCCCGGCATAACCATATTACCACGCACCCAAATTTCACCTATCCCGTTTTTATCTGGATTATGAATCTGAATTTCATTACCGAGTAATGGCCCAGCATAATACATTGAACCATCAGGTCTGCGGAACGCAAAGTTAAAGTTTGCAGGGCCACACGTTTCAGTCAAACCATAGCAATCCCCCACAACAAATCCCATACTTTCATAGAACTTGCGTATTGATGGCTTAAGTGTCGCACCTGCCGATACCAGCACCTTTGTATTACCGCCAAACGCATCGTGAACCGGCCTGGTCACTTTATCCACCAACACCCCCAACCCGATTGCACGCAGAATTTTACGCATAGACACAATCACACGCATCAACGTCCAAACGTGTTTATCACGTGCACTGTCAGCAATTTTTTTATAGAACACTTCCCAAATGCGTGGCACCGCCGGAATTACTTCAGGCTTATATTGCTTAAAGTCCTTGATAAATTCCTGTGGTTTTAAAACAGGCTGTAATAACAGTTTCCCCTGCAAAGCCACCGGCACAATAATATTAATTACCACCCCATAAATATGATACAGTGGTAAAAATCCATAAAAAGTATAACCCGGCAAAATCACACTTTTATAAAACTGTGCCCCATCCGACAAAGACAACAGGTTTTCGTGCGTTAAGCCAACAACCTTTGGATTACCGGTCGAACCTGATGTAAAAGACAACTGTGCAATATCACTACGTTCCGTTTCCGCCATTACAAATTCATTTTCATCTGTATCATCAATATTTTCAATATCAAACATTTCACACGGCGCATCTTCGAAAAACAAAGACTTTTGAGCCAATGCCAATTTACAGTCTGTACGTTTCATCATATTAATATGTTCAATCGTATTCAGTCCAGTGTCCAGCATCAATGCACGCGCACCAACAGATGTAATTGCAAAATACGAACGCAAAAAATCTGGTGTATTTCCCGACAGAATCGCAACCGTATCGCCCTTTTTAATACCAAAACGTTTTACCAACAAAACAGCACGCTGTTTCACCCGCCTTAATAAATCTGCATAGGTTTCGTTCTGACGCACAAAGAAAATACCGTCCTTGTTCCGCGAACAAACATCCTGCAGCATTTCATAGATATTTTTCATCATAATAATGACCTTAACATTTATTAAACTGTGTCGGTATCACCATAACGCCGACATCACTAATATACAAATTATACTCAGGAAATACAACCTAATATTGATACACAAAGACAGATTCGCCCACCCTTGTCAGACCTATATATAGTAAAAAACAGAGTCGATCTTATCAATATTTTGTATTTTTGGTTTTAATTCCGAATCGTTTTTTTCAAAAAGAATCAAAATTCTTGGCACAAAAGTATATTTCGTATTAAAACACCGATTCTGTTTTCGGGCTGTAATATGCAGAAAATCCGCTTTTTCAAAAGTAAAGTAAAAAATAAAATTTTTTTTGTTTTTTCATTGTTGCCAGCCACCATATAAAACTATATATTGTAATCAAATTAAACAAACAACCACTATATGTTGTGTTTTTACAAGAATGGGAGTATTAAAATGTCAGAAACACAAAATGAAATTACGATTCAAATTACACCAACGTTAACAACACGCTTGGTCGCGGTTCAAAAGCGCAGCGGCGAAACAGTGCCCTTTGACGCGAAAAAGATTTATGATGCGATTAAAAAAGCAGTCGCCGTCACAACCGAAATTTCAGATGTAGAAGTTGTAAAAACAACCCAGGATGTATTAAAGCGCCTGGACAATAAATACGCAGACAAAACACCAAATGTCGAAGTTATCCAGGATATTGTTATTCAGACATTAATGGATAACCGGGCATACAAAACTGCCGAAACATACATTATTTACCGCCAAAAGCGCACAGAAATTCGCGAATCTATGGTTGACGCGGTCGAAGTTATCGAAGGTTATGTTGGTGGCTCAAACTGGCGTATCAAAGAAAATGCAAATGTTGGCTATTCCATCGGTGGCCTTATTTTGCGTACCAGCGAACGCGTCACCGCGGAATATTGGTTAAACCTGTATCCGCGCGCGGTTGCTGAGGCGCACAAAACCGCTGCAATTCACGTTCACGATTTGGGATGGTTGACTGGATATTGTGCAGGCTGGTCACTGCGCGAACTGTTATACGAAGGATTCAACGGTGTTCCTGGATACCTACACTGCGAACCTGCAAGACATATGGCAACAGCTATTTCGCATATGGTAAATTTCTTGGGCACATTGCAAAACGAATTCGCGGGCGCCCAGGCATTCTCATCCGTGGACACATATTTGGCCCCATACGTCAGAATTGACAATCTGTCATACGCGGACGTCAAAAACGCTATGCAAACCCTGATATTCAACTGCGCGGTTCCGTGTCGCTGGGGGACTCAGACACCATTTATTAACTTTACATTCGACTGGACCTGTCCAAACGATTTAAAGAATCAGCGCCCATTTATCGGCCGTGAACAGGTTAACTTTACCTATGGTGAATTGCAGGCAGAAATGGACCTGATTAACAAAGCCTTTATCGAAGTTATGACCGAAGGCGATGCACTGGGCCGTCCATTTACATTCCCAATTCCAACATACAACATCACACCTGATTTTCCGTGGGAACATCCGAATGTAAAGCCATTATTCGAATTGGCGGCAAAATATGGGATTCCAAACTTCCAGAACTTCTTAAATTCTGATTTAAATCCGACAGATGTTCGTTCAATGTGCTGTCGTTTACGTCTGGACGTGCGTGAATTATTAAAACGCGGCGGCGGCCTGTTTGGCTCCGCAGAAAAGACAGGCTCGATTGGCGTTATCACAATTAACCTGGCACGTTTGGGATACATACACCGTGGTAACCGCGAAGGCCTGTTCACAGAACTAAAACGCCTGCTGGATTTGGGGCGCGACGCACTGGAAATCAAGCGCGACATTATTTCCAAGAATATGGAACGTGGACTGTACCCATTCACAAAACGCTATCTAGGCGATTGGAGTCACCATTTCTCGACCATTGGTGTAAATGGCGCCAACGAAATGGTCCGCAACTTTACGGGGGATCGCGAAAATATTACCACCCCTATGGGTAAAAAACTTGTACTGGACGTAATGGACTTCATCCGCGACAATCTGGCAACCTTCCAGGAACAAACCGGCAACCTGTATAATCTGGAAGCAACCCCGGCCGAAGGCTGTTCATACCGCTTTGCAAAAACCGACGTAAAAAACTTCCCAGACATTATCACTGCGGGAACACCGGATGCACCATATTACACAAATTCGACACAATTGCCTGTAAACTTTACAGACGACCCATTCGTCGCCCTGGAACACCAAGAAGAATTACAGCGCAAATATACTGGCGGCACAATGTTGCACCTGTATATGGGCGAACCTGTATCCAGCGGCGAAGCGGCCCAGAAAATCGTGCGCACAATATTTGAAAATTACAAAGTGCCATATATGACACTGACACCAACATTTTCAATCTGTCCAAAGCACGGTTATTTACCTGGCCGTCATGAATTCTGTCCAAAATGCGACGCAGAAAATGCGGCAAACCAGGACACAACACAAAAATAATAAAAACAACGTCATAACCAAAATCAGAAAGGGAGGAGATAGATATGACAACAAATTGCAACAGAACACCATGCGAAGTTTTTTCACGTTCAATGGGCTTTATTCGTCCTGTAAAAAATTTCAACATTGGCAAATATTCTGAATTCAGCGAACGCAAAACATTTACAGAATCCAACTGTTTATCTGCGGGCGCCCGCCATTGTGATTTGTTGAAACGCGCAGCCTAGGACAATATCTATTATGCGTGAAATACAAATTGGGGGATTGGTTCCATTCACAACAATCGACTATCCTGGCAAACTTGCATGCGTGCTGTTTTTGGTTGGATGTCCATTGCGATGTGCATATTGTTCCAACCCCCATTTACTATCCCTGGGCGACGGTGAATACGACCCTAACCGCATTTTTGAATGGCTGCGCACCCGTATAGGCAAACTAGAAGCAGTTGTCTTTTCCGGCGGCGAAGCACTAATGCAATCCGACGCCGCAATTAATTATATGCGGCACGTTCGCGAATTAGGCTTTAAAATAGGCCTGCACACAAACGGCTTTTACCCGAACCTTTTATCACGTGCTGTTGATTACATTGACTGGATTGGATTGGATTTCAAGGCAACCCGTGAAAAATATCCCGATTTAACAGGCCAACATATTGCATATGACAATATGATACACAGTCTGGATATATGGCTGTCCACCAACAAAGAATTCGAAGTTCGCATAACCTGCGACCCACGATTTATCAACAAAGACGACCTGTGCCAAATTGTGGACATACTGTCTGCGCGGCACGTCAAAAAAATCGCAATCCAGAAATACATCCCACATTTCGAAAACGAACACAACAAAACCGATGCTGCATCCCGTAATCAATTTTTTGATGATAACGCGCTGCGCACAAAAATCGATTCGATGTTCGAATCTGTAATCTGGCGGGAATAAAAAATGGCGCTCCTTGCGCCATTTTTTACTCTGATTTATCGGAAATATATTTTACCCATTTTACCGACTGCCGCGATACTGCAACCCCCAGGACATATTTTACCTTGTACCCATCTTTAATCACAGTCCGCACAATAAAATTTCCCGTCCTTTTACATCCAAAATTTGCCACATTACAATTTTCAGAAATAAAATCATTCAAAATCTTATTTTCTTTTACAAGTGCATTTAGCTTTATGCGCAACGGGCTTTTGGACCAATCACGTGGATCTTTATTGAATGGCTTATTCCCACGTTCAATTATCCCCAGCAACCATTCTTCAAACTTCTGGGGGACATCAAAATCATAATCATCCGCCATTGGATTTTCACGCAACATCGCCAGATATTTTTCATCATCATTATCCAATTCACGAATACGTTCAATGATTCTGTCAAAATCATTGTCATAGTCATTACAGTTAATAAAGGCCCGCGGATTAAAATCACGCACCACCAACGGATTACCCCAGTAAATTGGAATCGAATATGACATTATCGGATGCAACATTTTTTCAGTTGTATATCCATTCGAGCACGAATTTTCAAACGCAATTGTAAATTTATATTTCCCCAGGAATTTTTGTTTACTAGCATACCAATCACCATCACGTGACGCTAATTCATCGGCCGACATATTGTTCAGCACCCGCCCTGGGCAATCAACATGTTTATATCCCATTAATTTTTTACAAAACTCCTGGCGCAACAATGCGCCTTCACCCGAATTAGTATTACTGTATATAAAATTACAGAATTTTCGATGCGCCATATCATCTGAAATTATTGATCTGTCACAAATTTTTCGTGGCACCCAGGGGCCACGCCTGAAATGTCTATCATCAAAATTTATATACTCGAAAGATACAGCATAATCACAATCGTTAAAATTTGCCGATACATTTTCATCTGTGAAAAAGATTTTTACACAATTATCATATTCAAAATACTCGGCCCCAAAACAAGAATAAAACAAGAAATCTGGCTTTTTAGATATCTTAACATCATAATGTTTCCTAAGCACCCTGGCAAAAATATTATTTTCAACATCAAACCCTTCGTACCAATCACAAAAATTAACTTTTATTACCTTTTTTGCCATAAGACAGCCCCTTTATATATTTAAATCACCAGCGGTTCATATTCTGTTTTTTTATGTGATGTGGCACTGTGAATTTTACGGTGTACCGCCGGCAAGATATAGACCAAATTTTTTGGTCTGTTATCATAGCCATCATCTGACTTATGATGAATAATTGCACCATCTGGCCGCGGCCCACAGAAAGTTTCCGCAACTAATTCATAGACCAATTTTTTACAATCGCCGATATACACACCAACATACCCGATACCATTACGTTTCAACGTCTCTTTATTAATCGGCAATTCCTTGGGCTTGCTCTGAAAATACGCACTCGTCATCTCGAACAAATCTGCGATTTTATCATTGATTTTAATACGTCCGAAATCACTGACCATCACCTTATGATATCTTGGATGTGAGGTCCAATTTTCCCCAGGCAACGAATCATTTTTTACATTCACGACCCACAAACAGGCATCATATCGTTCATAGGCCGCATTTATATCCCCTGCCTCAACCAGCAATGAAGCATATTCTGCAATTTGTTTTTCTGTCATAAAATCATTCACCCGGGTTTACAAAATCAGCAAAAACATCGATACACATAATTGATAATTCTTCACCGTCATTCATAATTTCAGCGACCATTTTTTCAGTACCCATCAAAGAATATTTTTTCCAATTCTTATCAATTCCTTCGGCAAAGCAATCACAATATGCATCGCGACTGTCCATCAACAGGCGCCCCACTGGTGTCGCTGTATCCATTTCTGACATCATATCATCATACTGGGTCAAGCACACCAATCGCGCCACACGCACCACACGTGCCTGGCGCCTAAGCCAGAACAACGCTGCACCCGTGATCAGAATACAAACTGCAACAATCATTATAATTTTATATTTTTTCAACCACAGCATAGCAGCCCTTTTTTACTTACACGTTTTCATTATATCACATTGCAAACCTAACTATAATAAAAAAACCGCCCGAATGGGCGGGATTTACTTATGCGGCCTTTTTAGATTCCTTCATAACCTCGACCGGTGTTTTTTTACCATTAACCACATCCGCATCGATTACGATTTCCACCAAATCTTCCTTATCAGGCGCATCAAACATCGGCTGCATCAACACACGCTCCAGAATGCTGCGCAATCCACGCGCACCCGTTTTGCGTTCTACCGCCATTTTAGCAATTGCGCGCAATCCATCATCTGTGATATTTAACTTTACGTCATCCATTTCCAGCATTGCAGTAAACTGCTTTACAACCGCATTTTTCGGTTCAGTCAAGATTTTCACCAATGCATCTTCATCCAATGCCTCTAACGTGGTAATGACGGGCAAACGACCAATCAGTTCTGGGATAATACCAAATTTTACCAAATCTTCTGGTTCTACGTCTTTCAGAAAATCCTTGGCATTACGTTCTTCGGTCGATTCAACGTGCGCCCCAAAACCAATACCACGACGCGCAGACGTACGATTGCCAATAATCTTGTTCAGACCATCAAATGCCCCACCACATATGAATAAAATCTTGCTGGTATCCAATTGAACAGTGGCCTCACCCGGATGCTTACGCCCTGCCCCACCTGCAGGCACATTTGCAACCGTACCCTCGATTAATTTCAGCAAAGCCTGCTGAACGCCTTCGCCCGAAACATCACGTGTCAAAGATGGATTTTCAGACTTTCTAGAAATTTTATCAATTTCATCAATATAGATAATTCCACGTCCTGCGCGTTCTACATCAAAGTTTGCATTCTGCAACAAACGCGTCAAAACACTTTCCACGTCGTCACCAACATACCCTGCTTCGGTCAATGTTGTTGCATCTGCAATCGCAAACGGAACATCCAAAATACGCGCCAATGTCTGGGCAAATAATGTTTTACCAGTACCGGTAGAACCAATCAACAGAACATTAGATTTTTGAATTTCCACATTTGACGTCGTTGCCATCGAATGACGCTTATAGTGATTATACACCGCCACGGCCAGCGTACGTTTTGCAACATCTTGACCAATAATATATTCATTCAAGAAATTATAAATCTGAGACGGCGTTGGCAACTTTGCAACATCCTTGCTGACTTCGCGACGCGTATCATCGGCCATAATATCATTGCACAAATTAATACATTCGTCACAAATACAGACATTGCGCCCACTAACCAATTTTTTTACTTCATAAACCGCCTTGCCACAGAAACTGCAGAACTGCTGGCTATTTTCTGTATTTGGTGTTTTTTCATCACTCATATTACATTCCCCCGCAAAACGCCGAAATCTTATTTACGTTCCAGAATCGCATCAATCAGGCCAAAATCTTTTGCCTCAGCCGGACACATCCAGTTATCACGTTCCATAGCATCAAACAATTCTTTTTCCTTTTTACCCGTAAATTCAGACATTTGTTTGATTAAAGTCTTTTTATTTTTCTGATATTGAGCCATCTGGATTTCCATATCAGTAATTTGCCCCTGTGCACCTGCCAATGGCTGATGAATCATAATCTGGGTATTTGGTAAAACAAAACGTTTACCTTTTTCACCAGCGGCCAGCAATACCGCCCCCATAGATGCAACCAGCCCCATACCAATTGTTGAAACCGGCGCCTTGGTATACTGCATCGTATCCATAATTGCCCAACCTGCGGAAACATCCCCACCCGGTGAATTAATATACATAGAGATATCTGCATTTGGATTTTCAGACTCTAAAAACAGCAACTGGGCCACAATACTATTTGCCATTGTTGGTTCAATCTGTCCATTAACCATAACAATACGGTCGCGCAACAAACGTGAATAAATATCAAATGAACGCTCACCACGTGGTGATTCTTCTATAACCATTGGAATAAGTGCCATAATCAAAATCCTTTTATTATCTGTGAAATTATACCATATAAAAACCCGATTCGCGAATTTATGATATATATAGGCCGTTTTTTACAAAAAGCAAGCATCCACATTTGACAAATTTAATTTTTTTGTTAATATAGACAAACTATGTCTGAACACACACCTGGATTTTATCAATTAGAACTTCGGCGCACAAAACGCGCACACGAAGAATCACGCCTGATTTATGAAAACTCATTAAATCATACAGAATATAATAAATCACTGTTGGTGCTGATGAAAAAATTCCACTCATACGGACAAAGCTACAAAAAAATACAGCACACAATAAAACAGTACGCACGCATCACTAAATATGCAGACAACACATATTGTGCTTGCACTATTGATTATCTGATGACACAATCTCAATTACCAATACTTGAACAAGACATTATCGACACAGCCGAAGATTTAGCATACACGCCAATTCCACAAAAAAACACATCACCAAAAAAACACTGGTGGCAACTTATATCAAAACAACGATAATAAAAATCCCGCAATTGCGGGATTTTTATTAAATAAATTGTACAAATTATTTTTCAACAATATCTACAACTTTAACTTTAAAGACAACCGATTTGCCTGCCAATTCTGGAACATACTGTTCTGGGAAAGTGATATTGATATCACGTTCTTCACCTTCGGCCATACCAACAACCTGTTCTTCAAAACCTGGCACGAACTGACCGCTGCCTAATTTCAATGGGAAATTTTCAGCAGTTCCGCCTGGGAACTGAGTACCATCCAAATACCCTGCAAAATTAATCACAACTGTATCACCATTTTCTGCGACAGGTGTTTTTTCACCACACCCCGCCAGACCCAACGCGGCACAAATGCCCATAACAGATACTAATTTTTTCATAGTCTACCCCTTTTGTTTTTATTGATTATTTATTGTACACACATCTGAAACCGTATTCGCGCATAGTCGACCCTTCTGCTTCAATGCGATAGTCAAAATATGGCGTCGGCCGCATCACATCAAACGATGGCTTGTCATAAACCATAACTATGCTGTCTGCATTACGTCCACACACGCGTTTCATTTCATAATCTGCAACCGCGGCCAAAATTGTTCGCGAATCGCCATCTATATCCATACCTTCTGCATTTTGCATTAAACGCAAACGCATTTCGCGCACATCGCTGTTCCCTAACAGCACCTGAACCCGCACCATTGCGCCTTTGTATTCTTGCCAACGCGTTTCCATACGCGAAGTATTCCATCTGTTTGAATTTTGTTCTTTTTCAGACGCCGTTTTCGGCTTATACGAATCGATATTTGCATATTGATTATCAGACTGCATAAATGTACTGGTACGTTCATTATACAATGGCGCATCTTCGCCCCCCTGGGCAAAGTCAACCTCGTTATATGGTGCATCCTTATCGTTCATACACCCCGCCAAAGTCAACATAGCCAACAATGCAAATAAAACAGATTTTTTCATATCTAATCTCTCTTTTTTTTCATTCTAACAAATAAAGAATTTTGATTCAAGTCACGATTTATGATAAAATCAATACGATGTCAAACATAGTACTGGAATCTTTACTAAAACCACTAGAAGAATTTTACAAACCATCATTTGTAGAAGAAATCGCTATAAACCACGCGGGCGAGGTTTGGATGCGCCTGCACGGCGCACGCGTTCCCTGGGTATCATACCAGGCCGAAACTTTAAGCAAGCAATACTTGGTTGATTTGATTCACACAGTTGCAAATATATACGAACGTCCATTTGATCCGGTCAATGGCATACCCGTTGTCTACGCAACCCTACCTGGCAATCACCGTTTTTCTGCGATCGCAGGCCCAAATGTACAATACGATGAACGCGATGTCACCGGCGGCGTCGCACTAAACATCCGCGGTGGCGGGGCGCACGAAACCAGTTTTGAAAACTATCACCTCAGCCGTGGCAAACAATTATTAAAGGTAAAACCGCGTGAAAACATTCGCCCTGACGACCCATATGACCGCCTGATGACCGCCATCAACGATGGCAGCCCCATATTAATATCTGGCGCAACCGCAACAGGGAAAACGACATTTTTAAATCATATGTTAACACTGATTGATAAAAACAGTCGTGTTATAACGGTCGAAGATGCACGCGAAATCCGCGTTCCCCAGGCGAATCGGGTTCACTTTGTTCTGTCGCGCACGGAACAAACCAACGATTTCAACTATGCCCGCCTGCTGGACCTGGTCGTACGTATGACCCCCGACGTAATTATTGGTGGCGAAATCTCAACAGATAACGCATCGGTCCTGTGGCAGATGCTGGGAACTGGGCACGACCACTTTTACACAACGATTCACGCAGAAAGTGCCGAAGCCGCCTATGCCGCATTTGCTGACCGCATACTGCATACACAACCTGCATATAATCGCACAGACATTATCGCAGAAATGAAAAAGAAAATTCGTGTTGTACAATTATCACGCGATGGGGCTCTGCGTGCCGTCACCGAAGTGGTTTAAAAAAAGAATCAAATATGTCAAAAATCAACCAAAAGCAAAAATCACGTCACAACACATCCAACGGCGACAAAAAATCAGAATCGCCTACAATTGAAAAGACGCTGTATCGCATCCACCTGCTGCGAATTAACTTTTTATCACATTCAAAGAAAAGAAAATAAAAAATCCCCGAATGGGGATCTTTTATTTGGTAATATGAACATCCAACTGCGGAAAAGGGAAACTAATCTTCTTTTTCGGCAACGTCTCATAAATCTTTTCACGCAATTCCAAACCACTGGCATACACATCCTCATATTTACTCCAATAACGCACAGTCAATTCTACACCACTATCCCCCAGGTTATTTAATATCACCTGTGGTTCTGCAGGTTTTGTCAAAACACGTTTGTCCTTTTTCAAGATATCCAAAATAACCTTGCGCGCATCTGAAACCTTATCACCATATGCAATACTTATGTTTATATCGCTTCTGCGCACTTCGCCCAGGGACAAGTTTACAATTTCACCATTTGCCAATGTTCCATTTGGCAAAAACACAACCTGATTATCAAACGTATGTAATTCTGTTGTAAAAATCATAATTTTTTTTACAACCCCCGTTCTGCCATTTGCGATTTCAATCGTATCCCCAACCTTAAATGGCTTAAAGAACAGAATAACAACACCGCCCGCAAAATTTTGCAATGTTCCAGACAGCGCCATACCAACCGCCAAAGATGCCGCCCCCAAAACTGCAACAATCGATGTCATCTGAACACCAACCGTTGTCAAACAGACAACAACCACCAGCACTTTAAATATAATATTTAAAAACGATAACAAGAACGAAGACAATGACGCTTCTACTTTGCGACGTTCCATTCCTCGCTTTATCGTCACCATCAAACGCTTGGTCAGCCAGAAACCGACCATCATTATAACCAGTGCCGCCAGTAATCGCATTCCAAAGGACAACAACTTATCCCCCAGCGTTGACAAAATACTTTCCAACGAACCAAGCTCGATTTGTAATTTTTCTGCTGAATCCATATCCAATCCTTTTGTTTACATTCATTCTGCCACAAAGCAAAAAATCATTCAACACCAAAAAAGATTAAAAAATCCCCGCTTTTCGCGGGGACGGAATTACAGCTGGATAAACAGCGTCGGATTTTTTTCCAGCTTCTTTATCCCCTCATCCAAAATCTTACGATATTCCAAGAATTTCTTTTTATCATCCTTGCCCAGATTGCTAATCGCCGGCAACTTTACCGTCATTGGATTAACGTGCACTCCATCCTTGATGATTTCATAGTGCAAGTGCGGCCCTGTCGAATACCCGGTTGACCCAACATAGCCAATTGTCTGTCCCTGACGCACGGTCGTACCAACATTAACCCCCTTTGCAAATTTGGACATATGCGCATACAGCGTTTCATACGAACCATTATGACGGATTTTTACAAAGTTCCCGTGTCCACGATTATACGAACGCGCCACAACGCGCCCCGCCCCCGCGGCCGGTATTGGCGTTCCAGTTGATGCACGGAAATCCACCCCCTTATGCGCGCGGGTATAACCCAATACAGGATGTTTTCTGTTTCTGGAAAAATTACTGGTTATCTTGGCATTGTTAATCGGCGTACGTTTCAGTGATTTAATCGCACCATTACCTTCTGCATCATAATAGCCTGTAGTTCCATCAGATTTTCTAAATCGATACATTTGAACATTACCACGCAATGCCTCGAAAGAAACGGCCAGCACACGTCCATTGTCAATCTTTTTTCCTTCGGAAAAGTTTTCTTCATACAACACCGTAAATTTCTGCCCTGCACGAACATCACGCTCAAAGTCCATTTCAAACGCCAACAAATCATACACATCAATCAAAATACCCGCAGGGATTCCCGCGCGCTGCCCTGCCAAATAGAAACTATCCCCATCTAAAATTTCACCGCTTTTGTAAACCGCACGTGTATCACGTTCAATATCAACGGTTTTACAATCCCAGGCGCCTGCATCATTACACGTCAATTCAACCTGACGCCACGGAGACGGGATAACAACAATCTTAGACACTGGCGCATCAGTCTTTTCACGAACAAACTCCAACCGATCACGTTCTGCGCGCAGCGTCGTAATATCCGCGTCTGCCTTTAACGCTTTAGCAACGGCTTCTACATCGTTATGGCTTAACCCCTGATCCAACAACAACTTTGACAACGTATCACCCGACGAAACCATAACGACGGATTTACATCCGTCCAAGCGTGCCGCCCGCATCTGTGCTGGTGTACGCTTGGTCACAACCAAGAAAATAGCAACTAAACTCAACAGTACAGCCAACGCCATAACCAATCGGGTCAAATTAGTCGCACTCATAATATTTTTTGCTTTTTTCATAAACCCGATTATAATGCCTTTATGAACATAAATCAAGCATTCACAATCCTGCAAAGCGCCGGCGACATTCGCGCTGCACGGATTATAACTGAAAATACTAAAAAAATTTCCAGGATTCGTGTCCTGATAATGGCGCACCAACTACGCCGCGGCACACCGGTCGCAAAAATCATCCACCAGAAATGGTTTTACGGTCTAAAATTCTATACAAACCGCCACACACTGGACCCACGTCCGGACACAGAGACACTTGTTTCTGCGGTTATATCTGATTGTATACCAAACACCACAACAAACATATTAGATTTAGGCACAGGCACTGGCTGTATTATATGTGCCCTGTGTAAAAACATTCCCGATTCGCGCGGCACTGCAATTGACAAATCTCACCGCGCGCTGCGCGTTGCGCGCAAAAATATAAAAACATTGGGACTAGGCAACACAATAAAAACCACACACACCACATTCGACCGCCCGCACAACTTTGGCGAACAATTTGATATCATAGTATCCAATCCGCCCTATATCGCAAAAAAAGACGCGCGCGTAAACGATGGTGCAAAACACGACCCAAAAATGGCACTGTATGCAAAAAACAATGGTCTGGCGGCCTATGTGTCTATTGCAAAAAACGCCAATGAATGGCTTAAACCACACGGCAAAGTGTACCTGGAAATCGGCGCTGATATGGGCATTGACGTAAAGAACATATTTATGAATCACGGCTGGAATCTGATGCGCACAGAATTCGACTTGGCCGGCATTGAACGCGTACTGGTATTTGAACGTGCCCACCCATGAAACAGTTAACAGATCTTGACATTGAACAAATGATAGGCGCCGAACATACGCCAGATTATGCCGCAACACGCCGCAAAGTACGTTCTGAATTACATTTATCTACGCGCATACCACATATGCGCCAAACGCCACCTATGCACGCAACACTTGATTTACATCAATTAACCGAGGAACAGGCTTGGGCTGCGATTATGGAATTGGCAAAATCTGGCACCCGCACTGCCAACATCATCACCGGTGCCAGCGGCATTTTAAAAATCAAATTTCAACAATGGGCACGCGACAGCATATTGTCACCATACATAATATCATCCACCCCAATTAATAATGGCAGTTTCGCAGTCAAATTCAAAAAACAATCTGCATAAAATCAATAATTTTTGCACCAGCCCGTACATCCGGGAAAATCTGATTTTAACCCAGATTCATTGTTTTTATAGGGCTTTAATCGTGTACTGGATATCCCGGATTTAAAACAATATGGGCCACCCAAATAATTATATCCACGCGATACATGTGCATTATTAGACTGAGTAGCATTTTTCAAAACAGGCTTGGCCGTCGCCCCCAACGGGTCCACCGCCACCCCACCAAAACGCAACCCATAATGCAAATGCGCGACATTGCTGTTTCCAGTATTACCTACAGTACCAATGTTTTGTCCCTTCTTCACCATCTGACCATATTTCACAGCAATTGTGTTCATATGCATATATTCCGTATGGACCTTTTTATTCGTACCTGAAAAACTATGTTCTATTCTTACCCATTTTCCAGCGCTATCTGACCATCCTGCTACAATCACCCGACCATCCGCCGCCGCATACAGCGGCGTACCAGTCTTTGCCTTGATATCAACCCCCTTGTGATATGTTGAAGAACTACCATTTCTTGTTTTTGCTGGTCTTCTCTCACCAAAATCAGAGCCAACCTTAATATCACCACTAATTGGTGGGCCAAACATCCCCGCAGATACCAACATAGACGTTGAAGATTGTTGCTGTTGTTGCTGCTGCTGCTGTTGTTGCTGTTGCTGCTGCTGTTGTTGCTGCTGTTGTTGCTGCTGTTGTTGCTGCTGCTGCTGTTGCTGCTGTTGCTGCTGTTGCTGCTGTTGCTGCTGCTGTTGCTGCTGTTGTTGCTGTTGTTGCTGCTGTTGCTGTTGTTGCTGCTGTTGCTGCGATTCCTCGGCCTCCACCAACGCCTGCAACTCTTGTGTCGCACGTTCACGCATTTGATTTTCTGTCTCGATTGTTATTCCCTTATAGGCACACCCCGATATACAACGGCCACTTGCGTCATATTCACTCTCAAGAACAGCATACCCATCTGCCAGAACCTGCATACGCGTGGTAAAATCCGCATCATTAAAAACCGTCGGAAACTTTTGTGGTGTCAAAAAACTTTTTGCTGCCCGTGTCAATGCACCATATTCCACCGCATACGCATCTGGAACTAAAATCAGAACAGATAAAATCGACACAATATTTCTCACACGAATATTATAGCACACATACACAAAAAAAAATTACGAATATTTTTCATGACACCAAATTGTTTTTATGCTAACTATAACATTACACACAAACTGGGGACACATTCATGGCAAAAATACAAACTGTATACGACCATATTCGCGCAAACAATATCAAAACATGGCTGCTGGTTGCGTTATTTCCATTGATATTCATTACATTAATATTTCTTTTCACATGGATTGTCGCGCCACTGGACCGCGCCATTGAAACAACTGTATCTATTGCAATTCCTACATTTATCGCCTGTGGCGTATGGATGTTAATATCCTGGGCATTTGGTGATACAATGATGTTAAATGCCGCAGGCGCACACGAAATCAAGCCCAACAACCACGAACATCGTGAAATATATCGCGCCGTTGAAAACGTGGCACTGGCGGCGGGGCTGCCCACACCACGCGTTTACATAATCGAAGACGATTCAATGAACGCATTCGCCACTGGCCGCACCCCACGTGATGCATCGGTTGCATTAACACGCGGAATAATTAAAAGGCTGGACAAATTGGAACTGGACGGTGTAATTGCACACGAACTGGCACATATTGGCAACCGCGACATTCGATTAGATATGCTGATGATAACCGGCGCTGGTGTCACAGTATTTGCCGCTGACATAATCCTGCGCAGCGCAATATACGGCCATCATTCATCCGACGACAACGACCGTGGCAACGGGGCTGCAATTTTATTAATGGTATGGTTGGCGTTTACTGTATTTAATTTAATTATTACTCCACTGCTGCGTATGGCGGTATCACGCAATCGCGAATACGCTGCCGACGCAACTGGTGCACACATTACACGCAACCCGGCAGCATTGGCATCCGCCCTTAAAAAGATAACAACCGATTCGCGCGTTGAATCTATGGACCGCGTAAAATCAATGGCTGCCGTCTGTATTGCGAACCCTGGTTCGCCGCGTGAATTTATTAACGATCTATTGGCGACACACCCACCTGTGGAAAAAAGAATCGCTAAACTAGAATCAATGAACATTAAATAATACAAAAAAAGGAAAACCATGGCAAACCTGCATTTTCATTATGGCGTTATGAGCAGTTCAAAATCCGCCGCCCTGATTGTAAACGCATATAATTATCGCCGCAACGGCACAATGGTAGAGGTCATAAAACCCGCATACGACAGCCGCTTTAGCACGCAAAAGATTGTATCACGCATTGGCTTGGAATGCGATGCACTGGCCCTGCCCGATTTACAGAATTACACCCCCGCGCCAAACACGAATGTAATATTAGTTGATGAGGCACAGTTCTTTTCCGCAACAGATATAGATAAACTGGTACGAATTGCCGACCAACAAAACAAAATCGTTATGTGTTATGGCCTAATGGTGGACAGCAACGAACAAATATTTCCTGCATCACGTCGCTTGATTGAAGTTGGCGCAAAACTGCATCGTATGGATTCCAACTGCCAGATTAACGGTTGTATGAAACTGGCAACACATCATCTACGTTTCGACAATTCCGGTCGCGTGATACGCGCCGGCGATCAATTTGCCCTTGGGGACAGCAACTATAAATCTGTTTGCCGTGCACATTACAACGAACTTTATAATGGAATAAAACAAAAAACGAAATAAATATTATTTTTACTTGCAATTTAAATAAAAAGGTATAAAATAACAATCCGTTGCATCCATAGCTTAACTGGATAAAGCATCTGACTACGGATCAGAAGACTGAGGGTTCGAATCCTTCTGGATGCGCCACGAATTCAAAACCGACCACTTGGTCGGTTTTTAATTTGTGTTGTGTATCCAAGGATTTTAAACCGACCAAAGGGTTCGACAAGGAGTAGATTTGACAAGTATCACGCAGTCAAATTGTCACGACTGCCCCGCAGATATTTTAAAAAAAAATATCGAGGGAATCCTTCTGGATGCGCCAGAATTAAAAAAAACCGCCAAAAGGCGGCATCAACTATTTTACTTTTTGTCTCAGTTGCATCAAACGATTCTGAAGCAGGCAATCATTTTTAAAATCGCAGGGTTCAACAGCCATAACATTTTTAACAAATTCTGCCGCACCGGGATTCTTCTCTAACACCATTCTGCGCACACGCAATACAAAACGCTTGCCAAAAAAATAACGCGAATTATGCTTTCTGGCAACAACACCATTATCACGCAAAATACGTTGAACCAACTGCATATCCGCCGTATTAGCAACGGGACAATACCAATATCTATGTCCATTATTTGCCACCAAGTAAAAAGAATTCGGCGCCAATGACGCCACCACACGCGCATCTAACTGCGGATTATCAGAAACCGCAACCGGCGCATACCCTGGAAACAAATTTTTTACATATTCAACAACTGTATTGAAACTCATCTTCATAATTCTAACCTTTGTATTACCCGACAATAATATACAAAACATTTTTATTGTCAATCAAAATCCCCCCATTCAAATGGGGGGAGATTTTGATTACTGTCCCAAACCTGCCGGACTAAATCGCCCGATATTATTAAACAATTCTTCGATTGCATTTAATTCAATTGCCGCAGGTATTTCAGTTTCACCATCTACAATTTTTACATCTGGCAAATCAACATCATGCAAAACTTGGGTTTTCAAGACACTATTACCCTGTACCCACACCAACAAAACAGTTTCATTGGTAAATGTTGGCTTTAACGGCCCACGATAATTTTCATCCGCGCCATAGTAAACCCAAACCTCATCCCCATAAATGGTTTTGACCTGGGGCGCACCAATTTTTTCAATCAGTGCACCTGTTGTTTTAATATCAGCCACCTGCGTCACCAAATCATCAGGAAAAACATACCCCCTGTGTTTTGTTTGAAAGGTACACGCCGCCATCAGCACAGCACAACACAGTAATATTTTTTTCATTTATCCTTCTCCATTTTCTTTAACAACAGGCTTATTCAGCATTGCAAATTGTGCGATATGCTTTTTAAGTTCGCTTTTATATGCATTATTTGCCTTGGCCATATCAACCAGTCTATTAAACTGTGGATTTGCCGCACGCGCCGCCCCAAAACGCGATTCTGTTTTCAAGAAATCCTCCAACGGCAATGGATTATCAACATTTGAATCCATAGTCAGTGGGTTATGCCCTTCGGCAATCAAACGTGGATCAAATCTGAACAATGGCCACGCACCCGTCTGAACCATCTGCATTTGATGTTCCGCGCCATTTTGCAGTGCAAATCCATGCGCGATACACGGCGCATACGCCAATATGATTGATGGTCCATTGAATGATGCAGCCTCGCGAAATGCACGAATGGCCTGGACTTGGTTTGCACCCAACGCAATTTGTGCAACATATGCACCTGACATCATTGCAATCATACCCAAATCTTTTTTCGCATGATCTTTACCACCAATTGCGAACTTCATACTGGCACCAAAAGGTGTAGATTTCGATTGCTGACCACCAGTATTTGAATAACCTTCAGTGTCCAAAACCAAGATATTTACATTTTCACCGCTATGTAAAATATGATCAACACCCCCATACCCAATATCATACGCCCATCCGTCGCCACCGATAATCCATACAGACTTATCAACAACTTCACCAATCAGGCTTTCCGCTAACCGTGCACGTGGCCCCACAATTGTTGCCAGCTTTGCCCGCAAATCTGTTTCCAGCGCACGCTGCTTTGCAGAATCTGTTTCATCAAAGATATCTTCTACATTTTCAAAACCCAATTCAAACAACAATGCACGCAGGTTATCGCGCTTTTGATTCAATGCCAAACGCATACCCAGACCATATTCTGCATTGTCCTCGAACAAAGAATTAGACCACGCTGGTCCACGTCCATTTTTATCACGTGTCCACGGTGTCGTTGGCAAATTCGCCCCATAAATTGACGAGCACCCCGTCGCATTTGCCACAACCATACGTTCACCAAACAGATGCGACAACAACTTTACATACGGCGTTTCGCCACATCCCGCACACGCCCCTGGAAATTCAAAGTAATGCGGCAACAATTCCACATGCTTTGGAATATTCAGATTCAACTTTTCGCGCGGAATATCCGGCAACTGTTCCGCCGCATTAAATGCCGCCTGTCCGTCTGCCATAACATCGCGTGCCGGCACCATAGACAACGCCCCAACCGGACAGTTTTTCACACAAACATTACATCCCGTACAATCCGCAGGTGAAATATTGATTGTAAAATACATATCCGGTCCCAATTCAGGTGTCTTCATTGGCACAACCTTGATACCACGTGCACGCGCTTCTTCTGCCTGCTCTGCTGTCAATGCCTTGATACGAATAACGGCATGCGGACACAGCATAGAACACTTACCACACTGAATACACTTATCAATATCAACGGTTGCAACCTTATCTGAAATTGCGCGCTTTTCATACTTTGATGTTCCCACAGGATATTGTCCTGCCCCGAATTCTCCATCAACACGGAAACGCGATACTGGAATTGCATCCCCACGCTGGGCCGCCATTTCACCCAAAGTACCTGCAATTTCAGACGGGGTATCCAGTGTCATCGCCGGCACAAAATCAGGTGCAAAACTTGATACAGACGATGGCATATTAAATTTATTCAAGAATTCAGCCGCCCTGTCCACCGCCGCCCAGTTAGCCTGAACAACATCCATACCTTTCTTTTTATATGTCTTTTCAATCGCAGCCTTGGCACTGACCGCCGCCTGTTCTGGGTCAATAACCTTAGTTAAATTAAAGAAGTTCAACATAATAAATGTATTGATACGATTTCCCAACCCCAATTCAGCCGCCGCCCGATTTGCATCCAAGAAATACACATTTGCGCGAATTCGCATTAAATGTTCCTGGGTATCACGTGGCAAATTGGCAAATGCCACATCTGGCGCCATAGATGTATTAATCATAACCGTACCACCCACACGCAATCCACGGAACACATCAAATCGCTGGGCAATCATAAAGTTTGAAACACTAATAAAGTCCGCCACCTCGACTAAGTACTGACTTTTAATTGGCGCATCTGAAAAACGAATATGCGAAGCGGTAAGCCCACCAGACTTTTTGGAATCATAGACCGCATACGATTGTGGATACAAATCGGAATTTTCCCCGACAATCTTAACAATATTTTTTACAGCCCCAACGGTACCATCACTGCCGATACCATACAAAATAGCGGTTTTAAAATTCGGATCTTCTACTGAAAACGCTGGGTCAGTTTTTAATGACAATCCCGACAGGTCATCTTCGATACCAACAGTAAAGTTATGATGCAATTGACCACACATCAGATTTTCATAAATTGCCTTGACATCTCTGGGCTTAAATTCCTTAGACCCCAAACCATAACGTCCACCAAAGACCGCAATTCCATCACCCACAACAGACTTTACATCTTGATACAACGGTTCACCAATACTGCCCGGTTCCTTGGTTCTGTCCAGAACAGCAATTGCACGCACAGTTTTTGGCAACGCCGCACGAAATGCCTCCACTGGGAAAGGACGATATAAATGCACCTTTAACAAACCTAAACCACGCGGCAAGTGCGGCAAAGTTTCTTCCATTGTTTCGCATGCACTGCCCATTGCTACAATTACAAACTCGGCATTTTCATCACCCGCATAATCCACCAGATTATATTTACGCCCGGTCAATTCTGCAAATTCATCCATACAAATCTGAACAATTTCCGGTGTTTTTTCATACAGTGGATTGGCTGCCTCGCGTCCCTGGAAATATACATCTGGGTTTTGGGCTGTACCACGAATTGTGGGATTATCTGGCGTCATACCACGCGCACGATTTTCCAAGACCAATTCTTCTGGAATCATTTTTTTCAACACATCATCTTCAATTCGTACCAAACGCGATTCTTCGTGACTGGTACGGAACCCATCAAAGAAATGCAAGAATGGAACACGTGAACGCAAAGTTGCCGCATGCGCAATTGCCGCCATATCATGAGCCTGCTGAACACTGTGCGATGACAGCATCGCAAACCCCGCTGAACGCACCGACATAACGTCACTATGATCGCCAAATATTGACAAAGCGTGTGTTGCCAGCGCACGTGCCGCCACATGCATAACAAAAGGCGTCTGCTCCCCTGCAATTTTATACATATTAGGAATCATCAACAGCAATCCCTGGGACGCAGTAAACGTAGTCGCCAAACTGCCCATCTGCAGCGCACCGTGCATAGCGCCCGCCGCCCCTGCTTCGGATTGCATTTCAATAATCTGTGGAATTGCGCCCCAAATATTTTTCTTGTGTTGGAATGACCATTCATCTGCCAATTCACCCATGGTACTGCTTGGCGTAATAGGATAAATAGCCGCAAAATCTACACATCTGTATGCGACATCCGCCGCCGCCCAGTTTCCATCAACAATTAACTTTGACATAATAACTTTCCTTTACCATTTAATACGATGCCACAATTGTACCCCCAAAATCCCCCAATGGCAAGAAGTTAAAAAAAAATTTACAAGCACAAATATTGACAATATTTATTTTGTGCCACACACATTACACAATGCTTAACCCAGGAATCTAAAGACACAGATAAGCACCTGCGACTGGCCCATGTGATTGGATTATAAACAATTTCGGTCAGTTTAGTTCCCGTTTAAAAATCCCCCAATCGGGGGATTTTTTTTAGAACTGGCCACGGAATTTAATCATCCCTGTTTGTGACGTATAATCCTGATGCAAATCCAAATCATACATCAATGACACTTCCATTCCTTTGTACTGTGCGGTTAATCCGATACCAAACTCACCACCCAGACGACTCAGACGTTCTCCATTTACCGCATACGCCTCGACCCCAGGCATAACAACAGTTGTTGCAGTATCATCACTGATGAAATCGTATGTCATCGCGGCACGAAGTTCCGGACGCAATTGGATTGCCCAATCATTTTCAATCGCAAATGCATATTTCAGCCCCGCAACACCGGTCAAGAAGTCTGTATCTGTGGCCATAATCTGGGCATCACGATCATCGACATAGTCTTCTTGGGCCACATGCAAATAGCGCAGCCCCGCTTCGGTTGTAATACCGCTTGCGAAATCATACCCCGTCATAACCTGTGCACCATACGCATTAACATCATATGTTGCCCCCAGTCCAAAGCCCGCCACGGTCTTGTTTTCCGTATATTCAGACATAGAATATGTCGCGGTTGCATTTACAAACCATTTACTTGGCTTGTACTGGCCATACAGGAACAATGTCTTGCTGTCAATATCTGTATGCGCACCTTCTTTGGCATGAACATTTGTGCTGTTAAACGCCAAACCACCACCGATTGTCCATTTTCTGTCAATCAGTGTATCAGCCCCCAGTGCAACCCCACGTGTATAACCGTGGAACGCATCTGCAAACTTGGACTTATTAAACAGCCCCTGAATCCAAAATCCATTTTCCTGGCTACGTTCATCACCACCGGCACGACCAACGGAAATACCACCCGCCATACGTCCAGATGTCAGCGACAGAACCTGATTCTGGACAGATGCCGCCGCGGCCTGGGCCACCGGTTTATCTGTTGGATTCAGTTTTTTTGTTTCGCGTTCAACATATTCAGCACCGCCTTCAGTATTCAGTGCTTCTTGCAATGCCAAGGATACTTGATGTGCTTTACCACTGTTTGCATTGGCAAGGCTTGCAACCGCACCTGCCGCCTGGCTAGAAATCCCAACCGCATCTGCAATATCAGCAACAGATTTTGTCACGATTTTGACACCATTTGCATCCATTTCAGCAATTTCATAGATATCGCCAACTGTAACTTGAGACAATTTAACATCTGCGCCATTCCAGATATTATACGTTCCAACTGCCCCTACATTCAGTTCAAACAGCGCGGTATCACCAACTGTGACATCCCCCACAAAGTATTTATAGGTATTACCACGTGCGCTGCTTAACAACGAGGCCTTGATCGTTCCATTTAATTCAATTGTCCCCTGGGCAATTGTGGACGTACCAATATCCAATGTTGCACCTTCTGCCAATACCAGCGCACCATTACCTGACACACCGCCACCAAGCTTTGTTGTGCCACCAACGATATTCAATGTCCCCATATTATGGATATCATTCAGCGCATTATTTTTCGCTGTATTACCACTGAACAGATTGTTTCCCGATAAAATAACTGTTGCACCGGCTTCATTATAAATCGCCCCACCTGCATTTGATGCTGAATTATCAACAAATTTTGCATTATTGATTTCAATCGCGGCCAACTGGGCTGGCACAGATGCACTGGCATGCTGCGTACTGGTTGAACCATGATTATAAATTGCACCACCATTTGTCGCAGAATTATTTACAAAGCTGCTGCCCGCCACATAAACGGCATCTGCATTGGTTGCACTGTGATAAAAGTAATTATCAAAGGCACCACCATTAGTTTGCGCAACATTGCTTTTGAACATTGTGTTTTTAATATCCAATGACGCATCTTTATTATAACCACTTTGGAAAGAACGTGTCGCGATTGCACCACCACGCGCCGCAGAAGTATTGGAATCAAATACCGAATCAGACAACACACCATCTACATCCGTCGAAGACACTGCCCCCAAGAACAATGCACCCGCACCATCAGACAGCGCATCTGTTGAAGTCGCCTTGTTATTATAGAACACAACATTTTTCAATGTGCCTGCACTAAACATACCCAGCGCACCAATTTCTGTGGCCGTATTGCCTTCGAAACGCGTATTTTCAATATAAGTGTTCTTTGCGGATGTACCTGCCGCAACGGCACCTGCATATGTCGCACTATTATCCCGGAAAACCGCATTTTTAATTGTCAGTTCACCTGCGGTCTGTATTGTCGCGACTTTTTGCATATTCAGGTCTTTATTATCAGTTAACCCTGAATTATAAATCGCCCCAGCCCATTGACCAGCTTCATTATCTTCAAATACACCGCCATTAATTGTCAAGACACCAGTATTGTAAATAGCGCCACCCATATCACCGGCTTCATTGTCTGTAAAGGTCGCATTATTAACAGTCATAACTGCGCCCTTTTTATTATAATCTAAATCACCGTCATTATAGATTGCACCACCACGATAACCAGCCTTGTTATCATCAAAGATTCCGGTAACGGTCACACCATCGCCCTTGTCCAAACCATTGTCTGTATAAAAGCTGTTATAAATGGCACCACCACTGCGTTCTGCAAAATTGTCTTCAAATGTCGCAGCAATATCCAGCTTGGCAGAGTTTGCATTATGACCTGTTGTATATGCCCCATCTTTGCCAACGACACGCGCCAAACGGGTACCAATTGCACCACCATTCAGACCCGACTTATTATTTTTGAACACTGTGCCTGCAATCGTCGCGATTTCTGTTTCAGACTCGGCCCCCAAAGCTAAAGCACCACCACCAATCGGATCATTTATTCCTGATGCAACATCCTTCCAATTTCCAAATTCATCACGCGCATACATCGCAGTATTATTTTCAAACACAGAATTTTCAATACTCAATGATTTAAAAACACTAACCGCACCACCATCCAATGCGTGATTATTTGTAAACTTTGAATTTTTGATTGTCGTACCTGTGGACTTAGTTGACGTACCTATTGCACCACCCGATGTTGCAGAATTACCTGAAAAACTTGTCCCATCAACATCTAATTTACCATAACTCCAAATAGCGCCGCCAAACATATTATTTGCATCATAAACCGAGTTGTTATCAAAAGCCCCACCCTTAACACTCAGCGATGCGCCAACGGCAACCTCAATCGCGCCCCCATCTGTATCAGCGGTCGAACCCGAAATTCCGTGTTCTAAAACCGCTTCACCATCTTCTGGCGTGATAATAACACGTTGAACATCAGCCATTGCGGGCATAATCGCCAAGGCTGGCAAAATACTGCAGACTTTCAACAAATCCGCCAAATGTTTTGTATTGGACATGACATCTCCTTTCTAGTAAGAACTTATCCCAACTGGATGAATTTATTCATAGCACACGAATTTTTATATTCAATAAAAAAACATTCCTATTTTTACTTGATTATAAAAAATAATATGAAATCCCCCAAAATTTGGGGGACTGATTTATATTCCCAATCTGTGTGATAATTTTAACATAAAAACAGACTCGTTCCCAAAATCATCCGTGTGGTTTGGATTCACACGATATATAAAACCAATCGCACCATCTGTAAATTCACCAAAATTATGCCGATATGTACCCATTAAACGCAATTCACGTTTATCTGATCGCAAAGACAAATTCTCAATATGCGTATCAACAACATTCAACTTATACTGATTATCATCCACCTGAACAACATCATATTCCGCATAAGCATATCTCAATGCCCCATTTCTGATTGCAAGAGGTTGCGCCACACTGAATTCAAAATTTCCAAAATTGGCGCCCAGCGCAAATGCATTTGATTCAATGTCGGTTAATCCCATAACAAAATCACCACTGGCATCCGCCACCGTTTTTGCAAATGTTGCACGGGCACTAAAATCAATGTCATCCGACAATTTATACTGCGCATATACATCTGCATAAATTGTATTTCCACCCCCCAAATCCAGCAATCCATCGGACAACGCCCCCAAAACAGTATTTGTTTCATACGCAGCCCCAACTGTACCCGTAAACGCAAACTTATCAGATTTCCATACAAAATGTGCATCTGCCCCCTGCATTAACCCCAATTTTGCAGGCATATATTGTGCAGATATTGTCGGATCATTTTCCAGCAATCCTTCATCCGTTATCGCGCCCGAAAACGCACGCGCACCAAACGACCAATCGCCAATCTCATAATCTATATCAGACACAACCGCATCCGCCGCCAACCCCAATATCGGATTTGCCAGACCTGAGAAACGCGATACACCATCGGTTAAATGGCGCTGATATGACGCACCCAAATTCCACGCACCAAATACATAATCCATCGTCAGACTATCCAAACCACCCAGATTGTCCTCATATGCCCGTTCTGAAAAAGACATACTCATTCCAATCGCGCCAACCTGAACACGTGTTTCATCATCACGGCGTGTCGTCAATTCCCCCAACACATCGCCCATATACAAACCGCGCTCATCCGTCGCCCCAAGTGCAAATTCATTCTGCCAAACACGTGGCAAAGACATATCCCCATCAACACTTTCCAAAACATCATAGAACAGTGCACTGATTGTCGCGCCATTCAGGCTAAGCACCGATGACGACCTGAACGCAGTATTCGTTGCCGCCCGCCAATATGCATTACCATCGGCCGATACAATATTGTTTCCATTATAATAATACACACTGGTTCCCGGCTTGGTTGCACGTTCCAGATTTATCAATCCATACCCAAAAACCTCGGCAAAGATATCCAAATAATTCGCGCCCTTATCAACTTGAATCTGGTATTCGTTCGGCAGGCTATACATCCCCTGCAGATATGCCGTCAACGTTTCTTCTGTAAAAGCCGTCCCATCTGCCTGGGTTCCAAGAAATGGTCCATCAGCCGTCAGGGCCATTAACGCAAAAATCTGGGAATTGCTAAGATATGAAAAAGCAGACTTAATTGCGCCCGCTGCGCCCGCAGCCGATGCCACGGCCCTTTCATCCGTCACCCCTGCGGCGGCAAAACACCACGGATCAACACCCCCCAATCCGGTACCTGCCACCCCACACATACGCGCCTTGTAATATTTATCAGTGTCCGCATCATACCACTGGGTTAACGCTATTTTCCCGGACGGCGAATAACCAGACACGGACGTTGTCCCCGCCGTTCCATTCAGGGTCAAACCAACCCCCACCACCGACATAAATAAATGCTCGGCATTTTCATAAACCAGCGGCACCGCATTTTCAAACGTCGCGGACAAAGTTCTGCCCGAATATGTATTATTTGTTTCAAACGCCCCAGTTGAAAATATCGTCAGCGGCGAAAAACTTGAGCCCAGATTCCCAAACGTATACATTGCATCCGCCCCCGGATAATAAGAATCATCAACCACATCATAATATTGATTAACCAGCGCAATTATCCCCGCCTGTTGCTGTTCAACCGTGGACAAAGACAAAATATCTTCGATTGTTTCTACATCATAACCGCGTAACGGCTGAACAACTGACGCATTGGCAATAACATCTGGCTTTGAACGCCCACCTGCCATATTAACGACCATATATAAATCCGCCGCATTATGCAGTGCTTTGTAATTAAAATAATCCGCCTGTTGCAATTCCTGTTTTAACACCAATGCCCCATCGGCCATCTGATATGCCTGATTAATATTGCCATCGGCCCCACTGTCTATATACAAATACCCGTTCGTCCCGACATAACCAGAATAAGCAATTGTATTTTCCACAGGTTCCCCGTCCTCGTCTGTGACTGTTTCGGTGTATGACGCGGTAAAAGAATTACCATCACCCAGGCTCACCGTCAACGTCTTTCCAAACAAAACAATTTGTGATAACTTACCATCTACCTCGACAAAAGTGCCTGTACTAACATTTTCTGTATCTGCGAATACCATACCATTTCCGGTACGAAATATTGTCATCTGACCATTTGGCATAAAGCCAACGAAATCCGCATCTGCATACCCCGACGCACGTCCACCGACAATTTTAGCCAACATATCATCATCATATGACGCATAAGCATTATTAACAACGGTTCCATACCCCGCCAAATCAAACAGCCCCAAAACAGACGCATCTTCGGCCGTTGTGGCATTTGCGCGTGTTGCGTCCCCTGCCCCCAGCGTTATCAGATTATTATAATACTTGCTGGACACCATAGAATTATCGGCATTATTAACCGTTGTACCATTTGTCGTTGTCCACGGCAACAAAGTATCCGTCAAAGAATTTTTTGCATCCACACCATACGCATATCCATTTGAATCAACCCCATTTGCCGTCACCAGCGCAACATTAGTCGGCCGCCCACCCAGAACCGGACTATCAAACCAGCTTATTCCCGACGCATCCAGTGGCGCCTTGGTTCCTGCATTTCGCAATGTCTGCATCCCAAAATAACCGCGTGCCAACGGCGAATAACCGTGCATCATCAGCAAATAGTTTTGCCCATACGCATCAGTCATCAATTGAAAATTGCGCGCATAAATACTGGCATCATCAGGACTGTAAGAATCCAAATTCTGAGTATATAATTTTGTTTCATCTTCTGCCGTTGGCATAGCGGGGCCATACGGCAATTTAAATGCCGCAACCGTATTTTCACCTGTACTTCCACCTGGATTATTATTTGGTCGTTCCCCGCTTGATCCAGACGCACCGTTTCCATTACCTGGATCGAACACATCCGTCAACAGCAACAGCCCACCTGCAACAACGGCGGCACCCGCCGCCGCTAAACTTATGCTTTGGGCAGACGACAGTCCGCTGAACAACCCGCCGCCGCCCCTGGGTTTATTTTTGCCGTTGAAATTTTTAATCTGTCGGTCACAATTTGACGCATCCGCCCCATACATCTGCAGAATTTGTGCGGCGCGCACATCATTATTCATCAACGCGGTACAAACAATCGACAACCCAGTTGCATCGACAAAATTCACATTAGCGCCATTATTAACCAGTGCCTGCACCTGTTGAATATCCGCAGATTTTGCCGCCGCCAACAATTGGGCCGCCATCATAAAATCATTTGACGCCGCCACCGACACCCCGGGCGCAAAAAACAGCATAAAGACCAAAATTCTGATAAATTTCATTTATATTCTCTCTTATAAATAAAATCTTATCACAAGACCGTTTTATCTGTCCAGCCAAAAGTACAAAAAAAATCGGTCTGAACCCCCAGACCGATCCTACCTAGTCAAACTAACACAAGACTATTATCTAGATTTGCTGTAAAAAACAGCTGTCATCTGCACATTGGTCACTTTGCACGCGCCCTGCTGCGCATCGGCCGCTGTGTTATTAACAACAACATTATTACCATTACCGACAACAATTGTACCATTATTCTGTGAATTATTCAGATTGACATTTACCGATGAACCACCCCCTGTACCATTACCTTGACGTACGATAACAACGGTATCAGGTTTAACAGGCGTTGACATAACCGGCGCAGGATTCACACGCTGATTTTTCTTTGGCTGTGGCTTTCTTGCCTGTTGGTTCTTCCTAGAATTACGACAATCGTTCAATTTACCATTAACAACCGTCAAAGAATCATTCAAAACCGCAATAGAATCATTCAGAACAACGATCGAGTCCGCCTGCTCTGCAATAATCTGGGCACGGTTACTCGCCACGCCCGCCAAATTACGATTTTCAGACAGCAAGCTATCAATAACCGTCGCAGCACGGCTAATTTTCTTGCCTGCATCAATCAGTTCCGTCTGTTTTGCTTCTTTTTCTTCGCGCTCTTCATTCTTAGCACTGCACTGTGTGATACCAGTCGCAATCAAGATTGCAACGACGACACCCGCCGCCGTGTGTATCATCCACCATTTCTTGCTTTTACCCGCGCCTGATGCCGGGGTTGGCGTTGGTGTTGGTGTTGTTGCCATTTTATATCCTTTTTGTTATCTTACACCAACAATATAGACAAACAGACAAGATTTGTCAATAGCAAATAAAAAATCTTTTTCCTTTGCACTATTTTCTAATTTTTGATAAAATCAAGTTCAACAGAGAGAATATGAAAAAACACACACTATTTTTGGCTGTTTTCAGCACAATTCTATCGACCGCCCACGCGGCCACAACCTGTTCGCGTGCAAATTTAACAAGGTGCCTTGATTCCGTATGCGCAATCGGATTATCATCAAATTCGTCTGCACGGTGCCAGTATTGTGGCACCACTGGTGCGGGCACACCACCTAAAAATGCGATGAAATCTGTGTCCGCTGGCACATCTGCGAAATATAACATTCCCGACAAGGAATTAAAAAAGGCACCAACCGACCCCGGACAACGTTATGCTTGGGCCACCGCGCAGTGTATTAAAAAGGTTTCGGGCTGTACCGCGGACGACGTCACCGACACATACGACAGCTTAATTGAACAATCCTGTCGTGCGGCCGGCGTATCCGCCCAGTTGTCCAAAACACTGGACAACGTGGCCAAGGCGAAATCCAAAACCAGCTGTCAATCTGATATAACCGCATGCCTTATTGCCGACACACGTTGCGCCGCCGATTTCCGCAACTGCACGGCGGATGCTGATTTCGACAAATTCTTTGCGGCCTGTGGGGTGGAAAACACAGGTTGTGACGAACATATTGCATCAATACGCACGGACCTGATAACCGATCGCAACAACGCGATCAAAAACGCAGATTCGATACTGCAACAAATTGTAGCATCATACAAAACCGCGCGCGAGAATAAGATAAAATCCATTAAATCTGGCTGCGCCGACAATACCGCTCGCGACGAATGCGTTGCAACGGTATGCAAAAACAATATGACGAATGGCTGTGCGACTGGATTTAACGATGAAAAATCAATGGCGCTGCAACTGTGCAAGTTTTACGAGGTTGCATGTGCAACAATTGACTAAGGGCAAGACAAATGAAAACACGAACCACCTGTCTTAATAAAACATTTGCTTTTTGCTTTTTGCTCTTTGCGCTTTCCATTGACATAGCCGGTGGTGCGGTTGTTTCACGCACAAAGCGCCCATCCAATGCGGCCCGCGCGTCAACCATCACCCCCGCATCATCGACCGTCGAATCAACCGAAAACAATGAAACAAATGCCACAACGGCAACAACGGCCGAGTCTACGGTTGAAGACGCCCCCGAATTAATCATAGAAGACAAAACATCCCAATTTGATGAATTTATGTCTGAATCCACATCAACCCCCCCCGACACTTCACGCAGCGCATTGGCTGAACAAATCCGCGCCCAACGTGCGGCACTGGACGCAGCCGACGCAAAATCCGCCACAAACAATCAAATGGCGGCGGCACGCGCATCGGGTCAAAACGCATGTGACCAAAATTTACGCGCCTGTATGATGGAAAAATGCGGCAAAGACTTTTCAAAATGCGCGGGCGACACAGACACTATATGGGGCACAAAAATGGATACGTGCCGTCGCAACCTGACCTGCAGCGGCGAAGAATACGCCCTGTTCACGACCGAGATTAAGGCCGACCGCGATATGAATGCACGCATTTCATCCTATAATAAAATTATTGATTGCGGCAATCGGTATAACAATTGCATCGTGACAGAATGCGGTAAAAACTTTAACAAATGCCTGGGGAAACGGGCGGGCGACGCCGCGATTTCCAAATGCACAAAAATCGCCAACGATTGCAAACAACAGGACAGTGGTCTGGCCTCACGCGCAATGGATGTTTTCGGCACACTGCGCGTCGGCGCGGAAAAACAGGTTGCATCGGACGAAAAACGTCTGTATGAACTGCGCGACAAAATGCGCGAAACGTGTGGGCGCCTGGGCGCAATGTTTGACGACCGCACACTGGATTGTATTTACACGGTTAATTTCTTTGCTGGCGACAATAACACATTATACGCATCGAAAAAGGCATATGCCGGCACAACATTTAACTGTGACCAAAATTGGTTTGGTGTCGACATAACAACATTCAAAGAAAACGCAATGCGCTTGACCCGCGAACAAACATCTGCAACATCTGCATTGATGGGTTCCGGCGTTGGTATGGCGGTTGGCGCCGTCACATCTGGCGCGATTGACCGCGCAATAGACCGACACAAGGCTGAAAAGGCCGCCAAAAAAGCAGAAAAAGAACACGAAGAATTGTACGGCGACAACAAAGATAACAACGGTGGCAACAGCGGCGGCGAAACAACAACTCCGGGCGACAACGGCAACAACAATAAAGGTAACAACAACGAGCCTGCACCCCAAGAAAAAAAGCCACTAACCATTTCCGAGCAGCAACAGCGTTGCAAAATACTGAACCACGTATGGAACGAATCAGGTTTTACCTGCATCTGCAAAAATGGCGGAAAATGGGACATATACACTGGCACGTGCGGTGCTGGGGCGAAATTTGATGTACAATTACCATCTGGCCTAAGTCAAAACACTGGCCTGGGAAGCTTTTCATTAACTCAACAACCCAATAGTAAATAATACAAAATGAAAAAATTATTACTTATCTTTTCTATTTTAACAATCACCACCCTGCCCGCATTTGGTGGCAAACGTGCCAATTGCGAAACGGCAGTAGCACTCTCAAAAGTATCGGATTGGCCAGATAAATATCAACAAAAAGTGAACGATTTTCTGACCAAACCACTGGTTCAACCGCTTAAAGCAGGATTCGGCACGGGCGTCGGTTGTAGAGCAGACTGTGAGACTGGTCAAACACTGAGCGAATGTGTCACGCCGATACAACACAAGGACGCATGCGCTAAAGCATTTGCAGAAAAAGAAATAAAAGATGAATATACCCAGCAATTTAAACAAGAATTATGCGGTTATATCCCAGAAGAAGAAGACTCTGATCCAAGAAATATGATGCAAAACGACAAAATTTCATATTGGATTGAATATAAAGAAAACCATGATACAAACAACACACCAACGGGGACAACATCCGCCGAAACCATAACCGTCACCGGCACCGTACTTTACGATGACGGCGATCCCGCGACGGGTGCAATAGTACAACAAATCTCAAACCCAGACAATGCAACCGAAGTCGACATAAACGGCAATTTCACTCTGGGAAACATTTCTGAAGGGGAAAAAATAAAAATATATATGATGACATACAAGGATGAGGAAATTATCGCAACAACAACCCCAGTTAAAATAACACTAGAACCAGGAAACGAGACTCTGCCAGAAGTAACAGTAACTGGTTGCACCCCCAATAACGAAATAAAAAATGGAACGTCCTACAACAAAAAATGTTATCCAACCGAATGCCAGGCTGGATATTACCTGACCGATTCCAATGACAAACCTTTTTCATTCCCAGACGGCTGCCTTGCACCCAATGGACAGATCGATTTTGACAGATGCCCACAAATACTTACCAATTGTTGGGATGATGACAACGATACATTTGTCACCGACAAAAAATGTACATTGAACACATTGAAATGCAAAAAACTAAAACAATGCAATGAAACAGATAAAAAAAACCTGGAAAACAAGGGTGCGTCCAAAACTGGCATAAAAGAAGGCACCAACACCTGTATCGCACTGGAATGCAAGTGCGGTTATGATTTAAATAACGGCCAATGTGTCAAATGGGCAAAAAATGCAACGTGCGACGACAAAAACGAACCAAAATTGCCAAAAAATGCCGCCTCAGGAAAAAAAATGTGTGACGACAAAGACAAAGCCTATTGCGAAATCGGCACCTGCAACGACGGATTCAAAGTCAGTGAAAACAAAAAATCCTGCGTCAGCACACGTGGTGACGCGTGCGACGCAACCGCGGTTGATAAAAATGCCACCGCCGGCGTCCAGAAAAAGGTTGACGGCAAAATGACATGTGTCATTACCGACTGCGCGCGCGGTTTTACACCAAACAAAGACGGCACTAAATGTGTCGCCGGCGAATTATCCGAAGAAGAATCCCAGGCCCGCGTTGGCGAATTAAAAGACAACGCACAAAAAATGAAAGACAAAGAACAATCGACCGCCAATAAATTATTGGGGGCGGCGGGCATTGGTGCGACCGGTATCGGCGGTATGCAAATGATGTCGGCCATGGCCGAAGAAAAATCAGATGCCGACGCCGAAACCGCAATGCGTGCATACCTGGCTACATTCCGCTGTGACTATGGCGGCGGCAAAAACGTTGCAGGCGGCACAGCAAATGTTGAATTGCCCGGCGGAAACGAATTAATCAATCTGTATTCTGAATACGTCAACCTGGCCAACGACTTAAAGGCGCGCAAAACCGCACTTGATATGCGTCCCGGCATTGAATCAGAACCTATTTTAGATGCGGCAACATCCGGCCTGTACGATGATATCGCGGTTGGAAAAACATCGGGCGCATACACATCCTTGGCACGTGCTTTGAAGGACCCAACGGGCGAAGACGCAAAAAAATGGCAGGAACAGAAACAAGAAACCGCCGACAAAAAGAAAACCGGTATGATAACAGCTGGCGTTGGTGCGGCGGGCTCATTGATTGGCAACCTTGCCATCAATTCCGGCGATTCCAAGAAAAACAAAGTCGAAGAAATCCTGGACAAGTTTGAAAAAAAGAAAAGCCAAACAGGCAAAACCGACGACGAAACCATCACAGAATGCATAGGCGGAATCATATCATTAACTTATTACGACAAATCCAAAATCACCATATCCTGTGACGAACACAAAACAGTGGCTTATACACTAAATGATAAAGAGGCGCTCTCGATATCAACTAATTGGAACTATAATAATATCAAAACATACAATTCCGACGACCAAATCGAAGAACACGAAAAAGATGCGTGTGAAGCACTGAAAAAATTAACCGAATTTATGACCGACAAAAAGCTTTGCCAAAACACAGAATCCTGATCCTAACAACCGCCCTTTTGGGCGGTTTCTAAAATATGTCAGCAAAAAAATCCCCCACACGGAGGGGGGGATATTCTTTTAATTAACGACGGCGAAAACCGTTGCTGTGCTGGGCACTGTTGCTGGAACGCTTGGACAAATAGCGTGCCGAAATCAAAATCAACCATTCTAATGACAACAATCCCAGGCCTGCTAATTTATTTTCAATGCCTACGACCCAACCCAATGTATAAACCAACTGGGCCAAGAATGAAACATACAGAACGCCAAATACGCCTGTAAAGAATATTTTCTTAACTTTTCCGAACATCTTTATATCCTTTCCGTTGTTAGCAATATATATAAACAAAATGTCGGGATTTCTGGTGCCAGGTACCCGACAAACCCCGCAATAACTAAAACGAATACAATCAACAATTGCCAATCGTATTCAACGCCATCTTAGGCAGCCATTGCAAGGCGAACATTGTCGTTCGCAGCGATTCTATCGCCATTCAGTTTTTAGTCGGCCTTTAACGACGCCACGTCGGATTCACCCAATTTGTCTTTTATCATCTGTCGAATCTATGTCAGCCCCATAATCAAATGCGACACACAATCGCATCAGATGGTGGAGCTGTGGGGTACCGCCCCCCAGTCCATAATGACTATTTCACAACGGATACAGAACCATCACTGGCAAACCAGCCAATATATTATAGTGTTTTAGACTGGAAATTGCAAGTTTTTAGATTATAATATGCACAAAAGGTAAAAATATGAAGTTCTTAGACCGGGCAAAAATTTATATCAAAGCGGGCGACGGCGGCAATGGTTCTGCCAGTTTTCGTCGTGAAAAATACATCGAATTCGGTGGCCCCAACGGTGGCGACGGCGGCCGTGGCGGCGACGTTGTATTTGTTGCCGTGCCGAATGTAAACACGTTGATTGACTATAGATACAAAACAAAATACATAGCCCAGCGTGGCGAAAACGGTATGGGAAAAATGCGCACAGGTGCATCTGGCGACACATTGGTCTTGCCGGTTCCAACTGGCACGGTTATTTTGTCTGAAAACGAAGAAATCGAATACGCAGACCTGAACCAAGATGGTATGGAATATCGCGCGGCCCGTGGTGGCAATGGCGGTTGGGGAAATTTACATTTCAAAAGCCCGACCAACCGCGCCCCAAAACAGGCGAATGACGGCCTGCCCGGCGAAGAACGTACGGTTGTATTACGCCTGAAGCTGATTGCAGATATTGGCTTGGTAGGCTTTCCAAACGCGGGCAAATCAACATTGCTGTCGGCGGTGACGGCGGCACGCCCCAAGATTGCAAATTATCCATTTACGACACTGAACCCACAATTGGGCGTTATGTACGCACACGACCGTGAATTTGTTTTGGTCGACCTGCCCGGCCTAATCGAGGGCGCACACACCGGTGTCGGACTGGGCGACCAATTCTTGGGTCACGCAGAGCGCACAAAAATGATTTTGCACGTAATAGACGGCACAGAACCAGACTGGGCAGCACGCTATGCGGCAATTCGCCACGAAATGGATTCATATGGCGGCGATTTAATCACCAAACCCGAAATGGTTGTCATTAACAAAATTGATGCAATCGACGCAGATGAATTGTCCGAAAAAATGACCGCATTCAAAAAGTCATTCGGCCGAAAAAAGAAACCTGAAATTTTAACCATCAGTGCCGCAGGGAGACAAGGGATAGAAACACTGATATCCGCAATCGAAAAGAAATTCCTGGGGCTGGGAAATGACACGAAACAAACTGGCAACTCATAAAACAATCGCAGAAAAACATCGCGCATACAATGCCGCAATTTTAGACGGCACAAAAAAAACAATGGCCCACTGTTCCAATGGCACAACCATCCCATTGGCCAACGTCAATGTATCAGACGTAGAATTCATAGGCGGCCTGTGGCGTGTCCAGGATTCATTTCCCCATAAAATTCAGGACGTTCGCGACAAATCATTTGTTCTGCACGAAAAATTAGATTACCAAGAAAAAAATCTGTTTGAATTTTACCGCGCATCTATAGTCACTCAAAATTGCTATGGATATTTTATGTCCCCAAAACATTATATTATTGCAAAATATACAACAGACCACGGAACATACTGGTCATACGGCACCACGATTGAGCAAGCACGCGCATTTCTGGGCATAAAACTATATGATGAATATATGGACTTGATTCATTCTGTTGCGTGTCAAAAAATTTCCCGCAACCAAGCAAAATAATTTTTTGATTTTTTGCATATGCTCTGCTAGAATCCAGCTACAATCAAAAAAAACAGCAAAAGGAGAAGCACCTATGGTATCATTAAAAGGTACACAAACCGAAAAGAACCTGCTAATTGCATTTGCAGGCGAATCCCAGGCACGCAATCGCTATACAATGTATGCATCCGCAGCTAAAAAAGAAGGATTCCAGGCAATTTCTAAAATCTTTTTGGAAACCGCTGACCAAGAAAAAGAACACGCATCACGCCTGTTCAAATTCCTAGAAGGTGGCGAACTAGAAATAACTGCATCTTTCCCTGCGGGCAAAATCGGTACAACATTGGAAAATCTGCAGGCTGCGGCCTATGGCGAACACGAAGAAAATACAGAAATGTATCCAAAGTTCGCACAAATTGCCGCCCAAGAAGGTTTTCCCGCAATCGCTGAAATTCTGAAAAACATCGGCTATGCAGAACGCTATCACGAATCACGTTTCCGCGCATTGGCGGACGCAATCGAAGACGGCACATTGTTCAAACAGGACAAAATCGTTATGTGGCGTTGCACAAACTGTGGTATGTGGCACATCGGAAACGAAGCACCAAAAGTTTGCCCAGCCTGCCTGCACGACCAGGGTTATTTCATCAGCGAAGGTACAATTTCACGCTGTGACACAAACGAAGGCTTCTGTGAATACAGTGCAATCGACGACTAATCAAAAAATCCCCCATTTGGGGGATTTATTATTATTCAACCCAAATTAATGCACGCCCATCAGGCACCATTATATCTGGCTTTCCAACAGACACCGTTTCAAATCGCGTATCATTTCCCGCCGCAACAGTGTTTTGCGCCGTCCCAATATTTAATCGCGCTGTATCCAATTTACCTTTTTTAATATGGACCGCATCCTCTACATACCCAACACTGGGCAGTCCTGCCAACGCACAAAATGGTATCATCAAAAGTATCATAAGACATACCTTTCTCATAATCCCCCCTTTTTATTCCAAAATGGTGGGTGATGCGGTCAAAACAAGAGACTTCTGACAGCTTGGTGGTACTGTCACAACCCCGCATCACCATATAAAAAAACCACCATAACAACATCAGGTGGCCAGGAGGTTGAGAACAATCATCGGAATTGTGCCGCTTATTAAATTGTCATACGTTCTGCAATTTGCTGCTGAACATATTCATCTTCGCTATTATACAGCGGCCAATTACCATTTGCCAAATCTTGCATAGATGACAAAGGCTGATTCAAACGCGCACGATACAACCACAAATTCGACATTACACGCTTTATATAACTGCGCGTTTCATATGCCGGAAAGCTTTCAATATACAGCAATGGATCATATGTATAAAACAATTTTTCAAACTTTACCATTGTTCCCATTCCCGCATTATATGCCGCCAGCATTTTGATAATACTGTTTTCCACACTTGGGTGTGCCAACAAATCGACAATATATTGCTGCCCCAAGAACATATTATGTTCTGGGTTTGACATATCCATTTGGTTAATATCCAATTTGTTTGCACGCGCTACTCGCTTGGCCGTGCTGGGCATTAATTGCATAACACCATTTGCCCCCGCCCCAGATTTTGCAGAAACACGGAAATTACTTTCTTGCTTGGTAATCGCCAACAACAGCGCCCTGTCAATAGACCACCCCCCCATTGGTTCCCAATCTGGCAATGGATATTGCGCCGAATAAATGATATCATCATCAATTTCCAATATTCCGCGATCACGAATAACTGATGCGGACTGAATAGAAACGCGCGGCAACCCGTACGCGGTCGCAATCGAATTCACAGCGTGCAATAATCTATCAGACGATTTAGACGTAATTAAATACTTCAAATACTCTTCCGCCCTATCCTTGCGTCCAATCTGCAACAAAGCCAATGCCATTTTTCCATATTTTGTTTCACGCAATTCATCAAAATCTTCGTCGGTCACATCCTGTTCAAAAAATTCATATTCCGGAACCTGGCCCAACATAGTTGCAGATAATGCACCATAAAACGCCATTGGATGCGTTGCTGCAATACGCCAATATTTTTTTGCCGACTCTCTGTCACCTTTAAAGTCCGCAGCACGTCCCGCCCAAAATGCTGCCTCAGTTTTACGTGCATTGTTTATCTGCGACAATTCTAATATCCGACTAAAATATTTTTGTGATTCCGCATAATTTTCTTCCTTAAAATACAACAATCCCATAGACCACAGGCCATATTCAGATTTTGCATCAGACGCAACAAAGCCCCACTTTTTGGCCAATTCCATTTCACCATTTGTATAATAAATAAAAGACAACCGCCCCGCCAAACGACCATAGTCAGATTCTGTCAGTTTCTTTTTAAAACTTTTATCTTCCAAAATTTCACGCGCCACTTTAGTCATTCCGGAACGAATTGCCCGCCTAAACTCATTTATTTTCTTTTCCGCAGTCCCCGAATACTTCTTTGCTGTCCAGGTTTCAGACTGGGCCGTCTCGATTGATTCCGACCCGGTCATAACACTAGGAACATTTGATTTTCGAACCGTTGCCTTTTTTATTTTCGCCAATTTTTCCACACGCAATGCCCCCGGCATATCATAGTATTTTTCCATCCAGGCACTTATTTCCTTGCCGCGTGTTCTGTATGAATCAGAAAAAAACCTTTGATACAAAACCTCGTTCATCAACAAATTATCTGCAATCTGATTTTGAATATTAATAGCCGTGTTAAATTTTTCCTTATCCTGCAACATAAAGACCTGTTCATACAAACTGGCATCTATATCAGTTAAAATCTGTGGCAAATCCGCCGCCCACAATTGTAACGGCAAAACAATCCCTGCAAATAAAGCAAAAATTTTTTTCATATCGTATTATCAGAACAGCGATGTTTTTGGCAACTTGCACACAACCGCATCATCTGCATCCTCTGGTATTTGGTCGATAATTTTTTTAAAGTCTGAAATACGCGAAAACTTGCGATAAACGGACGAAAAACGCACAAAAGCAATCGGATCTAAATTCAACAAAGAATCCGACACCATCTGTCCTACCTGGGCACTAGAGACTGTATCATCGGCTGTTTCTGTTTCCAACCTGCGCTGAATTGACGCAACTAATCGCTCAATCTGCTCATCCCCGACATCACGATTACGACAGGCCAACTTGATACTGCGCCGCAATTTTTCACGATCAAAAGGTTCTAATTTTCCATTATTTTTACGTACAACCAGATCGCGCATCTGCACGCGTTCAACTGTTGTAAACTTGGCCCCGCACTGTTCACACACACGTCTGCGACGAATAATCGCGTCTTCTATATCTGGACGCGAATCCGTCACACGGCTATCCGTAGAATTACAATATGGACATCTCATAACACACATACGGTAGCAATCAATTCCGTCGATATCAAGCAATTTTATCATATTACAAAAAAAGCTTTTTTATAAAAATCAAGTGCTTTATTTAAAAATCTTTCATCCTACCCCAAAAAAAACATTCAAAAATATGATAAAATGATACTCAGGACAAAGCGAGAGAGATGAACAAATACTTAAACCAGATTTTATTGGGCGACTGCATAGAAGTTATGCGCGGCATTCCCGACGCATCGGTTGACGCAATATTTGCGGACCCACCATATAATCTGCAACTAGGGTCTAAAACGCTGTACCGTCCCGAAGATCAAACCGCCGCCCGCGCTGTACGCGACGAATGGGATTCATTTGAATCAGCTGCGGAATACGATAAATTCACACACGCCTGGCTGGCCGAGTGCAAACGCGTATTAAAACCAAATGGCGCAATGTGGACAATAGGCAGCTATCATAACATTTTTCGCGTTGGCTGTGCATTACAAGATATGGGCTTCTGGATTTTGAATGATATTGTCTGGGTAAAAACAAACCCAATGCCAAATTTCCGCGGCACACGCTTTACCAACGCACACGAAACATTAATATGGGCCACACCGACCAAGACCGGCAAATACACTTTCAATTATGAAACGATGAAAAAATTAAACGGCGGCAAACAGATGCGCTCTGACTGGGATCTGAACATCTGCCTGGGCGAAGAACGCATCAAGGGCGCCGATGGCAAAAGTCTGCACAACACCCAGAAACCACTGGATTTATTACACCGCGTAATTTTGGCATCGACAAAACCGGGCGACATCATTCTGGACCCGTTTATGGGATCCGGTACAACAGCGGCGGCAGCACGCGAGTTGGGACGTCAGTTTATCGGCATTGAACGCGATGCAACATATGTTGCAGCGGCACGCGAACGCATTGCAAACACAAAACCAATAGACCTGTCAGAAATAGAAGTATCCAAACCAAAACGCGACGAAATCCGTGTTGCCTTCAAAGAACTAATTGACGCAGGCCTGTTGTATATTGGCCAAACACTGGTCAACCCGCGTGGCGAACGCGTTATGATTACACACGACGGGCAATTGACACATCAACTGTATGGCAAAGCTTCAATTCATGTAATGGCCGCAAAAATCCAACGCAGCGTCAGCTTTAACGGCTGGAACTATTGGTCCGCCCAGAAATCAGATGGCACACTGGTCGCGATTGACGAATTGCGTACATACATTCGCAAAATTAAATCTGAAATTAAACAGGCGGCATAACCCTCCGTTCTCAAACGCGTACCAATACGACGTCCGCATACCCCAGTTTATGTTTTCTTCACATAAAAAAATATAGAAATTCCAATTAAAAAATGATACAATAATATAAAGTAAAAAGTGATTATTATGAAAAGATTTATTGCCGTACTTGCAGGATTGCTTGTTTTGCCCACATTTGCTGGGGCTGCGCCCGTTCACCACGATGACGCGGTTGATTATACGGACGCAGAAACACCGACGTCGGACGACGTG
>JAZRLB010000008.1:0-67362 GCA_045646625.1 Candidatus Enterousia sp. | reverse complement strand
ATTATTCGCAAGACAAGTTTTTAACGAGGTTTAATATGTAAACCTACTACCTGTCTAGGATATGCACTTTTGACTTAGTCAAAGTTTGGATATTCCAAATTCAACTGTCTGCACATCCCTTCTTGAATTTTTGATGAGCTGCTTTTATTCACAATGTTGCGAGTTTTACAAGAACCCTTTTCATACCGTTCGTTCCGTAAACCGCAGAATTTCAGGGGTTGAGTTTCTTTTTGTTTTGTTGTCTCAACTTGAAAGCCCGCTTAGTATGCGCTCAAACTTCTGAAAAGTCAAGCGGAATTTAGAAAATAATTTAAAAAAATTTTACAAATATGGAAAAATCCCTAGAAATCCGCCAAAAATTATTTTTATTTTTTTTATTTTTTTTCCTTTTGCCCCCCCGTTTCTGATTCGGTTTTACCTATTTTTATGATTCGGATTTAATGAAAACCCAACCACGAATCGTCAAAAAAACATCAGAATCGGTATAAAAAACCCAATTTTACCATTGGATAGATGCGCCAATCGGCCAATTTATCGTTCGCTTCGACCGTTGCGCGCACAATATCGGCATCAAGTTGCGGAATTGATACTGGGGACCACAGCCCGGTCGTTTCATTATATATATATAACTGATCTTGCGAGATATCCAAGGACAACTCGGCAGGCCGATTCGTTAGAACAACCCCCACATCCACAAATAAACCGAATCGACACCCTAAATCAAAATCAAACCCCGTACCAAAATACGGTCCACTGTAATTCCAATCTATTGTCACCGTTCCATCAAAGGCATTTCCGTTATAGTAATAATGATCGCCCGCCAAATAAAAATAAAAGCGGTGGGCCGGCGCATTTACAATTTCGCCAAAAACAGACGAATCAAGCCGCGCCCTACCCCACACATAACCAGCAGACATACGCCACGAACCCGCAAATGGATAATAATCTAACACAAAGCCACTGTGCCAGGCATCCAGCGAACCTTCGTCAATTTTAACACCATCACCTATATCACGACCGTCACGCATATAGGAATCAATCACCGAATCGATAGCTGATTTTAACGAATCAGTCGATGCATAATCGATTCGCAAGCCCAAATGATGCAGCCAATACGAATCGGAATCTATATTATGATAACCCGCCTGCACATTTAAACCACCCAGCGCAGACACCCCGACACCAATAGAGATTCCATCCGAGAATTTAGCATCCGCATTTGCAGACACAACCAGCAGCAATGAAATACAGAATATCGCACGTTCCATAATGTAAAAATATATCCGAATCGGACACGCACAACAATGAGCATAATTTCCGCAAGAAAAAAGACCGCCGTAGCGGTCTATTTTTTTAAAAACGATACATAAAGCCCATTTTTATCATCGGATAGAATTTATAATCATCTAATTCATCTTGGGCATCAGATAAAGTCTTGGCAATTACTGTGTTTAATTCCGGAACATCAACCGAGCCCCACTCAGTTCCATTCCACTGTTTCAGATTGTCGGTCGGAACATCCAGCGATAATTCCGCATACTTGTTCGTAAAGACAACGCCTGCATCAACATAAAGTTTGAAACCTGAGAACAAACCAATATCAAAACCAGTCCCAACATATGGGCCACGATATTTCCAGTCCAGTTTCGATGTACCATGCACCGAATTGCCAGCATAAGCATATTTATTTCCAGACAACTCAAATTCATAATAACCATCGACACCATCTATTTTACCCGCAACATCTGCAGACATTTCTAATTCACCCATAAAATAACCACCGGACAAGCGCCAGCCACCCAGCAACCAAGTGTCACCAAATGGATAAAAGTCAACCAACGCTGCATAATGATGCGCTTCGAATTTTCCTTTATCAACGGTCAATCCATTACCAATATCAATACCATCATCCACCAGCGAATCAATCGCACCATTAACAGCCGAACGAATAGGACGCGTTGTTGCAAAATCAAAACGCACACCGAATCGCTTCGCCCAGAAAGAATCAAAGTCTTTGTTTGCATAGCCAACAAATCCATTCAGGCCACTGGTAAAAGACGCACCGACACCAATCTGAACCCCATTTGGAAACGCAATTTCACGACGATGTTTTTCATCCTGATACTCTTGTCTTAATTCCGCCTTGATTTCATCTTTGAACTCTTGCTTTAACTTCAGTTTTTCTTCATCTGTCAACTGAGGTACCACAGCCGTTTCCGTAACCGGGGCTTCCATCACGTTTTCAGCAACCACATCGTCCGTCGCAAATGCAGGTGCCGCAATAACAGACAATAATGCAAGTACAGATAATTTTTTCATATTCCTTCCTTGTTTTTTGTTTAACAACTGTTCCAATAGATTATAATGACTTTAATCCCAAAGCACAACTGAAAAGCGCTGTCAAAAACCTGTTTTAAAGCAGCCAATTTTGTGATATAATACTGAGTATGAAGACCAAAATATTTATTTTTTCGTCGCTGTTGTGTCTGTGCGGCGCGGTTGGCGCGGTTGCGTCTGAATGCACCGGCGAAGGATGCAACATCGAACCATTGACATTCGAAGAGTTCGAATGGTCAACAGAAGTCACCGAAACAGAAAAACCAACTGCAATTATACTGGCTACGCCGGCGACGACAGAAGAAACACCAACCTGGATGGAATCTGATCCAAACGCAGCCGCGATGCCGACGGCAGAAAACTTCCAAATACCAGAACGTAATGTGAATGCAAAATTGCTGACCATTAAGCCGGTACCAGAAGATGAACGCCCCGCCCTGTGGGACGGAACAAGCGCTCAATCAAAGAGCGCCAAGGCTGTCAAGACCGTCGATTGGCGCAACGGGGTTCCAATTTGGGACGAATCTATCAACAGTTATAAGTACAAGGATTTTTCAGACTGGTTCTTGGAACCAAGCCCCGAGATTTATTTGCGTGAATCAGACGCGGTTTATACAACCAATACTGACGCAATTGAATTGTACCAACAAAATATGGAAGACGCCACAACAACACGCGCACGCGTCGAGGAATTATTGGCACCACGCAAACCAAGTGAAAATCTGTGGTTCACAAATATATCCGAAAACGAGAAACTGTACGCAGCCCAGGATATGTCTGATGTCATAATCGAAACCTTTGGCGAGTTAGTAATTGACGAAGGATGTCCGTTCGAGACTGAAACAGAATGCGAAATTTGGCGCAGAAAACCAATTGTACGTGAAACAGTTTCACCACGCAGCGCACGCCTGCGCGACACCAAAGTCGAAGAGTTTGTGCACGCAGCAGACTGCAACATACACATTACTGCAAATGAAACAGTTTCCGCACCACTGTTGGACAGATACAAGATGTTGATGCGTTCAGCCCAGGCGTGCTGTACCGATGGTATGGCGTACGCACTGAAGCAAGCCGGCGCAAGCGATGGACTGGTTTATAAATTTTTGGCAGACGACGCAAATTTCTATGGGTTTGGTGCGCGCTGTTTAATGATGACAGACCACGATTTAGATACCCAGTATCCAAACACCGCAACCGCTGTCGTGGCTGCTGACGTTCGCAACGGCTGTCTGTGCCGCGGCCGTCAATGGTTCCAGGCAATGCTGGCTCCGTTCGAACAGGTTTACAGCGCAATACCAGAATTTAGGAACGCACAGTTCAACTATACATACAAGGATGGACTGCAACGCGAAATTACCGTATCCGTTAATAATGATGTACAGAACGTTTTAAAACAGCTGGCACAGTGCCCATAAAAAAATCCCGCAATGCGGGATTTTTATTTTTCAAAACACCATCATTTTTTCTGGAAATCCGGGATACACCTGGTATGATTTATGAAAATCAGGGACAGAGAATGCAAAAAAACACAAAAGGCAAAGTTATGACAAAATATTTATTTGTTGTGTTTGGCGCCCTGTTCGCAATTGATACTGCGTCGGCGAACTTTACATACACAGAAAACGAAACAATCACGACTTTCGAACGCATCAGCATCGAAGTGCCGTGCGGCTGCGAGAAACGCTTTGTTTCAAGCCAGGCTGTAAAACCGTGCACAAAACGCGCCGCAGCGCAACCTGTACGCGTAAAGACACACACAGAAGTTATTGATCACTATCAGGTATATCAACCGGTGACAATGTACAAACCAATGGGCACCGAAATCCAGCGCCGCATTATAAAATAAAGAAACCGCCGATACGGCGGTTTTTTTACTTCTTAAGACGCGCAGGCCCAAATCTATTTTTTGTTGTACCGCCGGGCTGGCACAGGAATACCAACATAATAATCCAACCCACAATCGGAAAAAACGCCCAACACATATTCCAAGCCGAACGATTCGTGTCGTGCAGACGACGCGCCAGCAAACAAAAATTCGGAACAATCGTCGCCAGTGACCACAAGCTACTTACGCCAGGCGCACCCCAAAACAAGACGTTGCCCAGCAACAAATTATAAAACAAAATCGCCCACCAATATTCAGAACGCGTTGCACGCCCCCATCCAATATAGTTAACCCAATATTCCGTCAAAGCGTCCCCCAGTGTATTATTAAATTTTTTTGCCATATCAAATTACCTCCATACTGTGAATTATATCACAAAAAAATTCCCCAATTGGGGAATTTTTTATTTTGCTTCTTCAGTTTCTGGAACGACTGAAACCGTTCTGCGGTCGCCGTTACCCTTTTTGAATTTAACAATACCTGCAATCTTTGCAAAGATTGTATGGTCTTTGCCCATACCAACATTCAAGCCTGGGTGTACAGATGTGCCACGCTGGCGAATGATGATGTTACCTGGGATTACGCGACTGCCGCCTGATTTTTTAACACCAAGTCTGCGCCCTGCCGAGTCGCGTCCGTTTGTTGATGCGGAACCCGCTTTCTTATGTGCCATAGTTCTGCCCCCTTATGCCTTGATTTCTTTGATTTTCAAAACAGTAATGAACTGACGATGACCGGCTGTGCGGCGATAATTCTGGCGACGTTTTTTCTTGAACACCAAAATTTTGTCAGTGCGTTTCTGTTCAATTACTTCTGCGACAACTTTGGCGCCTTCGACGTATGGAGTGCCAACTTTGTCACCGACCATTAATACCTGGTCAAATTCAACCGTACCTTCGGCATTCAGTTTTTCAACCTTGATGATATCGCCGTTTGCAACGCGATATTGTTTGCCGCCGGTTTGAAAGATTGCATATTCGCTCATTTTCTTTCTCTTGTGTTAATGTTTTGTTCTATTTTGCCATTTTGGCGAAAAGTTTATGCAAATTCTATACTTTTTATACACAAAGTCAAGCATTTTGTAGACTTTTTTATACAAGCTCACATTTTGAGGCAAAAAAACTTACAAAAAACAAAAAAACACCGTCGATGACGGTGTAAATACTGGCGGGATTGACGGGGCTCGAACCCGCGACCTTCTGCGTGACAGGCAGACGCTCTAACCAGCTGAGCTACAACCCCTAAAGCGTTATGCATATTATACCGTTCGTAGAATAAATGCAAGTACTTTTTTTCATAAAATTATTTTTGTTTGTTTGCGCTGTCCAGAAATGTTTGCAGGCGCACAGAATCCGCCGCAGCCGCCGCACGCGCCGTCGCCAAATCCCGTTTATATTTTGCATATGTTGCATCTGTATGTGGAACCACCCCGTTGTTGGAGTTTTTTTCATCATCACATCCTGACAAACATAACAGCACAACCACGAAATATGGCGCCTTTTTCAAAAGTGATAAAATTTGTAATTTATTACTGTGCATAAAACACCCCTTTGTTTATACGTGTAATATAGTACTGAATTTCATATTGTCAATGTTTTTAATCTTATTTGCACTTCGACGGGTTTGCGTTACAGTCTATAATCTGTCCCGCTTTCCAACCTTCTTTTTTACGAATTTGATTTATCACGACATCCAATTCTGCATCCGATAATGACGAAAGCCGTGTCGTTAAAGGCTTTTTTATTGCATTTGCAATTGTTCTGGCGTATTGCCCCGGATTATTCCCGTCTGATGCGGGCGCATACTTGTTCATTGCCTGCAAAATCGTTAGGCTGCCGTATCTGGGGCCACGCAACATTGTTCGCAGTGCTTCCCTGCCCTCTTGTTCACTGGCAAATACAGCAAATCTGCCGCGCAGGCTGTTCTTTTTCTTGGGCCCACCATGACCAATAACACGACTGTCTTTCAGTTCATAATTAATATTACCAATATTATTGTTGCGCCACGCAGGTGTTCCGCCAGTTCGCATATACGTATCACCGTTTGCATGACGATATATTGTATCATTTACATTCCTAGAATCCGGTCTACGTTCCGCAACAACCGCCATCCCAAGCATTTCTTTGATATTAGTAAAAATATCATTCGCGGTTATGGCAATATTCCCACTGCCGCTGCCACCAATAGAGTTTAACGTATATGTCGCAAGTGCAACAACTTCGTTGTTATTATTTAATATAGCCGCCCCAGAATCCCCAGCCCAAGCCGCACAATCGTGCATAAATACATTGCCTGTATTTTGTTTCAACGAACAATTATCGATTACCTTGAAACGATCGCCGTCACCCAAATAATCCGCTATAAAATCTTTACCAGTCAATTCTTTGAACTTGTTCAGGAACGTCGCAAACTGGGCACCATTGTCCTTGTAAATATCATAACCTTCCAGCTTCATATTTGCGCCACGTTGCGCAACCGCATTTCGTTCCGACGTATCGTACGGATATACAAGCTTTAGCCATTCTGTGTACGCCGTCTTAATATCTTTAATATCTTGGGCGGTCAAAACCCTTAGGTCGCCAAACCCGCCACGCCACAGGTCACCATTGCTGGCAGCGCCAGATTTGAACCCGAACTGTTTGGCATTAAGACGCGTTAAAATGTTATCACGATTTTGCAAGGCTAAAACACCCCAATCTGTTTCACCTTCGATTGTTTCATTTCCACATTTACCCAAACCGCCGCCCGCCTGGACCAATTTAGCCAGGTATTTACCACCATCACTGGTATAAACAACACATTCTGATTTTTTTGATACGCCACAGCAGGCAGCCGTACTTTTCGACGTCAGGATATGCGCAGCCGATATAAATTGCCCTGTACCACAGCCCTTTTCAGTACAGATGCGAACATAGTTGTTATATGGCGCCGAATTCCAATCCACATATTTTCTTTTGTCCGCCCCAACATCACCAAAGGCAAGGGTCGGCATAACAGTCAGCAATAAAAATCCACATGTGTTCGATTTCATAATGTTTCCTCGCATTGTTGGGCGGCACGCATCATTTTTTTAGTCAGGTTAATCAGGGAAATATTAAAGCCGGTTCCAACCGCACCTATAACTACATTCGCACCAGACGAAACATTGGCAACCGTATTTAAAGCCTTTTCCTTTTTCTTGCCCGCGTCTGTATTATCATTTCTGATTTTATCTGTATTGGCTGCTGCACTGGTTCCAACACCAACTGCGCCAACAACACTGCCCGCAATGCCAGTCCCCATTACAACCGTCATTTGCTTTTCAATTTTTTCCACGTCCGCGACGTTCAACGTTCCGCATTTGTATATTGTTTCACTGAACCCCTGCATATACGGGTTATCAATCGGATTTACACCCGCCGCAATGGCAGCCTGGTTCGCGTCTTTCAATTTCTGGACGGACTGATTGCAGGCAGTGACACGCATAATCAATTCACTTTGATCACGATTCAGCCCCGCCATAACTGCAGCAGCAATGTTTGTCGCAGTATTGCCCGCCAACAGCCCCGTACGCCAATTCCCCAGACGCTTCGATTTGGCGATTGCCCTGTCCTGCTCTACCTTCATAGAAATAACAGATGCGGCATCAGAATTTTCGTTTTGCACCCCAACCACCAACAGCGGCAAGATTTTTTCCGCAAATTCCTGATCGGACATTGTTTCGATACCGTTCGCATCACAACCACCATTTTGGCAAATTTTTTCCGCAATCTGCACGGACATTTCTGATACTTTTTTATCCGTATTCGCCTTGGCAATACCGGTCGCCAGCGCGCCACCAGCCGCCGCCGTTCCAACGCCCGTCACAACCGTATTAGCAATGGATATACCCGATAATTCAGACAATTCGGCCGACAGACCACCGCAGAATGTTTGCACAGCTTCATAGACATCGTACAGATTATCCAGCGCATCATCCGTTGGACTGGATACATAATCATCATAAAAAAAACCGTCATCACCATAATGGCCTGCGACAATTTCTGTATCATCAATTCGGTCAATAAATTCTTCTGCGCGCACATTGGCCGCGAAAGAAATACAAGCAATCATCAAGATTGTGGAATACATTCTACTCATAGTGGTATATTTTATCATGCTTTACTCCACAACGCAAGAGGGCACAGGTATTTACCTGTGCCGCAATTTTGCCAATTGTAAAGAACAAATTATTCAGAACGACGCTTGATAATTTGCATCTGCATAATGCCGAACACGTTTGATACCGTCCAATACAGAACCAGACCCGCCGGCATCCACGCAAACATTACCGTGAACAATATAGGCATCCACCGCATCATACGCTGGGTCTGGGCGGCAATATCATTGCCGTTGCTGGTTGCCTTGGGCGACTGCAGGCGTTGCTGCAAATACATTGTCACACCCATCAATATCGGCAATATAAAATACGGATCCATTGCAGATAAATCAGATATCCACAAAAAGTGTGCATTACGCATTTGCACAGACACCAATAACGCCTTGTACAATGCGAAGAAAATAGGTATCTGAATCAGCATCGGCAAACACCCAGACATAGGTGATGTTTTATGCGTCTGATACAGCTTCATCATTTCCATCTGTAAACGCATTTTATCGTTTGCATACAGTTTCTGGATACGCTGCATTTCAGGCTGCATCTTCTGCATAGCCGCCATTGACACATAAGACTTGCGCGTTAATGGCCACATCAGCAAACGCAACAAAATCGTCATAATGATAATCGCAACGCCATAATTCATTACAACGTGATGAATGCCGTTTAATACCCATAACATTGGCTGGGCCAAAAACCAAAACCAACCGTAATCTATTGTTTCGGTAATACCAGGCATTTTGGATTCTATGGCATTCAACACAGTTTGATCACGTGGCCCAACAAACACATTGGTCGCAATTGTCACGGTTGCGCCATTTGCAATATGAACCGCGCCGGCCGCTGTATCTGTTATGTATTTATCGCCAGTTTTTTTCATTCGAATCGTCTGGTCTGGGGAATCAACGGACACTATTGTTTCCCAGTACTGGTCCGCAAAGCCCGCAAAACCACCCGTGGTTGAATACGCATACGATTTCTTGTCCAACTTGGCCCAGGCAACATCTTCGACGTCTGAATTCACATACGCAACCGCACCATTTGTGACACCGGCCGCCGATTTCATATCATTGTCACGAACAATACGCGCATACGGCGCAAATGCAACATCACGTCCCGATTTGTTTGTAATCGTGTCTTTGATTGTGATTGTATATCCATCTGGAATAAATGCGCGAACAAATTCAACCCCATCAGAATTACGCCAAGTGTATGTATTGTCGTTCTGTTTCCAGACAGTTGTTGCAACAGGCCCTGTTGTACCCGTAGCCAGCAAGCCAACCTCGATAAAATTATTGTCGCCCCCCAGTAAAACAACATTGTCTGTCGCGTCAGGCGCAACCGTAAATTCAGATAAATTCACATCTGATATGCGCAGCCCTTGGACAGATGCACTTATCTTATCCGACGACACGCTCGAAACAGGGACAGCTGACAAATCAACAAGATTTGACGCAACATCCGTCGTTTGCACAGTCTGCTTTGGCGACATAAATACGCCAACCAACCACCAGGCCGCAACAAACACCAGCGTCCACCATAAAAAACCAGAAAAAGGTGATTTTTTCTGCGTGGCAGCCACCTTGTTCGCGCTCCACGTATTAAAGCCCGAATTTTTATCCATATACTGAACCATAATTATTTACCATCCTTTATTGATTTTAAACATTTGCGGCGCTCGATGTACATATTCAGTAAATACAAACCAACGCCCAGACAAATACAAATATCCGCTACATTAAACGCAGGCCAATGCCACGCGGCAACATGAAAATCCAAGAAATCAATTACCGCACCAAAACGAATGCGATCAATCAGATTACCAATCGCACCGCCCGCAATTAAGGCAAGGGGTACAACCTCATACCGTTTGGCACGACGGACCAGATAATACAAAATAAATCCTGTAATAAAGCCGGTCGCAATAACCATAACCACCGGTGCCGCTTCGCCCATTGCGCGAAACAATGAAAACGACGTACCAGGATTCCAAGTAAAAACCAAATTAAAGAAATCAAACACATGCAACATATGTGGCACAGGAACAACATCCCACGCGACGCCAGCCAATGGTATAACACCACCAAAGAAATACATTATCACGCCCTTGGTCAACTGGTCAAGTAATATAGCGCATATGATTATCGATAAAATAATTGTTGATTTTTTCATTGCTTGCCTTTCCACGTTTACGTTGAAATATAACAATATGAATCAAGAATTGCAAATAAAATGTCCCCTATGCCGGGGACGTTTTTATCAATCACGCCGGTCCGATATTACGGTGGACAAACCAGAATAATTATTATCGCGCATAGCGCGTACCAAATTATCTATCTTCGTGTCCGACACGCCCGCGTGCGACAATACGTTATACCCCAGCATAAATGAAGATTCTATGGTTTCAGGCAATGCAGCAATCACACCCTCATGCATCAGCATCTGGGAATCGGCCAAATTGCGTGCGCGCGCAAATATCTTTACACGTGGCGCAATAGATTTTACCGTCAATATACATCTGCGGGCGGTATTCGCATTATCAAGTGCAACGACTACAGATTTTACAGCACGTGGCTTTAACCCAAACGCAGACAAAACATCACTGTTTGTCGTGTCCCCATAAACAACATTAAATCCCATTTCGCGTCCCATCATAACCGAATTAATATCTAAATCAATCGCAACATATGGAATGTTCTGGGCATCCAGCATCTGGCATATAATTTGACCAACACGACCAAAGCCACACACAATTATATCAGGCTTGATATTTTCGTCGGAATCCGTTAATGCACGCTGGGAACGCGCTGGAAATATTTTGCCACGGCGACGCAGATAATCAAACAGTCCTAACGCTAATGGTGTTAACATAATAGACAATATAATTATTGCTGTTAATATTTCTTTGTGATCTGTTGGGATTGCGTTGATACCGCTGGTTTTCATCGTCTGCAGCATCAACAAAGCAAATTCACCACCCTGGGCCAGAATTAATGCAATCATTAAGGAATCATAGTTATTTACACCACGAACACGCGCAACCATATATATTGCAAAAAACTTTAATGCAACAAAGCCAATCAACCCCAGCAATATCATATACCAACATTCACCCAACAGCGGCAGCTTCAACCCCATACCTAAAGATATAAAGAAAAACGCCAGGAATAATGTTGCGTATGGCGATATCTCGGCCGATATTTGATGGCGATATACCGTTTCAGACATCAACATACCTGCCAAGAATGCCCCCAACCCTGCAGGCAATCCCAACAAGTCAAGCAACACAGCCCAAACAACTATGTTCAGCATAACCGCCAACAAAAAGGCTTCTTTGGATTTTAATTTACTAACCTGACGCAGAATTGGCGTCATAACAAATCGACCAACAACAATAACAGACAAAATCAGTGTGGCAGATATAACCAAAACATCAATCGCAGTTGCGCCAAAACTGAATGACTTTCCCGCAAGCGCAGGCAACATTGCCAGCAATGGAATAGATAACAAATCTTGGAACAATAATATCGAAAATGACTGACGCCCCATATCTGTGTTTAACTGATTACGTTCTGTTAGCAACTGCAAATCAACAGTCGTACTGGACATGGCCAACATCATCGCAACCATTATACTGCCCAATACCGTCCAACCCGTCACACCAAACAATATAGGGAACAACATCACAGCCACCATCATAACCTGGGCCGCGCCAAATCCAAAAATAGTGCGACGCATACGCCACAGACGACGCATATTGATTTCCAGACCAATATTGAACCACAAGAACATTATTCCCATATCGCCCAGAAACGTCCAAGCATCCGATAATTCAAATAAATTAAACACGTATGGCCCAGATAAAATACCAGCAAATAAAAACGCAACCAATGCACCAATGCGCGCCATACGCAACATATAGACCAAAACGAAAACAATTGCAAAAAACGCCAATAGCGACAGCGACATTTATCCCTCCAATCCCCTGACAAAGAAACTATAGCAAATTATTTGCCAATGTTGCAAACATTTCTGGCGATAAATTTTCTGCACGTTCTGTTCCCGCCAACCCAAAGTCAGACCATTGAACATTTGGCATTATGCCACGTATCATTTTTCGCCGCTGGCCAAATAATTTTGCAGTTATATGTTCGATTTTTTCCAGATTAGAAATACGTGCAATTTTTTCGATATTTGGAATTATCTGAACAACCGCAGACTGTACCTTGGGGCGCGGAACAAACGCCGTATTCGGAACGTCAAACAAAATACGCGCATCTGCAATCAAAGACGTCAGTACCGCTAAACGACCATAATGCTCGTCACCGGGACGGGCGGTAATGCGCAACGCAACTTCGCGCTGAAACATTAATGTCAATGATTGAATTTTTTCGCCGCGTGCAATTTTCTGCAACCAACCAATCAACAATTCAGTACCGACATTATATGGCAGGTTTGCGCACACCGCATATTTTTCAAAACCTAATTCTGAAAAATTCACGCGCAACGCATCATCATAAATAACCCCCAAACGACCGTCCGCCGCATCTACAATTTGCGATAAAATCGGCGCAGTTGTTTTATCCTTTTCAATCGCAATAACACGCGGCGCCCCCGCCATTAATATAGAACGTGTCAATCCCGCGGGGCCCGGGCCAACTTCTACCACCGGCGTGTTTTGTATGTCTGGAACACTGCGCGCAATACGTCCAGTTAAATTCAAATCAAATAAAAAATTTTGACCAAATTGCTTTTTAGGTTCCAAGCCACACTCACGCATCATCTCAGATACAGGTGGCAAATTTTCAATCGATTTTGTCATAATGATTTACGCCCCCCAAATGCCAATGTTAATGTACCATCGTCCAGGTAATCTAAATCACCACCCAGCGGAACGCCTGACGCCAATTCAGAAAAAGACACACCCGCAACATCGCCAACCGATGACATAATGTAATGCTGGGTCGTTTTGCCTTCGACCGTATTAGGTAATGCAAAAATTATTTCACTGATTTTTTCATCTGCAATGCGTTCTGGCAAATTAGCAATGTTTAAATCCTGGGGCAATGTACCAGATGCACCTGACAGCAATCCGCCAATGATATGATAACGACCGTGAAAAACCGATGACTTTTCCAATGTCCAAACGTCAGACAAATCACGAACAACGCACAACTGACCATTGGCGCGCGATGCATCACGACAATATTCACACGCGTGCGCACCACGATCTGTTAAAACACCACATCTGGGACACGGCGCAATATTCTGGGCCGCATCCACAATCGCAGTCGCCAACGCGTCGGCACGCCCGGTTTTATCCTGCAACAGGCACAGCGCAATACGCTGGCCACCACGCGAACCAACACGCGGCAATTTTGCAAACAACTTTATTAATTTTTCAATTTTCGGATTCATAGTGTTTATAAAATACTAGTGAAAAACATAACTGTCAATACCGTTAGCAGAAGCCGACGATTTTAACTGACCCGCAGACGCATCCGTCAACCCATAAACACGAACACGATACAGCCCTGTTCCTGTTGATTCAATAACTGCATTTGCACCTAGTTTATTTTTTACGTTTGCGACCTGGGCCGCTGCGGCCGATTCAGACGAAAACGCACCAAACTGAACCCCCGCGACACCAGCAGCCGCAGTCGACGATGTGATAGCCGCACCAGAATATTTTGGCATTGCGTTTGTTGTTGCAGAATTATATGCAGACGCAAATGTTGTCACCGGCTGTGTGGATACCGCCGGCTGTGGCGCAGATTTCGACACAGGTGGCACATAAGAAGTCTTGACAACCGGGGCAGAACCGTTATTTAACATCGAAAAACCACGATTTAACATCTGGGCCGCAACGTTTGCGCGAACATCTTTGTTTTCAGCACCTAAAACAACCGACATCAGATGCGCGTCGCCACGGTGCGCCGTCGCAACCAATGAATATTTTGATTTTTTGGTATAACCAGTTTTCATACCATCGCAACCATTAAACGATGTCAGCAAGCGATTTCCATTCGTGTATGTTTTGCCGTTGTATGTCCAAGACTTAATCCCGAAAAAATGCCAATATTGCGGAAAGTGTTTATATACCGCCATAGACAATAATGCAATATCACGCGCAGTCGACATATGGTCATCATTTGGCAAACCAGACGAGTTTTCAAAATTAGTATTATTCAACCCAATCTCGCGCGCGACACGTGTCATCAAATCAGCAAAAGATTCTTCTTGGCCACCTTTCAGGTTTTCAGCCAAAACACGCGCAACGTCATTGGCGCTGTAAACGGCAACCGCCTTAATCGCATCTTCTACACGAATTTTTGAACCTGCAGACAACCCCAACTTTACAGGCTCTGCATTCGCGGCCGACTGAGACACAATTAAATAATCGTCCAGCGCCAATCGCCCGTGTTCCAACGCATCAAATGTCAGATACAGCGTCATTATTTTTGTTAAACTGGCTGGATAATTTAATTCGTTTGCGTTTTCTTGGTACAACACACGCCCGGTATCCATATCCGCGACCAACGCCGCACGGTATTGCGCCCCAAAAGCCGGAAAAGACAAGACCAGCGAAAAAAAAGGAATGAACATTCTTCTCATAAAAATAATGTTAGTAAAAAAATAGCGGCGGGGTCAACCGATAAAAAAAGCCCCGCCGTTTGGCGGGACCTTTTTATTTTTTTGACTACTGCGCATCCGCAACAGGCTCGACAGGCTGCTCGGCCGGTTGGGCTGTGGCTGCATCTACTTCCTGCGGTGTTTCTGACACAGGTTCTGCAACCACTTCTGTCACTTGTTCTGCAGCAACCGCTTCTGATTGTGCAGGCTGATTCATTTCATCAATCAGACCCTGCAATCTTTCTGCTGTTTCTGTATCATTCAATGCAATCGCGATTGTGTATGATGATTCCAAATCTGTGCGCGCGGCTTCAATATTTCCTTGGCTTAAATTTAATGCAGCAGACTTTTCAAAATAACTCATCGCACGACTGGACAATGATTCACGTTCTTCCATTGTTGGCGCCCCTTGAATCTGTTCTGAAATCACACGAATCGCAGACGCATAATCATTAATCGCTTCGGCATAGTTGTTTAACGCAGTGTACGCTTCGGCGCGTTCTGCATATACAGATGGATTTACGGTTCCTTCTGGGCGCGCCAATGAATTTGTATAGTCTGCAATCGCACCCTGCCAATTTTTCATCCACAGATTTAACTGGCCACGCTTTGCATACAAATCACGCATTTGCAAAATCGCGCTGGGGTTAGACGCATTCGCCGCCAACGCATTGTTAATATCATTCATTGCAGCGCCATAATCTTCCAGGCGCGTATTCAACAAAGAACGATCATAGTACGCAACTGCGTTTGCGCCATCCTTGGCCAAGGCCGCGTTAAAATCGTCCATCGCACTGCGATAATCACCAGACTGCATATACGCTTCACCACGCAAGATATACGCATCAACAGATGCACCACCCGCATCAATCGCCGCAGTCAAATCCGCAATCGCTGCATCCAATTCGCCCGCCAACAGTTTTGTTTTACCACTGTTGTAAAAATCACCAGATTGCAACAACACTTCTTCTGTAATTTCGATATTTTGTGTCGATGGCTGGCCATTATGTGCGCGACCCAAAATATAAAATGTTGCCGCAATAAAGAACAAAATAATAAACCAATAAACATAAATCGACAAAGACCACGGATTGAAACATGGTTTTGAATCTTTGGTTTTTATTGTTGGCTTAGATGCCACAGGGCGCACAATTGCACGATTTTTTGTGTTAACGGATTTTTTTTCAGGTGTTTTTTTCATTTAAATCTCCCTTCCTTTTAGTAAGATATTAGAAAGATTTTTTAATCAGGTCAATTGTTTTCTGTGAAATTTTTTGAATTTTTCCAACGGGCAATTTTCCCAACCCAATTCCACCGTATGAAATGCGATGCAATTTGCGCACGGGACACCCACACGCACGCAAAACAATTCGCACTTCGTTCTTTTTACCTTCGGTGATTATGATACGCAAATCATTGCCGCCAATTTCTTCGATTTTCATAGGGGCATACCGTATTCCATCAACAGTAATCCCACGGCGCGCATTGTCCAGGCGTGAAAAATCTGTGCTGTTCACAGTCGCAATATATATACGTTCAACATTCGATGTGGGCAATGTTAATTTACGTGCAAATTCACCGTCATTTGTTAACAACAATAATCCCGTTGTTTTGTAATCCAGACGCCCCACATATTTCAGGTGTTTATATTCATCAGGCAAACAATCATAAATCGTTTTGCGACCGTTGGGGTCACGCGATGTAGTCATTGTATTTAATGGTTTATGAAAAACATATAATTCCGTATCTGCGCGAGATGAAATTTTTTTGCCATCTATTTCAACAACATCATTTTCATTTACAAAATTGACAGGACTGTCAATACCCACACCATTTATACTGACGCGGCCGGCAGCAATTAAATCTTCGGCAACGCGACGTGACGCAAAACCAGAATCTGCAATATATTTAGCAATACGTGTGGCCATTTTTTCACCCCTGGATTTTTGCGATTGCAATCGCAGCCGCTAATTCTGCACGTAATATTGTTTTACCCAACGATATGCCACACGCACCAGCAGCATCCAAGGCAGCAAATTCAGCGTCTGAAAATCCACCCTCGGGCCCAATTAATATTGCAGTAATATTTTCCGCATTGCAATCCGACTTTTTTCCGTATGCAGCACGCTCGTCCGCAAATGCAACGCGCGATAAATCAAGCGACGAAAATTTTATCGGACTTAAGATATCTGGCACTGTGTTACGGTTTGACTGTTCAGCCGCCTCGACCACTATTTTTTTCATACGTTCCCAATTAATATGATGCGCGGTTGTGCGATCTGTTATTACAGGCTGAAATTTTGCAACCCCCATTTGGGTCGCCATATTCATCAAATCATCCGTCCGCTTAATCGGCGCAAACAACACAGTAATGTTATTTGACGGATCTGTATGTTCGGTTTTTTCACCAACAATTAAAAATCCGTTATCATCAGACAGACGTGCCGCATATTCACCACCATTCCCAAAGACCAAACAATCGTGCGTCCGCATTACACGCCCCAAATAATGCACAACATCACGCGACGCGGGAATCGATGCGCCCGTCTTAATATCTGCATCAATAAATATACGTGGAATATTTTTCATATTTTTTTATTTCCATATTTTTTCACATTCATTTTTCTGATATAATATTAACACTATGGCAGTGAAATTCAACATTTTATCCGCATCGGGCAAAGGCAAAGGGCTGAACATATTTCGTTCGTCCGCCTATAAAGAGTTTGACCAAAACGGCATAGCACGTGAATTTTGGACAATACGTTGGACAATTATAATATGGTTGGTCGCGGCGACAATGGTTGTAGCTTCGTTCCCGATTGAGCATATTTGGCGATACGGCTGGTCACCTGCAACCAGACATTGGATTTCGATTTATTTAGGAAACCTGTTTACTTCAGGCGGCCTGTCCGTACTGGCCGAGATACCCGCGTGGATTGGACGCAGTATAATGCGCCCAGACATACCGTGCATTACGCCGTTGTTGCCATTTATCGGATACTATTTCCTGACCGATGCAACAATGACTGACGAGTTTAACCCACACAGCAAGGACAAATTCGACGAAAAAACATCACGCGTTGCAACCGCCGACGATATAAAAAAAATGTCCCAAGACTATAAAAACAAGGAAGGGCTGTTCAAAGGATTTATGATGGTACTGGGGTTCTTTAAGGGCAAACCGTTAATGTTTGATGAGTGTTTGTCCGCACTGTGCGTTGCGCCCCCAGGGACCGGTAAAACAAAGGGCGTCGTGGAACCTACTATTTTAGAGTGCGATGGGGTATCAATGATTATCAACGACCCCAAACCAGAATTAAAACAATCAACGTCTGGATACCGCGCAACGGTTGGCCCTGTATTCATTTTGAACTGGGCGGGCCAAGACGACCCAGCACGTGGGATTTATTATCCATCCTGGAATCCACTGTCACCGGGACACGTGCCATTTAATCCAGAAGAACGCGACCTGTATATCGATTCAATTGCGAACACATTGATTCCAGACCGTTCGTCATCATCAGCGGACCCGCACTGGACAATCACAGGCCGCGCGGCATTGACGGGATACATTCAGTTTATTATTTCTAAGGTTGAACGCGCCAAGGCCGACGACTATTTCTATTCACGCATAACCAGCGGTGCATTCAATGACGAAGACGCGGTCGTTTTGTCCGATTATTACTTATCTATGTCATCTGACCCAAATGCGTATGCAGCACACGCACTGTTGCAGCGCGGAGAATTAAATGCAATGAACTATGTTCACGTTGGTACGTGGGAAAATATCCCCGACGCGTGGCGTGGCAAGGAAGCGTCTTTTTCAATGATTCTGGATTGGCTGAATGCATCACAAATCGCAATTGCCGAAGATATAGAAAACCGACGCCGACAGGGCGACCAAATGGTTATGATGGCAGACCCAGCCAAAGATATGTTTATGAACGCAGTAGAAGAAGCACGCAGATACGCATATTCACACCGTGCTATACAAGAATTGACGCAATTGGCCAGCACCCCAGACAAAGAACGTGGCTCCATCATGTCAACGGCACAGTCGGGATTAAACATATTCCGTAATGCAGCGGTTCGCAATCGCACCAGTCATTCCGACTTTCATTTCTCGGACCTGCGCGGAATGGTTGATCCACGCGACGGCAAAATTAAGCCTATATCAGTATACCTGTCCATCAATATGGTTGATGCACAGGCACTGAACCCAATTACAGCAATCTTTATTGAATTGATGTCAAACTTCCTGCTGGCGAACAAACCTGGCGATATGCATCACGGACAGAAATTGGGTCCTTATCCTGTACTGTTCGCGATTGACGAAATGCCAAAGATGCAAAAGCTGCAAGCAGTTATCCAGGGACCTGACCTGGGGCGCGGACAAAAAATTTCATACCTGATTATCGGTCAGGACTTGCACCAGATTTCTGAAAAATACGGCCCAGATGCCGCGGCAACAATTATGTCAACAACCGCCGCAAAAATCGTTATGCGTCAAAATGATTTGGAAACGGCTGACCGTTTTTCGAAACTGATGGGATATAAAATGAAAAAGAAAACTGTCAAGGGTCCCGACGGCAAGGACAAAGAGGAAACAACCGAAGAACTACTGTTCACGCCTATGGACATTATGAAAATGAACCCAGAAGAACAGTTGGTAATTATCCAGGGACACTATAATCGACCAATTAAGGCCGAACAGGAAAGATGGTATAAAAACACAACCCCAATACAGAAAAAAATGTATGCAAAAACACAATTAGGCGAAGCGCCACCATTGCCAGAATTCTTGGTGCCGGCACACCATAGGGCGCTGGGGTACACGGGCACACCGCGTATATATGACCCGCAGACAAAAAAAATCAAGGAACTGGCATAAAAAATACCGCCAATTGGCGGTATTTTAATACAAAACAAATCCCCCAATTGGGGGATTTATTAGAATTCAATTTTTCCGTTCGTCGCAATCAAATCGGCCATCAACTCAATCGAGCCGCCCGCTTCACGAATAATCAAATCACCGGCAGCAATTTCCGCATAATCCAGCGGATCAGACACATATGCGTCAAACTTACCAGACGCAACCCACGCTAAATCCAGCGCAGGACATCCCGTACGACGAACATCACCAATTAATGGACGCGCATCCGATGTGTTATAGCCAACCGTTAAGGCAGACTCTTCGGTCTGGTTTGATGTTTTAATACGCGCAGAATGGAACGCTGAAAATACATATGCGCCGGCGCCAGCCTCGGCATAATACAAACGTTCATCAATCGGGGAATAAATCAATGCAATCTTGGTTTCGTCATTGGATCGCAATGCCAAAGATATCGCAAAATGCGGATTACCACGAACAAAGTTCGATGCACCTGATAACGCCAATACGAATTCGTCGCGACCATCACCATCACGCGAAACATTCGGTGTTAATAAACCCGCCGATGGACGAACCAACAGCAGGTCATTTAAAATACTTTCTTCGATTCGGTTGGCGGCCTTTTGTACAAAATCGTGCGCGCCACGCAGTGACTGTTGCAGGTTTTCCACTTCGCCAAAGTCACGACGCAGTGAGGCGCCCGTACGCTGCAGCGCCATAAACATTTTGTTTAACTCAGTCGAACCTTTTATCAACAGTTCCATGTCGCCGCCCCCCGTAAAGCAGTACTTTTCGTTATATTAGAAGTTGAACCCAGCAAATTTTGTTTTGAATTCTGCTGCGCGCTGGCCCTTTTCACCGGCGTTTGAACGCTGGCCAGTCCAGGCGGAATGGTTCAAGTTATCTGTTGACAAGATATAGTCTTTTTTAACAGATGAATAGATTACAATTGTCGAACCGTCTGTGCGTGTGACGTTGTTCGCATAGTATTCTGGATGAATTCCTTGTTTCATAGTATTTACCTTTGTTTGAATTTTAGCCTGTAGATTATACAAGTATTTTTACAGAAATCAAGCAATAATAGCATTTTAATATCGACCAATGCACCCCAAATAGGAATTGCCCGTAGATTCCAGCACATTTATAAACTGGGTCTGGTTCCGACCAGAAAATAGTGCCAAAATTGTACCTGCGTCCGTTGCCAACATATCGGCCACAGTCGCAATGCCAGAGTTCATCTTTTTGAAAAAACCACTGGTCGGATAGATTTCAGCCGCCAACAATTGCGTCTGGCCACGTGGACGTGCCGTTTTATTCGATTCGATAACCATCAATTGGCATTCCGGCGATATTATCAACTTATCACTGACCACTGCGTTGCCGCCCAGCAATTCACCCCACCAACCGGTCGAACCGCAAAACACAGGATAGTATATCGCCGCGTTTGGATTTTCATCTAAAACAGCCGCAATGTCTATGTCTTCGGTTATAACATCAGGCATTATACCCGTTGCGCCATTGATTACTTTGCGCGCCAACTGGTATTCATTATCACCAGTTGTTCTGCGTGGCCAATAAAGAATCGGAAACTTTGTCATTGCTATGAATTATATCAGATTCGGAGCACACAAAAAAGACCCCTAGGTTAAATAAAGCACTTGATTTTTTATTTTTTTAGTGCGCCGTACCATTTTTTCGCGTTTTTCCACAAGATATCCAGATTGTTTTTTGTTGTATCATAGAAATCTGTAGATATTTGAACGCTGAATAAGGTCTTGGCCAAGGCCGGAATCATCGTCATAAACATTGCAATAAATATACCCATCAGAATAATTGTGACCAGACTGTCGTTTCGCATCATCAAAGCATCCATCAAAAATTTCGAATCGTTATTGGCCATCGCTGTCGATAATGCGGCCGCACCCGACCAGTCACCAAATATTGCATTCAAAAACATTGTCGCGAATGCTATAAAAACCCCAGTAATAGCCAGCCCCAACGTACCAGAGATTACATAATCAATAATTCCACGAATCGTTTTGCCAGCCCCAGCCAACGATATCTTCCAGCCGCTGAACAACCAGCCCAGCAACATCAGTGGCAACATCGCCAAATCCAGTGCCAACGTTATAAATATTTCCAGGAAATACAGCGGAATTGGCAACAGCGCCATAAAAAATAAGACCAATATCGTTAAGCCCGCAAAAAAGATTATCACATTTGGGAATATCGGAACATCCCACATTATCGTATGCATATAATCCGAATCGAATGCCATATTAAGCATTGTCCACCCGACTGTCATTCCCAATCCCGTCATTTGATGAACGCCCGCCAATTCACAGGCCAGATTATGTCGTAATTTCGGCGAAAAAGCCCCACTTGACGCAGCCGCCGCATCAACCGAGACAGGATCTGCAATGGCGGTTGCAACCACACAGGAATCAAATTTATCGTCATGCACAACCGCGCGATTTAATGATAAACCTATGTTAAATACAGGCTCTATGGCGATTTCGGATATCAAACGTGGCAGCGGCGCAACCAACAGCATAGACACAAATACCAACTTCATCATATGGGTCGTGAATATGTTGGCGATTGACCAAGGGCCTTCGACCTTTTGATTTATAAAATTATCAAACAAACGCCACGCAAACCATGTCGCAGACAAAATAATCGCAAACGGTATTATTACGCGCCCCAGCGCATTGTATATGTTCGGCAATATATTGGACATTGTTGACATAATGTCTGAAAACAGCTGGCACGACCAACAACTAGAAAAAAATGAGTACGCGCTGTTCATATCAACAGGAAAAGCAGAACGATATATAGAAAAACCTGCAATAACTACACCGCCCGCAATACCACCAATAACGAATGGCGCAGCCGCCCCCGCCGTCAACGGCAAAAAGCTTAAAAATGTAATCCAAAATTTTTTTAGACGATTCATTGCTTTTAAGTATATCATATTTTGACCTAAATATGATATAATTGAAAAGATAAATATAAAAGTAGAGAATGTATTTCGTAAAAAAACTGTTTTTATCGGCTGTATTTTTGGCGGTTTTGTGTGTCCCCCTGCCCGCAAACGCCAGCATTATTGACGCACTGAATCTAGCACCGTTTGTGCCAATGGTGCTGGATGCGATGATGATGATCGCAACAGGGACATATGAATTTTTTGTTGGAACACTGGATAAGCCCGGAATCATTCACGTACTGATTTGGCTGTTTCTGGGTTTTACCCTAACAATCAGTTTGGCAAAAATGTATATTCCCAAAAAATGGCTGGGATTTATTGGAATGTCGGGCGGCGGTGAAATTGCCGACGGGAAAATGTCGACCTTCAAAATCGTCGAACACGTTGCAAAACCAGGTTTTCGTGCAGTGATTGCAGTCCTTTTGCTGTTGCAACTAAAACCCGTGTATATAACAGACTGGCTGGTTAATCCGTTTTTGCAATTGGGCGCGGTTTACACAAACGCAATTACTGAACAAATAAATGAAGATGGAATGTCCGCACCAGAAGTCGAATGCCCTGCAGACATTGTCGCCAAGGACTGGATGTCAAAAGAATCATGCGAATTCTTAGTACAGCCTGTAGCCGACCTGTCACACGCGAACAATCAGATTATTAAGCGTGGATTTGATTTTTTGACCCAAGGACTGCGTGGACTGGTCACACTGGTTCCACACGGCGGCGAAGATTTTCTGAACCTGATAACGGGAATTCTGATAATATTTACCTTTGTGGGCAGCAATTTGTTTATGGCACTGTTAATTATTCAAGGAATATTTAATTTTGGAATGCAACTGATTTTGTATCCGTTCTTTGTATTAACATACGTATTTAAATCCAGCGATAAATGGCTGGATGTATGGCCGGCTTTTGGTGGCATAACCAAGGCACTGCAACAATTAATTGTGACAATGATTGCGTGCGCGTTTATGCTGTGCGTGAATCTGGCAATTATCAAAGCACTGTTCAGATGGAACACGTCTGTGTTTGTTGTTGCCGCAGGCGGCAGTGCATACAGCAATGTACCAACTGTTGCAAATTCTGCTATGGGCTTTGGAGAACATTCAATTATGTGGTTGTCATCAATTCTAACATTCTATTTGATGTTCAGAATTTTTGATATGACAAAACAACAACTAAACAAATATATCGGCGGCGGTATGGACAACCTGTATAAGCAAGTAGGCTCGGACACAAAAACAATGGTCGGCAAGGCAAAAGAGTTCGGCAAAACAATTATAAAACTCTCGGGATGGACCAAGGGTAAAAAGTAAAAAATGAATGAATGGTTATCATCTTCGGTAGATTCTATGGTTCAGTGTTGGGGCTGTGGGGTGTTTGATCGTCTGTTCCAAATTGTGTCTGACGCAGCGGCACTGGTGTACGATAAATTTGCCTCATTCTGCATCGTTTTGTTTTGCATTATGTTTTCTTTCTTTGTGATAAATGCCGTGTGGAAAACTGTGCGTGGGAATGTGTCCGATCCTTTGTATGAAAAATCAATACAACGGGTATTTATCAATGCAATTATTTGTATTGGACTGTTAGGAATGGGGGTGGCATTGCCACGACTTCTAACATCTGTCACATTCGAACCTGTTGCACAGGTTGCCCAGACATACACCCAAGCGATGATTAATATAGATCACGATACAGTTGCTGAAAAAGTGACCTATGAACCACAAAAAATGAGCGAAGATGGGTTTTATCGACCAGAATTGCGCGACAAAATCATTATGCTGATGAAGACAACAATAACCCAGTTCCAATCGTATATAAAGCTGGGGATTGCGGTTATGGATTCTGCATTTTCTTGGTCAGCATTGCTGGGGATTGGGGCACTGATTAAACACTTTATATTGTTTGTTATTGGGCTGTTTATATCCTGGAATTTCTTTAAGTTGTTTTTTAGATACTGCTGCTATTTCGCAGACATTATTATTGCGATGGCGTACTTTGCGTTTTTCTTTCCATTTTCTTTGATGCTGTTTGCGTTTAATGGGGCCGACAATGTGCCCAATTGGATTGGAGGACTGGGGAAAACAGTTGGTGTAAATCAATTTAAGAACCTGATTAATGCGATTATTACGTTGGCTTCGGCCGTTATTACATATACTGTGATTATGGCGATTATCGCAAAGTTCTTTGCGGCGCCAGATGTGTCCAGCGCGGATTTGATGAACGCAATTACAACCGGACAAATATTTGATGCTGAATTAGACCTGACAAATACAGAGGCAATGACATTTATCAGCTGTATCGTATTGGTTTATGTTTTGAACTATATCCAGGGACAAATTCCACAGGTCTCGAAAATGGTTATGTCTGTGTTCGGCGTCAGCGAAGAAAAACAATTAAGTGAACAATTGGCAAATGATATGATGAACCTTACCAAGACTGTAGTAGAGACAACCAAAAAAATTGGTAAAACAATTATAAGTGGCGGCGAAAAGAAAGAAGACAAAAAATAATGCTAAAAGTACAATTGATTTTAATTGGTGTGCGATTGCTGATGGGCGCGATTGCTTTGGGACTGGGGATTTGGTATTTGTCGTCATCCCTGGGCGGGTCGGCGCTGACATATACCAGTATGAAAAACTTTTTGACCGCCGCCGGTGTTGAAAATGGCGATATTGCAAGCGCCAATGGCTGCTTTATGTGCAGGTATATTGCAGATTTATTTTCAGTAATCGGGGATGCAACCGAGCGTTTTTGGACCTTAATGGTCGAGAACCTGTGGATTTTAATGGCAATTGGTTTTGGAATTTTTATTTTTATTCACACGGCACAATATATTTTCGAACACGCCAAGAAAACTGTTAATTATGAAAATCCAACCGAACATAAAATTGAACTGAAAGCCTGGTGGGACAAGATTTGGAAACTGGGGGTACGCCTGATGGTGGTCGGTGTATTGATGGGGGCATTGGGTATGGGTGGAAATGCCGCACTGCGCAGCGTATCACAGATAACAATTACACCGGTTTTATATGTTGGGGCTGAACTGGGGATGATGGCGTCCGGGGTGACAGATGCAGCACAATGTGGGGCACTGAAAACAACAGAAAATGGTGACAGCCGCGATATATTAAACCCAATTATGCAACCTTTTATGTGCGTTATGGGAAATATCAATAGTGTAATGTTGGCCGGTGCAGCCGGTGGTTTTGCACTGATGAATTATTCATGGCTGGGGCTGGGGGGCGGTGCGTTTACGTGGCTGGCCGGATTGGCATTGGTTATAATGTTCTTGGTCATTGGTTTCGATTTATTTTTTCAAATATTATCTATTGTGTTCAAGCTGATATTTATAATCATATTCTTGCCTTTGTTATTGGCGGCGACCGCTTTTGAGGGAACATGGTCCAAAGCAAATAAATTATTCAGCAATGCAATTGGACTGGTTGTATCATCCGCGGTGCGAATTATTGCGATTACACTGAAAGTATTATTGATATATGCAACAATTTCTTTCACAGCGGATATGTATTTCCCAGGGCCACGCGATGGATACACAGCAATTTTACCGCCTATGATGGGTATGCACGCAGAAAATCCGGATGCACAAACGCTGTCGGTTATGAACGTGTTCTCGACTTGCGAGTCTGTGGCACTGGTTGACGGTGAAATGGATGCCGAAAGATTCAAAGACTGTTTTACCGCACGCAAGGCAGAAGTAGAACGAATGTATCCTGGGGCCTTTGACTTTCTGTCAGACGGCTGGGATTTCCTGTTGATGATGGTATTCTTGTTCTTTATTTACTATTATGCGATTGCACCAAAGATTGATGCGCTGTTACCAAACGGGGCGGTAAAACTGCCTGTACCAGGCGAAAATGCCAACGTATCAACAGGTGAACAGTTCGACTATGGTGCCTGGGTACACGATTTAGGTCAAAAGATTTGGGCAGTTCCCGTTCAGATAACAGAAAAAGTCACCAAGGCTATGGGTAAAAAATAATGAATATACTGCGTAGATTTTTATCAAAATTATTTATTGTCGTTTTGGTGGCAGGACTGGCAGCACCTGCAATCGGTGCAACTGCAAATTTACCAATGGGGGACATTGGCGATCACGGAACATGGGCAACAGAAAATAATCGTGAACGCTTCGTGACAGGAATTTCAAATGACGCAGAACGATTTCAAGACGAGTTTCAAAAGCAACTGGTACGTGACTATGTACCAATCGAAGCGAAAATCGGTCTGGCATTTATGAATGCGCTGTCATTTATTTCAGAAATTTTAGATTCATCACTGGTGCGCTTTGTCATTTTATTTATGTTTATCGCATTTGCTTTTTGGGTGATATTTGATACGTACAATATGATGCAAAGCGGCAAGGGCGATGTACTTAAACACCTGACCGAAATTGTAAAAAAAGGCACAATGATTGCGGTGTGGGTTGTAATACTGCGTTTTGGCCCAGCCCAAATTTTTATGTGGATAATGGGACCAATTGTTAGCATTGGAACATATGCGTCTGATTTAATACTGGGGGCGGTGGCACAAAGTGCGGGGGCAGAACTGCCAGATACGTGCGCCGCTATTCACACATACGCCCAGACACATATCGAAACAAACAATATCCTGGATGCAGATGCCGCAGCAGATATACTGTGTGTACCGACACGCGTATCCGGCTTTTGCTATACCGCGATTGCAGCAGGATGGCAATGGATTATTTCAGGCATTGGAACCAGCGCTTTTTCTGTTATAGGCGGCCTGATATTCATTGTTATGTTCATTATGCTGGCATGGAAATTTGCATTTATGGCGCTGGGGGTTATAGCAGATTTGTTCTTGTCCGTTATGATGCTGCCGTTTACGGCACTGACACAGACAGTTGGCAGCACATCATATAAGGGGATGGCAGGCAATATATTTAATCAATTTCTGGGGATATTCAAAGCAGAGACGGTCGAGGCACAAATAGAAAAATTTATTAAAGCATCGCTTTATTTTGTTTCACTGTCAATCGTTGTTGCGTTTTGTGCGGCCTTGCTGTCAGGTACTGTGGATACAAATCTATCATCACGTGTTCCAAATCTGAATCCAGGCGGTTTTCTGGAAACGCTGTTGGTTGTGTTGTTAACGTGGTGGTTCGCCAGTCGCGGTATGGACATTGCAAGCAAATTGGGCGGTTCTATATCGACCAAGGTCGGCGACCAAATGCGCGGAGATGTCAGCACGCTGTGGAAAAAAACATACGGAACAGCAAAAGAGTGGTGGAAAATTATCAAGGATGGGAAAAAATAAAAAAACCGCCGTTTGGCGGTTTTTTTCTCAATCCAATGTGCGCAGACTGATTTTGTCTTCATCAACAATAACCAATTTACCCATATTGATATTAAATCTGCGGGCGGCATTAAAGCCATCGCGCATACCAAACAATTCTGGGCAATAGATTGGAAATACACCACGCGCCAAACACAATTGATTTGCGACCACCGCTTCGTTACATACCGCAATAACAGGAATGTCGGGTTTGCGGCACGATATCTGAGTCGCGGCAATCGTGTCACGCGCAAAAACCACAATAGCTGACGCTTTGTTAAGATATGCCATAGATGCAACAGAACGCGACCAATCATTTTCTGGGATATTTTCAACACGCGACCAATCGTATGGATTCGCAATGGCGTCCGCATCCGCGTGCGACAAGATATTAGACATTGTTTCAATAACGTTAACAGGATTGACGCCAATTGTCGTTTCTTCGGATGTCATAGTCGAATCTGCGCGAAGATACGCCGTGTTCGCAACGTCTGTGATTTCGGCGCGGGTTGGAAATTCACTGTTGACCATAGAACCCAACATCTGGGTTGCAACAATAACAGGTTTGTTCATTTTGCGACATTCACGAATAATGTGGCGCGATATGGCTGGAACTTCGGCATATGGCACTTCGACCGCAAGGTCACCACGCGCAATCATAATGCCATCCGCCGCCGCCGCGATGTCGGTAATGCGTTCAACCGCATTTGGACGTTCAATTTTTGCAATAATCTTAATCGGATGTGCGCTGCGTTGTGTTATAAAATCGCGAACTTCGGCAATATCTTCTGGTTTTTGCACAAATGAAATCGCAACGTAGTCCGGTTTTTTTGTGACAGCATATTCTAAATCCGCGCGATCCTTGGCCGTCAGAACAGATGTATTAATTTCAGTGTCCGGCAAATTAAATCCACGACGCGACCAGATTTCAGTACCACGAACAACCGTCGCATCCACACGTTCTGGCGATGCGTAATCAACACGCATTTCAATTTTGCCGTCATTTAACAAGATACGGTCGCCAACATTCAATGATGCTAAAACATCTGCATCTGGCAACTGGACACGTGTGGCATTGCCCGGTGTCGTGTCTGTATCAAATGTAAATTTCTGGCCGATTTCCAATGGATATTTATCTTCGGTTTCAAAATTACCAATACGATGTTTTGGCCCCTGCAGATCAATCATAACCGCAACTGGAATATTTAACTCAGCCGATATTTCGCGTATCATATCAATTTTACGCCCCTGGACATCACCTGTATCGTGACTGAAATTCAAACGACACATGTTCACGCCCGCAGAAATCATACGAGTTAATGTTTCGCGATCTTCACATTTTGGGCCAATTGATGCTGTTATTTTTGTAAATTTTTTCATCACAAATCCTTGGTATACACTTTATTTTTTGTTTTCTTGATTTTTACGAATTATGGTATATCATAAAAGATATTAATAAACAAGGGGAAATCAGCAATGAAACAGGCAAATCACGGCGCAATAGACAACCAACAGTTGTTAAGCATTATTGAACGTATCGAAAAATTAAACGAAGATACCGCAGCCATCGCAGCAGATATCAAAGAAATTTATTCCGAGGCTAAATCCGCAGGTTTTGACCCGAAATACATTCGCCAGATGATACGCCTGCGCAAACTGGACCCAGATGAACTGGACGAAGCAGACGAATTGACACAAATGTATCGTAACGCATTGGGCATATAATGAAAGGCTTTACAAAAACAGTCGAAGATTTTAACTGCGCCCATTGTGGCGCAGTTGTACATGGTAATGGATATACAAACCATTGCCCTGACTGCATTTGGTCAAGACACGTTGACAACAACCCAGGTGATCGTGCTGCAACCTGTGGCGGTATGATGCGACCAATTTCAATTGAATCTGATGGCGACAAATTCATTATCACACACAAATGCGAAATATGTGGCAAGATAAAGCGTCAACGTTCTAGCGATAACGATAATATTGATGCGATTATAGAAATATCAAAAGACAATTCTTTTATATTTGGGAAATAAAAAACCGCCAAAATGGCGGCATTTTTTATTCTTCACCGAAATCCATGGCGCGTAATTTTTCAGCACGAGGCGCGATTTTGCCAATGGATATTTGTATTTGATCAATGTCAGTTTGCGCCGAACGGAAATGTTTTTCTACGTTCAATGTGCGGTCGTTCAAACGTGTCAAATCTTCTAGCAACGCATCTAATTCACGCTTAATCTTTGTGGCAACACGCTTGATTTTTATATCAGACAAAACAGAACGAATTGTGTTCAATGTCGCCCACAATGTTGATGGGGATACAATAAACACTTTCTTGCGTGCAGCATAGTTAATCGTGTCCTGGAATTCGCAATGTAATGTTTCAAATATAGATTCAGATGCAATGAACATCATCGCTGATTCAGCCGTCACACCAGTTATTATGTACTTTTCCGCAATTGCGTCGATATGTGTACGAACATCTAAATCAAACTGTTTTCGCGCCACACCATCATTTTTATCGGCAATCATACGATTATAACTTTCCAGTGGGAATTTACTGTCAATTACCATATCGCCAGGCGGATATGGCAATTTAATCAGGCAGTCTGGCCGTACATTGGTTGGTAATTTTGCCTGAAATTTATAAGTTTCAGGCGGCATTATATCGGCCACTAAATCTTCCAACTGGCGTTCACCAAAAGTGCCGCGCGCCTGTTTATTGCCCATTAGAATATTCTTGAAATTCGCAATATCGCCACTGATATTCTTTAATTCTATCGCGTTTTGACTAAGCGCCCCAAGGCGTTCCGCCAGACGTTCGCGCAAACGAGCATTGTCTTCGCGCAGGGCCGAGATGTCAATCGTCGGACGACGCATCAGCAACGCAATTAACAAAACAATAATTATTACTAATAATACAAAAATATAAGTTGTCATTTTCCTTTCCTTTGTTATTATTTATTATAAGAGGTTTTACATATGTTGCAAATGAAACTTTGTGGTGATTTAGTTTTGCGCACAAATTGTGCGCCAGTGGACAATATTACACCGGAAATTCTGACGACACTGGACGAAATGGTTGCGATGATGCGCGAACAAAATGGTGTCGGGCTGGCGGCACCCCAGGTGGGAATATTATCGCGTTTCTTGGTTATGATGGACCCAGATTCCGAAACTGTGTATAAAATGATTAATCCACGCATTGTGTCGACCAGCAATAACACCTGTACAATGGAAGAAGGCTGTTTGTCAGTACTGGGCAGCGATGGATTGCCGGTATTTGCAAATGTGACACGACCTGAATCCGTTATTGTTGAATGGATGGACGAAACAGGCACAAAAAAGACAGCCCAGATGTCTGGGGTACCCGCCAGAATCGCACAACACGAAACAGACCATCTGGACGGAAAACTGTTTATAGACCATCTGTCACCGGTGCGTCGCGAAATGTTAATGCGAAAAGTCAAGAAGATTAAAAAATGAAACTGGTTTTAATGGGAACAAACGCATTTGTTGTTCCAATCTTTGACGCAATAAAAAACAACGGCCACGAAATAATGGCTGTGTTTACACGCGCACCAAAGCCACAGGGACGCAAAAAAATATTAACACCTTCGCCTGTGCACGTGTGGGCAAATGAAAACGGACTGCGCGTTCACACAAATATTAATGAATATAACTATGCGCCTGATATGGTCGTTGTCATTTCATACGGGGTGATTTTACGCGACAATGTCTTATCTTCTGCGACGTGTATAAATATTCACCCAAGTGATTTACCTAAATATCGTGGCCCGTCACCGATACGTACGGCCATTTATAATGGGGACAAGGAATCTGCAGTATGCTTGATGGCAATGAATGCGGAAATGGATGCAGGTGACGTTTATATGAAACGCGTGTTCGAAATCGCTGATGATGATACCAATGATACAATAGAAAATAAAGTTTCGAAAATCAGTACTGATATGCTGAATGATTTTTTTGCGCATCCATCCGATTTTCAGCCCACACCACAAATCGGCACACCAACTTTTACAAAAAAATGGAGCGGTGCGGACGAAATAATTGACTGGACACGAACACCACGTGAAATACACAACCAGATTCGTGCACTGGGGTGCGGGCGCACAAAAATTAATGGAACAGATGTAAAAATATTGGAAACAAAAATCGATAACGAACAAATTAATATTTTGCGTCTTCAGCCGGCCGGCAAAAATCCAATGGACTGGAAAAGTTTTGTAAATGGTTTGCGCGGCGCAGAAATAAAATATGGAGAATAAAAAATGGAAATAATCGATGGACCGATCATATTCGAAAAAAGTTGTATAAACTGTGTGCACAGTATTGAAAATGATAATGGGGTTGTATGCGGCAAACGCAGCCCTGTGTTGCGTCTGATTACGGGCTATAAAATAATAAAAAAACCAAATATGGAATCGTGCGATGATTTCGAAGCAATTCCATATCAGACATCAAGACTATGCAAACACTGTGTGTATTTCGATTATTATCATGGAAAACCCGCCTGTTATCATGCTGACTTCTTTAATTTTTTATTACACGGCCCACGATCTGTAAATCCCGAGGATACGTGCAGTAGTTTTGAACTGGACGAAAGATTTTTACCACGTAGAAAATGGTTGGACAAGCAAAGATAAAACAAAAAATGACACGATATAAATTGATTTTGGAATATGACGGAACGAACCTGATTGGATGGCAGGAAAATCGCCAAGGACCGTCTGTTCAATCAACCGTCAAAGACGCAATTGAAAAATTCTGTGGCGCGCGCCCAGATGTTGTCGCAGCTGGACGCACAGACGCGGGCGTGCACGCCATTGCAATGATTGCACACACCGATATCAATGGGGACTTTAGCGCTGAAACAGTTATGCGGGCACTGAATTTTTATTTGGTAGGCAAACCTGTGGCGGTACTGGGGTGTGAAATTATGCCAGATGATTTTAATGCGCGATTTGACTGTATGGCACGGCACTATAAATACGTTGTTCTTAATCGTGGGGCAACGCCCGTATTGAATAAAAATCGTGTATATTGGGTTCCAAAAAAGCTAGATATAAATGCAATGCAATGCGCTGCTGAAAAACTGATTGGCAATCACGACTTTACCAGTTTTCGCGCATCAGAATGCCAGGCAAAATCACCGATAAAAACACTGGATAAAATTCAAATTACACATAATGGCGATGAAATTATTTTTGAATTTTCGGCGCGTTCTTTCCTGCATCATATGGTGCGAAACATTGTTGGAACACTGATTGAAATAGGTCTGGGCAAGCCATACGATATCGATGAAATTTTGGCAGCAAAAAATCGCAGTGCAGCAGGACCAACTGCGCCCGCAGCGGGGCTGTATTTTATTCGTGCAGATTATTAAAAATCCCCCAAAGCGGGGGATTTTTATTTGCGACAGCAGGCAGCAATGAATGCGTTAAACATTGGGTGGCCTGTGTATGGGCTGGACTGAAATTCGGGATGAAATTGTCCCGCCACAAAAAATGGATGATTTTTTAACTCAATCATTTCAGGCAATTTTCCATCAGGGCTGCGCCCAGAAATAACCAGACCCGCGGCGGCAAATTTCTGTTCCAATGAAATATCCATTTCATAACGATGACGGTGACGTTCAGATATATGGGACGCGCCATATATTTTATGCGCAAGCGTACCAGGCATAACTTCACAAGGATACGCCCCCAGCCGCAATGTTCCACCCATATTTTCCGCATCGTGTTCTGCAATAATTCCAATAACAGGTGTACAAGTGGATGAAAATTCGCTTGAATTGGCATCGAGCACCCCCAATACATTTCGCGCAAATTCGATAACTGCAACCTGCATACCCAGACATATACCCATATAAGGCACACTGTTTTCGCGGGCAAAGCCAGCCGCCGCTATTTTTCCGTCAACACCACGCGAACCAAAACCGCCCGGCACCAAAATGCCGTCAACATCACGACATTCGTCAGGCATAAAGTTTTCGGCATCTATTTTTTTTAATTTTACGTGTACATTATTTTGAATACCGGCGTGAAACAGCGCTTCGTTCAGCGATTTATACGCATCAGGAACATTAAAATATTTACCAACAATGCCAATATTTACCGTTGGCAAGTCCGCCAACAGATAATGTTCTATGCGTTCAAAACGGGTCATATCACCACGCGCGTGCGGCAGATTGAAATAGTCTGCTATGATATCAAAAACGTGCTGGGACTCATAAGCCAATGGTATTTTATAGATATTATCTACGTCGATTCCACTGATTACACTTTTCGCAGGAAGATTACAGAACATACCAATCTTGTCACGTTCGGACGCCGTCAACATACGTGGCGTGCGCACAATCAACATATCTGCCTGGATGCCGTTTTCCAGTAATTCACGTACAGACATTTGGGTCGGCTTGGTCTTTAATTCGCCGGACTTTTCCAAGTACGGCGCCAATGTCAAATGCACAAACATCACATTGCGACGCCCGACATCATTTGCAAACTGACGTATAGATTCAAGGAATATCTTGCCTTCGATATCACCGACAGTGCCACCAATTTCACAAACAACAAAATCTGTATCGGTTGGCGCAGATATATATTCTTTGATTTTATTTGACACGTGCGGAATCATTTGAACCGTCGCCCCCAGGTAATCGCCGTGACGTTCTGCATTCAGCACATCCCAATATATGCGACCCCCCGACACAGAATCATTGCGCGACAAACGCACCCCCAGGAATCGTTCATAATAACCTAAATCTAGGTCCGTTTCATAGCCGTCATTTGTGACGTAAACTTCACCGTGCTGGAACGGCGACATAGTGCCAGGATCTATATTCAAATACGGGTCAAATTTGCGCGCATGCACAGTATATCCCCGCGATTGAAGAAGGGCGCCACAACTTGCCGCTGCGACGCCCTTGCCTAAACTTGACACAACCCCACCTGTAATAAATATATATTTCGTAGCCATAAGAAGCCCCCTTATGGAATTTAATTGTACGAAAATTTTCATTGCGACGCAATCGAATAAATTCCTATACTTTTCATATGCGTGATTGGTTGGATAATCAGTATCAGAATTTGTTTTTATATGTGCCTTTCCTGATGGCAGGTGGGGCTGCTTTATATTTTACATTACCTTTTGAGCCAAAACTGATGTGCGCACCGATTATTTTATTATTATTGATGGCTGCGATTTTTATACGCCAAATACCAAACTTACTGCGGGCTGTACTGATATTTATTTTTGGTTTTTGTTATGCATCAGCCTTTACTGATTGGATTGATACACCAAAATTGAAACACAACAAACACAATATTGATATTGTTGGCGTGGTTAAAAACATCGACTTTACAGATGACAAAACCAGAATTTATTTATCTGTTGATGGCTACGATATCGGCACAGAAAATAAACGTGCCCAGATTCGTGTTTCGGTTGACAATTCCGCCACAATGCCGCACGTTGGTGATACCGTGCACGCAACCGTAGGATTATTTAAACCTGCAGGTGCATACGCACCAGAAACATTCGATTATGCACGATGGGCATATTTTAACAACCTGACCGCCACAGGATACGCAAACGATTTGACGATTATAGAAAACAATCATCAAACAAATATTAACACACTGCGCAATGCGATTCATACGCAGGCTAATTCATTTTTGGTGGACAGTTTAGTGCTGGGGTATAAAAATGCAATTCCACGTGATGACGCACTGATTTGGACTGCATCGGGTATCGGTCACGTTTGGTCAATCAGTGGTTTTCATATGACACTGGTTGGGGGATGGACATTTTTGATATTTTACTTTCTGTTTCGCGCAACACCATATATTGCACGACGCGTTCCCGCACGAATACCCGCGATGGGTTGTGCCTGGGTGGTGCTATTGGGATATCTGTTTTTGTCAGGAATGGATGTTGCAACAATTCGTGCATTTATGATGACAACCTTGGTTTTCTTGGCATTCGCCTGTGGACGCAGTGCGATTTCGCTGCGAAATATTGCATTGGCGTTTTGTTTTATATTCTTGATAAATCCGCACTATGTTATGCAAGCAGGGTTCCAGTTGTCATTTGCAGCGGCGTTCGGATTAGTTTGGATATATTCCAATGTTAAGCCAAAAATGCCACGTAGTAAATTTATAAAAATAATTTACGCCTGTATTATAACTTCTGTTGTCGCAACAATATTTACCGCGCCTTTTGTGGCGATACATTTTGGCGCAATTCCAATTTATGGATTGATTGGCAATCTTGTACTGTTGCCGATATTTTCTTTTGTAATTATGCCACTGGTTTTAATTGGCGCTGCGCTTGGGACAACAACTGCAATTGACGCAGCACACAGATTATACGATTTTTCACTAGGGATTGCAGATGGCATTGCAAATCTGCCCTGGGCGATAATTAATGTGCCATACGTATCAAATATTGCAACAATTTGCATTGTTATTGGGTTTGTTGCACTGATACTGGTGCGTCCGATTAAAGTAAAAGTTAATTATATTTTATTTGGAATATTTTGTTTAGCTGGAGCCTGGATTGTTTGTGTGACACCACGACCTATTTTCTATGCGACATACGATAATGAACTGGTTGCGTTTGTAGGTGATGATGGAAAACTGGAATTTAATAAATCGCGCGCATCTAATCACTATTTTGCATTTGATACCTGGAAACAAATTAACGGAGAAGAAACAAATACACCAAACAAGCGCCGTAAACACGACAAAGGCATTTATAGATATCACGATATTGTCTATGTGCAAAAATTTATGCCACTGATGCAGAACATAAAATCACTGTGCGATGACGAACACGTAAAATATATTGTTTCTTATTTTGATATCAAATCAGGTTATTGTCAGAATAAAATTCTGGGCGGTGGTTTTGTAATTTATCCCAATGGAAATGTTCGACATACATTTGTGAAACGTCGATGGAATTGATAAAAAATCCCCCGTCTAACGGGGGAACCTGGTTATTTGCGCCACTTTGGTTTCCAATGACGCGCACGTTCAATCAAGAAGAACAACGCAGGCGTCAGGGTGAATGTAAACACAAGACTTGCAAACATACCGCCAATCATCACGGCACCCATAGCAACCTTCATACCGTCAATTGACCACAACTGGGGAACCATACCTGCCATAACCGCAATTGATGTCATCAAAATCATATTTTTTCTGTCCATCAATTCAGCCCAAAGGGCGGTGTGCATATCTTCGCCACGGTTGATGCGGTTAATAGTTGGTTCCAATACCAGAATGTTATTGTTAACCACCAAACCAACCAGCATAACAAAGGCCAACATCGCACCAATGTTCATTGTCGCACCAGACAAAAACATCAAGATAAATACACCTGTAAAGCTGGTCAAAATAGACGTTGCGATTGTAAATGGATGCGCCAATGAATTCAGTATCGCCGCCAGCAACATAAAGGTCAGAATTGTCGCCAACAAAAAGGCTTTTCCGATTTCTGCGGCCGCTTCGACCTGGTATTCAGACATACCGCCGAATTCTGTGTAATAACCATATTCCCAATCAATTTCATCCAAACCAGCCTGAATCTTTGCCTGAACCGGGCCCATTGTAGATTTACCAATATTAATATCGATTTCAGTCAAACGATTTTTATCCTGGCGAAAGATGTCTGGAACGGCGCGTTCCATTTTAACATCACCCAATGATGACAATGGAACCATACCCTTTTGCGAATTCACATACACATTGTCAAACAATGACGCATTTTTAAATGGGCGAGCAAATTCCAGAACGATTGGATATTCTTCGCCATTTTCTTTGTATTTATAATCATCGTTGCCATACAATGCAGTACGCAATGTTGTTCCAGCATACGCATTTTGAACACCCCAGAAATTCATTTTATCTTGGTCTGGGACAAACTGAGTTTCCATCGCAGGCAATTGCTGGGCACGAACCGCTGATTGAACTTCGGGAATCTGGTTAATCATATCGATAATTTGTGCCGCGTACGCTTCGCGTTTTGCGTCGTCTGGACCAAACAAATTCAACACCAAGTCCGACGAAGAACCGGCCGATTGCGCTTCGCCTGCACGGATTTGAATTTCTGCGTCCGGAATATCCGCAATTGCTGGCAGAATTTTCTGGGCCAACATTTTGTCGGACAAATCGCGTTCAGAAACATCAACCAATTCAATCGTTATATCGATATTCTGTAAACCCTGGTCACCAATTTTTACGGTCGTCGCAGCAATTTCGGGGAATTGTTTCAAACGCTGTTCGATTTGAACCGCGATCGATTCAGACTTTTCATATGTCGACCCCATTGGTGCACGTGCAGTAATTGTAATTTCATTCGCGTCCGTTGTAGGCGAGAATTCATTACCAACAAATTTCATCAATGTTGTTGATGCAATAAATATCGCCACAGCCATACCAATCACACGCCAAGGATGAGATGCCTGATAATCAAACCAGCGACGCATCCAGCCTGTACTGGTTGGTTTTGGATATGCGGTCTGCTTTTGTTTTGCAGACTTGTTATTCTTATCTGTCAGACGCAGGAATTTGGCAATCATCATTGGTGTCAATGTGAATGAGAACATCAAAGATAACAATGTCAAGTACACAACCGTCATACCAAACTGGACCATAAACTGGCCAACGATCCCACCCATAAACGCCAATGGCAAAAACACTACAACGTTTGTACCGACGCCAGCCAATACGGATACCGCAACGCTTTTCGTACCGTCGATTGCGGCATCTTCGGGATTTTTTCCGGCGCGCATTTCCTGCAATGCAGATTCAATCAGAATAATCGCGTTCGACACCAATGTACCCAATGCAGATGAATACGCCAGCAATGTTAATGCGTTGACTGTAAAGTTACTGTTATCCATAAAGAAGAAACCTGCAACCAAAGACGCCGGGATAACAACACCCGCAATAACGGTCGAACGCCAGTTGCGCGTAAATGCCAACAATACCAATACCGTTAACAAAACACCCAAAATAATACCGTTAATTGTACTGTCTGTTTCATCAGATACAGCAATTGAAGAGTCTGATACAATTAACATTTCGGCGTCTGGAAAATGACTTTTCAGGTCAGCCTGAAATTCAGGCATTTTTTCACGCAATTCGCCAGAAATATTTACCGCATTACCGTCGGATGCCTTGACCACTGACGCAATTACAACAGGTTCGCCGTTATAGCGCGCACCATTTTCAATATCACGTGCGGCATCTGAAATTTGTGCAATATCAGATAATTTAAAATTGTCTCCTTCGGATGTGGTCAGGCGTAAATTCGCAATTTCATCTATGGATGCAAATTCACCAATAAAACGGACGTTCGATGAATTGTACGATGTTTCTATCTTGCCACCAGGTACATTTAGGTTATGTGACCCCAGGCCCGATACAACATCCATCACAGTCACACCGTGCGCCGCCATAGAATCTGGATTTAATGCGATTCTGATTGCGCGTTCACGACCACCAAATACGGATAAACTGGCCACACCTTGGACGCCTGTAATCTTGGTGGATAAAATATCATCAACATATTCTTCGACCGCACGTGCGTCGGCGCCGCGAATTACAATATCAACCACGGACTGTTGCAGTGGATTCAACTTTTCAACAACAGGATTTTCCATATCGGATGGAAATTCTGAAATCAGTGAATCTAATTTTGTTTTTACTTCGTTTGCTTTGTCGTTAACGTTTACGCCCAGATTAAATTCAGCCATTACCATTGCGCTGTTTTCATAGACGTACGATGTGATTTTCTTTAATTCTGAAACTTCACTCATCGCGTCTTCGGCGCGCTTTACAACCTGGGTTTCCAATTCAGATGGCGCTGCCCCAGGATAAATAAACGTCGCCGTCACCATAGGAAAATCCAACGCAGGCGTGCGTTCAACATTCATATTCGGAAATGAAACTAAACCCAATACAACCCATACCAAAACAAACATTATTGTTGTAATTGGTCTGCGAACGAAAAATTTTAACATAATTTATACCCCCTGCTCTGATATTATTTTTTTATTTGAACTTTGTCGCCGGCGCGTACCGATGACAAGATAACCAGGTCACCATTTTTTAAACCTGACTCAACGTATGCGGTTTCAGAATCTTGGCGGGCAATTTTGATATCACGCGCTGTTGCGACACCGTTTTCAACAACGTATACCGTACTGCCTGTGATTGCGTACAACGGAACAAAATATCCCGTCGCAGAAAATTCAGCCATCTGCAAACCATCTGACACACCAGATGTACGCACAATGTACATACCCGTATCAAAATCTATGTCGGTTGACACAGATACAATTTTCCCATTAGCAACCTTTTGACCAGCACGCAGTTTTGACGCACATGACGCAGATACATATGCACGATTGTTTTTTACCGATAGCGGTTCGTACAACACGCCGGTCTTTTTTGACATTTCTGTCACCATAACAGGTGTGCCAGAATCCGCTGCAACGCGTGTCGCATTGTAAACAAAACGCGCGTTTTCAGAGGCAACAACCGCAAAGCGGAATATCACCCAACCCAATAATACAGCCATCAATGATATGAAAACGATTTTTTTGAACCTTTTTGTTGCCATTGCAATTTGTATTTTTTCCATTTTTATTCACCTAACTTTTTCACAGTTTCCGCAGACATTAAAATATTGTACTTCATCTGTAATACAGATACATCCAACGAATAAAGCCCCGCCGACACATCTGCCAATTCAACGGCCGATGTTTGACCAGACGCAAAACGATTCTGCGATAAGTCATACGTTTTTTGCGCCAAATCACGCGCATTTTCCAATGACACCAAATTATCACGCAACATATCGTACCGAGCAATCGCAGTATTATATTGTTCAGTTGTGACTTTTTTAGATTGCGCTAAATCTTCACGCGCAGCGGCGGCATTCATCGCTTCGACCGTGGCATTGGCACGATTAAGGCCACCATTAAATATCGGCATTTGCAGCGCAAGTCCCCAATACGCAGACTGGCCACCACGTTCATCAAATAAATGCCCTGCGTCGCCAGACATTGCAGAATATGTATATGATGCAGTTGCCGCCAATGTTGGGTAATTGTTTGCACGCTTGGAACGCGCCAGACGTTCGTACATATTTACCTGTTCATCCAAAAGTTCCCACTGGGGTGTGGATTTTAATTCCGGCGCATTCAATGCAGAAAATTCTGTTGGGAAATTATCAGTCAGCACCAACTCTTCGTTAACATCTATGCCCGCCATAATTTTTAACATACGGTGCGCAGTATCGCGATTAAATTTAGTCTGGGCTAAATTTACTTCTTTGGAAATAATATCCGATTCTATTTTTAACAAATTACTGCGATGCGCACGCCCCGCAGATGTTAATTTACTTTTTGCGGTTTGCGCATTCTTTAAATCCTTTTGTGCCAGCACAACCATTTCATCTGTCATTTTGGCCGTCCAATATAAATCAGCGGCCGCATAGCGCACCTCGCGACGGGTTAATTCACGCGAAGATTCAGCCATTTTTATTGCAGACTTTACCGACTTTACCGCGTTGCCGATTTTGCCAAATGTATAAATAGGCTGGGTCAGTGACAATCCTGCAGAAAAAATATTATCTGGAATCTCGATGTATACAGACTGGTCCTTTAACGATTCAGAAATCAAACCACCCAATGCAGGCGGCAATTCAATCCCCATTGACTTAGATGGATTTTCAATATTCACCAAATTCATATAGGATGCGGTACCTTCTAATGAAAACCAACGGTTTGCATTAGCAGCATCCAGAGACGCTTCGGCTTTGTTCACATTTGCTTGGGCACGTTTTAAATCGTGCGATTCTTTTTCAATTTTTTCAACAGCGCCGCTTAACGACAAGTCCAAAGAATACGCCGGCGAAAAACATACACCGGCGCAAATAAATGCGACCATTGATATGGCTTTAATTTTGCTCATTATTTAACTCCACCTTTTTAATAACATCGCGCATAGTACGCAGCGCACCAGTCAGACGCGCTTCGTCTTCACGAGACAACGACGAAAACACGCGTTCAATACCAGCTCGAAACACTTCCATTGCAGCACGTGCCAATTCCGCACCATCAGACGATACGCAATACCAGGTATTGCGACGATCATCTTCGTCAATTGTACGAGCAACCATTCCGTCCGCCTCTAGTTTTCTAAATGCGGCACATAAATTTGGCGCTGACACGTGTTCACGACGCGCAATGTCCTTTAATCGCGCACGACCACCATTGTGCAAACGCACCAAGATTGATATCATCTGACGAGAATAGCCCGTTGTATCTACACGATCCGTACGGACTTTGTCGGCTATTTTATCCAGAATCCAAATATTTTCTTCCATTAAACGTACAAATTCCTTGCGCGCCATATGTTTCACCTGTATAATGTTGTTGGTTTGGAAAATTATTAAAATTTTTAATCATTATACATTTTAATATATTTTTTGCAAGCCTTTTATCTAAAAATATATAAGATTATAAAAAAATGAAATTCGACAAAGTTTACTACACACATTTGTTCTTTGAGCAGATACTGCCTCAAATCGAAAAAATTACAACACAATCCAGATTTGGTTATCACGGGCTTAGCCACACCTGTCAGGTCGCAATGTTCGCCATAGATATTGCACTGTATATTAAACAGGATGTATTACCTGTAATGCTGGCGGCGGCTCTGCACGACTGCGCACGTGAACACGATGCATGGTGCACAGAGCACGGTCCACAGGCCGCGATTATCGGACGCGATTTTTTGGCACGCAATTATAAAGACATCCCCGAAAAAACCGCACAACAGATTTTATATGCCGTCGAAAATCATACCACAGGTCGCATTGCCCCAGACGGCGTGTCTGCGTGTCTGTGGGATGGTGACAGAATAAGACTGTCGTGGGAATACGAATTCAGACCAGAATTTTTTAACACTGAACGCGGACGACAAATCGCAGCCCTGGATTCCAAACAACAAAAAAAGTATATAGAAAATCAAAATAGATTCTTGGTTCGCAACAATATCAAAACACGTGAACAAATTATATTCGAACGTCAGCAAGACGAAATCCAAAACAAAATCGGCACAGAATTTTCGTGCAAGAAAAAATAAAAACCGCCATTCGGCGGTTCTTATTATTTCGTGACCACATCGCATATCAAATTAACTGCATTGTTTTCAACGCGCGCCTTGACCGCCATTTTTTCCAGACGAGATGGATTATCAAACAATTCCGTCAGCGTGGATGACAACCAACGTGGTGTAAACTTAAATTGTTCAATCGAAAATCCACCACCTGTTTTAGCAAAAGACGCGGCATTTGCAGCCTGGTCCGGATTGATATTTAGAGGCACCAATATCGCCGGACGACCAACAGTTTGTAATTCCACAACTGTACTGGCACCACTGCGACCGATAACAAGGTCTGAACCCGCAATCGCTCCCGCCATATCGTGAATAAACGATAAAACATTTGCACGAATTTTATTGTCTGCATAAAACTTTTGCAGGCGCGCAACATTTTCTGGGCGCGTTTGGTGCGTGACAAACATCTTTTTATTTTTCATAGAAGCGATCGCGGCAGGTACCACATCATCTAAAATTTGCGCCCCAAGCGAACCACCAGTCACCAATAATTTTGATTCATTTGGCAATGGCGAATTAGACACAGCTATAAAATCACGGCGTACCGGTAATCCCGTATACACAACCCGCGTTGTTGTGTTTGGAATACCAGACACGCTGGGGAAACTGGTCATCAAGGTTTTCACCCAACGCATTGCAAATTTATTCGCACGACCAATTGCCGCATTCTGTTCGTGCAAAAATGTTGGTATACGCCATACATGTGCCGCAAATACCGCAGGAACAGACGCATAACCGCCAAATGCAACAACACGTTTTGGACGCAACACCATAAAACGCAACGTCAAAGCAATTGCAGATACAGCAATCTTGGTCAATGCCCAGATTTGTTTTGCACGGCTTTTTGCGCCAACCCCAGACGCCCAAACATGAACAAAATGTGTACCGGACGGTGCACCACGACGCACCATATCGCGCACACGACCATCACAGGAAATTGTTATTTTATGACCACGTTCAGCCAAACATTCTGCAACACTTAATGCAGGATAAACGTGTCCACCAGTACCACCTGTTGCAATCCATATTTTCATCTTTATCCCCTATATTTACTGTTTCCATTTATCTTCGCGAACAATTGCCAAAATCATTCCAAACAACAGACAATAGGCCAACAGCGAACTGCCCCCGTATGATATAAATGGCAACGTCATCCCCTTGGGCGCGAACAAGTTCAATGTCGTTAACATATTAAAACATATCTGGGTTCCAAATAACGCCGCCGCACCACCTGTTGCGTACAACACAAACAAATCACGTGCATTTGTCGCATTTGTTATCAAACGACGGAATACATAAAACAACAAAACCAACAAGCCACACGCCATAATCGCACCCAAATCTTCGGCAATGGCCGCAAAGATAAAGTCTGTGTGCACGTCGGGTAAATACTGTTTAACAAACGCATCGTCACCAGACCCCAGTAACCCACCGTGACGAATGGAATCTATGGAATTATCAACCTGGTATGTGTCGCCCGTGCCTGTAAAAAATGCAATTATACGACGATGAACGTGCCCCAATGTAAAGAACGCAATCGTCAACATCAACAGCCCGACACAGGCAAAAACAGGAATAAACATCAATGGCAACCCCGCCAAAAACACCATAGCACAAAATACCAGCAAATACAGCACAGCCGTTCCAAAATCAGGATGATTAAACACAATAAACACAACCAATCCAAACAGCGCCAAGTAATATATCCAACTGAGCCAGGTATCAAAGCGCCACGCATCTTTGTTCAAAAATATATTCGTGCCATACCTGTCCTTCATTCGTGACAGAAAGTATGCAGTCATTACTATAAAGCCAGGCTTCATAATATCCGCAGGCATAATATTAAAAAAACCAAATGACACAAATCGCGCAGAATTATTAATAATATGCGGCGCAACAACCGTTAATGGCAACAAAGCCAAACCAAACAACAAATTCGCCGCAGACAGACGTAAAACCCATTTTTTATTCAAAAAACTGGACCCAAATAAAAAAATCAACCCCAGGATATAAAACGGTATGGCCTTGACCAGGTAAAAATACCAAGGCATTCCAATCCGTTCGGCCGCAACAGAACCTGCCGACACAACAAATATAGTCGACAAACCAATCAGCAGTAAAACACAACCCAACAGACGTCGGTCTATTTCAAAATACCAATCCGTTAATTTACTGTCTTCACTGTGCGTAATCCAAGACATAACACCCCCAATACATCAAATATTTAAGCGAATTTTAATACTACCAGCGCAAGCCCTGAAAACAATATCGATAATATAAAAAATCGTTCGACAATTTTAGTTTCTGACCAACCCAGCTCTTCGAAGTGATGATGCAGCGGAGCACGCAAAAACACGCGACGACCAGTACCCGTCACTTTGCGCGTCACCTTGAAATACATTGTCTGGATAAACGAAGACAACAATATCAAAACCAACATACCGGCGGCGATACCCATAATAATCTCGGAACGCAGCAACATCGCAATCGTCCCCATAAAGCCACCCAGCGCAAGCGAACCAACATCGCCCATGAATATTGATGCAGGCTTAGAATTATACCACAAAAAACCAAGAACCGCACCAAATGCGGCACCTAAAACAGCATACAGGCAATTCGCATTATCTAACAACATCACCGCATCGTGTCGCCCAAGACGTGTCGCAATGTACAGTGCCACAACCAAAACCAACAAAACCGGCAAATACAGTTTAGACAACATTCCGTCCAACCCATCTGTGATATTGGTTGCGTTGGCCGCACCACAAATTACAAAATATGCAAAAACGTAATATATCAGCCCTAACTGAATTTCCAAACCAAATGGCAACGCCAGTGACATAGGCGCAACGTTTATTGGCATAGTACGCGAAATCAGCAAAACCAAGATTACAACAAACACACCTTCGACCACCAGACGCGTCAACGGGGACAGACCATTTGATGCCTTTTTGGATTGGCTGGTCACTTTTTTATAGTCATCAACAAACCCCAGCGCACCAAACATAACCAGCGACACTAACGCCGTCCAGCCAGCCAATGAATCGCGCATCGGCATAAACAGTATACCACCCAATAAAATCGCAAAAACTATCAAAATTCCACCCATAGTTGGAGTGCCCGCCTTTTTACGGTGCGATTCTGGGACATTTTCACTGATTGGTTGACCCTTTTTCTGAAAATTGCGCATCCAGCGAACAAACGGGCGACCGAACAACAACATCACCATAAAAGCCGCAAAAAAACCACCCGCAAACTGGGCCCAACCACTGTAAAAAAATAAAAGTCCGTGATTCAAAAAAAAGTCTGTCAGCATAAATAATCCTTTTCCTTATGCTGACATTCTATCACAAAAGATTTTATAAACAAATGTTATTATAAGAATTAAAAGACGCCACCGACAACTGCACTGGCCCCGACCGATTTTTTGCTGGGCGCCGGGTTTGGGGACTGACCAGGTTTGAACACCTCTTGAATAATTGTGCCATCTGGATCAGCGGCGGCAGACGCACCACTGCGACGATTAACACGCATAAAGGTCATACCGTCAGGAACCGCAAAAGGCTGATTTTTGTCATTTGCCAATGCCACACGCATAAAGTCCGCAAATACGCGCGCCGCCATATGCGAGCCCGCACCACGCCCCAGCGACTTTGGCGTATCAAAGCCCAGATATACCCCAGCAATCAAGTTTTTAGAAAAACCTACAAACCATACATCCTTGACATCGTTCGAAGTACCTGTTTTCCCAGCAATTGTATGCCCAGGAACACGCGCCTGTTTGCCGGTACCACGTTCAACCGCACCCTGCAAAATCGACACCATTTGATAAAGGCTTTGCGGATCAGACAAAGGTTCGGATTCATCTGATGTTTCGGGCGGGGTCAAATCTTCTGACCAATCAACAATGTCAGTTTGCGTACCATCAATCAGACGACCATACCTGTCTTCTACATAGTCAACTAATTTTGGCTTAATCGCGCGCCCACCATTTACAAAGGCCGAATATCCCAGTACCAATTTTTCCAATGTCGTTTCACCAGACCCCAATGCCATTGACAGATTTACATTCTTCATATCCGATGGATAAACGCCGAAACGCTGGGCGGATTCAATGGCGTTTTTTGTTCCAATCTGTTCCACTAAACGTACCGTTGGAACATTGCGTGATGTTTCCAGCGATAAACGCAATGGCACATCCCCCAGGAATTTTTTATCGTAATTTTCAGGCTTCCACAACGTGTCGTTTTCACGCCAGCCAACAATCGGGGCGTCCAAAATCATTGTCTGGGGACTGTAGCCACGTTCCAATGCCGCCAAATAAACAAACGGCTTAATAGTCGAACCAATTTGACGATACGCCTGGGTCGCACGGTTAAAAGAACTGTCACGGAAAGAACGACCGCCGGTCATCGCAACAATGCGCCCCGTATGCGGATTCATCGCAATAATAGCACCCTGCAATTTATCGGTACGACCCGCATTATACGCGTCCAATTCTTTGTTCAAAGCGGCGGCGGCAGCACGCTGAAATTCAGGCACAATCGTCGTTTTAATATACAACCCCTGGTTATACAGCGTTTCACGCCCAAGCATCGCCAGCAATTGACGACGGACATCTTCGGCAAAATATTGGAAATCTTCTTCCATTTGGGCGGTAAAGCCACTGTTGATATTTAACTCCTCGGCGGCGGCAGCATCAGCAGCAGCCTGGGTTATAAATCCTTCTTCGACCATACGGCGCAAAACATAGTTGCGACGTTCCACCGCACGGGTGCGATTGTTTGGAGCCTTGGGCAGAGATGCCAAAAACGCACATTCCGCCAACGATAATTCAGACACGGGTTTATTAAAGTACATCAGCGCAGCAGAACCAACACCATATGCACGCGCACCCAGGAATATTTGATTCATATACAATGTTAAAATATGCTGTTTTGAAAAACTGCGTTCCAAACGCAACGCAAGTATCGCTTCTTTAATTTTACGCGAAATTGTACGTTCAGATGTCAGAAAGAAATTCTTGGCAACCTGTTGCGTAATTGTGGACGCACCAGACAATGTAGTGTCACGCCCCATCGCGCGCATAGCATTGTTTGCCAACGCACGCGTTATACCCTGGACATCAATGCCGGGATGCGTCCAGAAATTTTGATCTTCGGCCGCAATAAATGCATTAACCAGCATAGGCGGCATATCCGCATAGTCGATAAACACACGACGTTCTTCGGCATATTCCTGCAACAAAGAACCATCCGACGCATACAACCGCGTCGCAACAGGTGGCGCGTATGTCGCCAATTTCTTGTAATCAGGTAAATCGTGACCATAAATCAAAACCAATGCCGCCAATGTCGCAATACCAGCAACAAAGGCCCAAAAAAACACATTTAATAGTATGCGCAAGAATTTTTTGAATTTCATAATAAGCAGATTTTAAGATAAAAACACCACGTTTGCAAACATTTAGTTTTTAGACTTTTTTGTTTTACGTTTTGACGCAGCTTTTTGTTCCAAGATTTGCATCTGCATCTGTAAAATTATGTTTTCTTTTTCCTGGATTTGCTTTAACAGGTCCTCATTTTTTATTTTTATTTCTTCCAGCGCCTGGCGACTGATTACCAACTGGGACGACATAGTTTTTGTACGACGCTGGCCCAGCATAAATGTGACCAATGCACCGCACATTGCACCTGCGGACGCACTTAGCAAATCAAAAAGTGTTTCTATGATTTTCACAGAAACACTTTAACATTATTGACATAAGAATTCATCAGGACTATTTTCGCAAACCTGTCTTTTTATCAATCCAGACTTGTTCGTCCGCAATTTCCATCATAGGCAGGTCAGACTTGCTGTCCGAATAGGCACGAACCACATGCGGAATAATCTTGTTCTGGCACGCCCATTCGTCCATAACCAAGACTTTGTTTTTGCCCCAACATAAAAACTCATACTTCCAGGGCTTTGTCTTGTCCATCTTGGAACAAAAGACCGCATCAAATTTCATATCACGAACCAATGCAGGCAACAAGTAATCTGGACTGGCTGAAATCATTAAAACTTTACGACCTGCATCACGTTCAGACTGAACCTTTTCCTTGGCCCACCCAAAACGTTCACGTTTGTGCTGTTTAATAAATCCAGGGGCAAATTTTTTAACCATATTTGGCGTCATAAAACGACGAATGTTTTCACGCCACCAAACGCCGTCTGGACGTACCCAACGGGCAATAGCGCAGATACCCATCACAGGCAAAAACAGCCAAGGACGAATACTGCGACGAAAACAATAACGCGCAAACGCAACATTTGAATCCAATCCAGATAATGTCCCATCAAAATCAAATAAAACCACATCCGTCTTTTTTAACATATAAAAATATCCTTTGGTTTGTTGTTCGCCCAGATTATAACAATCATTTATTTTTATGCAAGACATTGTCGTTAAAACAATATTTTCCACTTGCGTGCGATTCGTCATTTGTTCTATGATAACAACGGAAGGAAAGAAAGTTATGCGTCATTTTACAGTCAGCGTATTGTCTTTGTTTATCGTATTGCCAACAATTGCTGGGGCGGGACTGCCGGTTGTAAACATTGCATCGGGCGGCGTTTCCGCGCGCAGCGCATTTGGCGAAGCGGTTGAACAAACACAAAAACAACGCACACAACCCACACGCAAAAAAACAGTCGTGGCACGCAACACTACCCCCATCGCGCCAACGGTAAAAACATCGGTTGATATGGGCGAACAGATTGTTGCAGCAAACGATGTTTTAATGCCGCGTCGCCCCAGCAATGATTTATGGGCAAAAAATACAGACAACAATAATAATGATAATAACTTTGCACTGCGTATGCCGATGCCGGATGAGTTTTCTGTAATTCGTTCCGACAACCTGTTGCCAGAAGAAAGCATTGATAACAAGGCGGTCGCGGGCACAGCCCAGATTACAAAACAAAACATTACAGAACCTATGGCTGAAATCGACGCCCAGATTGCACGCCTGAACGAACTGCAAAGACGCGCAGACAACAGCGCATACAATGTTTCATCCCGCGTTATCGCTGCACCAATCATAGAAACAAAACCAGCGACCGTCGAATCGCAAAATTTATTTGCCGCCACAGAACCTGTGGAACGGGCCAGCACAGAATCGGTATCTGTGCGCCGTATGGTTGTGCCAATGGACGATGACGTGATTGTACGCAGCGTTGAAAAAAATACTTCTCCACGAATCGCGGCGGTGCGCGACGATATGACAAAAATGACACCGGCTGAACTGCGTCAGGCATTCAGAAAAACATTCCTGTCGGAAAATAAACACCTGTCAACTTATTCCGTTGACAGCCGCTTTGATGTCGCCAGTGATATGAGCACATCTATCGAAGGATTTACCGCACAGCGCGATATTTCCGAAGGCAGCGGCATTCGCCCACTGGAAATAAAAATCAAATTCAGAAACGAAGATTCCGCATTGTCACGCGAAAATTATAACCTGTTAACAGAATATGCAGGAATCGTGGTCAGCAAACCAACTCGTGCAGTACAATTGGCCATTCCAGAACATATGACAAAAACCAAAGATGGACGCAAGTTGGCCGCACGCAGGTTGGCCATTGTTGAACAAGTCCTGACAGACAACGGTGTTTCACAGCAAAGAATTGTTCCAGTTCTGTCAAATCGTGACGAACAAGGTTTTGTATTGCGCATAATTTCCAGCGATCAATATGAAACACTGACAAAACAAAAACGTGATATTTTTGGCGATACAACTGGCAGCAAAACATATAAAAGTATGACCTGGTGATTAAATTTAACAAGGTATTAGAGTTCCTGTTTCCTCCGGCGTGTCCGTTATGTGATACGCCGGTTTCAGTACACGGCGAACTGTGCGCCACCTGCTGGGCAGAAATGAATTGGATAGACAATCCAAAATGCATAAAATGCGGCTACCCTTTTCCGGCAGATTTGGATTTAGGTAATGCACCACTGTGTCCTGTTTGTGCTGCAGGGAAATCTGAATTGGACTGGATACGTTCGGCCTGTGTGTATGATGCCGCATCACGTAATGCAATGCTGCCTTTTAAGCACGGCGGGAAAATTAGATACGCAAATTTTATGTCACGCGCAATGATGTGGGCTTTGCGCGATATTGAAATCGATGCAGATATTATTATGCCCGTGCCGCTGGCCGCACGTCGTTTATTCAAACGCGGATACAATCAGGCAACCCTGTTGGCACGCCCTATTGCACGCGCCACAGGAATAAAAATGGATTTAGATTCAGTCAAACGAAAACATCGTGACAATATGGGACACAAAAACAACCGTGAACGCGCAGAAAATATTCGCGGCGTATTTTCTGTGGCACACCCAGACAAAATACGTGGAAAAAAGATTTTACTGGTTGATGATGTTATGACCAGTGGGGCGACTTTTTCTGAATTACGACGTGTATTAATAGCAGCAGGCGCAACCGAAGTTTATGGCGTCACATTCTGTCGCGTGGTGCGCGCAATTTAGTTTCAAGAATACGTTTTTGAATTTTTATGCAGGTGCAGCATCACCTGTTCTTGCAGTATTACCTGGACAGCACACACACGAAAGATGTCTAAAACCATTTGTTCTTCGTCCGAGAAAATCTTACGCCCCTTTGGAATAACAACCGATATTATTTCGCGCTCGTTTATCTCTATGATATACTCACTTTCTGCATCAAAAGATTCCCAACTTAACACAGCTATTTCGCCACCAGGCATCAGAAACGAATATTCACGTAATTGACCACTGGGATCAACCAGGGCAGAAATATGCGCGGTGCGCATTGCGCCGAAAATCATCTTTTTAAAATCGCGGCCCGACATATATTTACCATTCGACATTTTAATTTATCCTTTTGACCAAGGTTAGCACAAAGCATACGTTTGTCAACCTTATTGTAATTAGTTTATTGCATTTATTTTTTTCACTTTGTAAGATTTATAGCGTCCATATATGTACAAGTAAAAAAAGAAAAGGAATAGAATATGAAAATTTTATCATTTATTTTGGGCACGCTGATGCCGATCGGGGCATTCGCCGCATTGCCACATATTGGCCTGTATCAGACAATCGACGACGAAACCAATACACCAAAGTCAATTGTACAACTGTATGAATACCAAGATGGCGACAAAACCGAATTAGCGGGACGTATCGTTGCACTGTACGATGCAAATGGTGCGGTTTCTGAAACGCTGGAAAATCCAACACGCGCGGCAGAAAAAGTAAAAGGTGAACCGAAAATGGTTGGTTTGGATATTATCTGGGATATGGAGTGGGACGCAAAAGACAAAGAATTTAGCAACGGGAAAATTATGGACCCTAAATCTGGCAAGATTTATTCCAGCGTTATCTGGCAAGACAAAACAGACAGCCTGAATGTACGTGGTAAAATTGGACCATTTGGACGAACACAAAAATGGAATGTTATGCAAAGCGCAGATTTACCCGCCGCACTGCAAAACATCGATACTGGTGATTGGGCGCCGACCGTTCTTAAGTAATAAAGAAACAAGATAAGGGATAATTTGTCATCCCGCCCTAATTCGGGATGGCAAGTTTTTTTATATGGCAACAATATTATTGGCAATTAAGCCAGAATTTGTAGAAAAAATTTTATCGACGCAAAAATGTTTTGAATTTCGTCGAACCATACCACGCAAACCAATCGATAAAATTGTCATTTACGCTACACGTCCAATTGGGCGCGTTGTTGGTTCAGTCAAAGTACGCGGAATTATAATTGGCGCACCAAGTGATGTGTGGAAAACCACGCAAAAGAACGCAGGAATTACACAGGAGTTTTTTGATTCTTACTTTTATGGATGCGATACAGCATTTGCATTCGTTCTGGACGAACCAGAACAATACAATATACCAAAATCTTTGTCAGATTTCGGGTTGCGCGTTGCACCACAGTGCTTTGTCTATCTGGATTAAGAATAAAAAATCTAGATTCTTTTGTCGCCGCAATTACACCATTTCGCAACCGCGCATTTTGCGCATTCAGGGCGCAGCGCCTTGCATACATATCGCCCGTGCAATACCATTACATGATTTACAATTGGGTGATATTTTTTTGGAATTTTTTGCAGTAATTTGCGCTCAACTTTTTCAGGTGTATTGTCTGCATCATCAACCCAGCCATATCGATGCGCATTACGAAAAACGTGTGTATCAACACCAATATTTGGTGCGTGCCACAAAACATTACAGATGACATTTGCCGTTTTCTGACCGATACCCGGCAACCGCATTAATTCGTCGCGGTTGTGGTATTTTTCTGGAAACGTATCCGTCATATTTTCTGCGACCAGACGTTCTGCCAGCGCAATAATATTTTTTGCCTTGTTATTAAAAAAGGAAATAACCTTGATATGCGCTTTTAATCCGTCAATCCCCAATTCCAGCATTTTTTGTGGTGTGGGGGCAACGGCAAATAACGCGGGGGTAACTTCGTTCACTTTTTTATCGGTCGCCTGGGCTGATAAAATCACCGCCACCGCAAAGTTAAATTCATTGGTATGATACAGTTCCGACCGTATTGTCATATCTACGGTCGGGGGCACCAATTCAAAATATCTTTGCGGCGATAGCGACATTTTATTTCACACGCCCAAGTTTTAATTGCGCTAATTCTGCCAAAATCTGTTCATTTTGTTTTGCAACATTGCACAGATGGCGCAGCAACAATCTTTCCATACCTGTTGGCATTAATTCCATTGCGCTCAGGCATTCAGACACACTAGTACATCTGCCCGTTTCTTTGTTTCGCGCAGCGCACGCCATATGCGGTGCACCACAATATTTTTCTGTTTTTACCATAGTTATTTTCCTTTGTTTTTATTTTATGCTTTTTTAACAGATATTGCCAGGCTGTATCCTTCGACATTGTCTTCATATTCGCCATCGCCAGGAAGCATTTCCACAATTAACGCTTCGCGCATAATGCGTTTTTTATGCGCGTCCATCGCGTTTGCCAACGCAGGGTCAGCCGAATATGTCAAAACGATTCTGTCAGACACGTCCAGACCCGCTGCCTTGCGAGTATCTTGGATAAAGCGCAGTGCATCGTTCGCCAAACCTTCGGCAACCAATTCTGAATTAACATCTGTGTCCAGCACAACAACCGCCGTATTGTCCGGCAACGCAGCACCAGATACGCCGTCACGCATTGTCAGACGCATTTCAAATTCATCTGCATTTAATTCATGACCCGCAGCAACCAATTTGTCGCCCACCAATTCATAATCACCACGTTTGACAGATGGGATGATTTCCCGCAACGCGCCCCCCAAACGTGCACCGATTTTTGGTGTAATTAGATACACAAAACTGTCCGCTATATCACCAAACGATTCTTTAAACACAACCGATTTGACATTCAGTTCGTCCTGGATAATATCTGCGTATTCGGGCATATTCACCCCAGCCACCGTCAATGAATTTAATGGCAGACGGTTGCGCAATTTATACGCTTCACGTAATTGCTTGCCCACGGATACAATTGCCTGTACACGACGCATATCGTCCACGATTTTTGTATCGGCGGCAACCGTTTCTGGGAACGATGTCAAATGCACAGATTCTTCGCCTGTAAGGTTTGTATAGATATATTCTGATATAAATGGCGCAAACGGTGCCAGCACACGACAGAAACGTGTCAAAACCGTGTACAGAGTGTCAAATGCAGCCTGTTCTTCGTCCCAGAAACGCGCGCGACCACGACGGATGTACCAGTTGTTCAAGACGTCCAAGAATCGCACAAATTCTTTGACCGCCGCATCCGGTTTATATTCAGTCAATGCATCACGAACAACGTCCGTCAGCATATTCAATTCCGCCAAGATATATTTATCCAACGGGTTTGTTGGCATGGTCATTTCGCGTGCCGTCACATTGCCCGCATTCGCGTACAATGTAAAGAAGTGATACGCGTTCCACAATGGTGTTTGGATTGTCTTGGTGGATTCAACGAATACTTTGCCTTCTTTATCAACAGGAACAGGTTCGGCCTTCATAAAGTTAGACCCCAAGATATACAAACGTACCGCGTCCGCACCATACTGTTCAATCTGCTGTTCTGGGTTAACAAAATTGCGCAACGATTTCGAGAACTTCTTTTTATTTTCGTCCACAACCATACCATTGGCAGATACCGCCATAAATGCAGGCTTGTCAAACAATGCCGTCGCCAACACCATCAGCGCATAGAACCAACCACGGGTTTGGTCCTGACCTTCGATAATATAGTCGGCAGGGAATGTCGCATTGAATTTTTCGACATTTTCAAACGGATAGTGTAATGATGCCCACGGCATAGAACCAGATTCAACCCAGCAATCCAATACGTCTGGTATGCGTACCCAACCATCTTTGGTTAACTTATCCAACGTTGGACGATGCAAATCGTCAACTTTGACCCCAAAGAATTCTTCCAGTTCTGCGATTGAACCAAACACTTTGTATTCGCCGTCGCGTTCCCAGATTGGCAATGGCATACCCCAGAAACGGTTTCTGGAAATTGACCATGGACGCGCACCTTCAATCCACATACGGAAACGTTCACCCGCCGATGTCCAATTAACCTTTGTATTATTAGCCAATAATTGGTCTTTGATTTTTGGAACATCAATATACCAAGAATCGGTCGCGCGATAGATTAACTTTTCTTTGCTGCGGTCGCCAAATGGATAACTGTGTTTATATTGTTCTTTTTTAACCAGTTTGCCGTTCTGTTTTAACCAATCCAAAATTGCAGGTGTCGCCGCAAAGATGTTTTGACCGGCAAAGTCAACAACAGTTTCATCAAAGTTTCCATATGTATCAACATTCAATAGTACAGGGAACTTTGGGTCGATGTTTTTTGCCGCCCAAAAGTCGTCTGCACCGTATGCCGGGGCAATGTGAACGATACCCGTACCATCAGAATCAGATACATAGTCCGCTGGGATTACCTGGTATAATAAATCAGACTGGCCCACATAGTATGGGAACAGTGGCGTATAGTGCATACCCGCCAATTCTGCGCCCGACACACGACCAATTTCGGTTGTGGTGGCGAATTGTTTTTCGTATGCCTTTAGGCGACTTTCTGCGATAACATAGACTGCACCGTCTGTATCCTGCATACGCAGATATGTCATATTTGGATTTACCGCCAATGCAGAATTCGCAGGCAATGTCCACGGTGTTGTTGTCCAGGCAATTGCGCGGTCGCCATTTTCCAATTCAAACCAAACAGTCACCGCATCATCAACAATTTCACGATAATCCTGGGACGCTTCGGAATTAGATACAACCGTACCGTTGACCCAGTCATATGGATTAACACTGTAATCTTTGTACAACAGCCCCTTTTCATACAGGCTTTTCAATGTCCACAGCATAGATTCCATATAGTTCTTATCCATGGTTTTGTATCCATAGCCGTCACCAATATCAACCCAACGCCCCATACGCGTAATAAATGCATTCCATTCGTTGGTGTATGTCATAACGTCTGTACGACACATATCACAGAACGCGGCAATACCATCGGTGCCAACGATATCTTTGGCGGGGCGAGCCTGCTTTTTTTCAACCGAGTTTTCAGCCGGCAAACCGTGACAATCCCATCCCAACTCACGTGACACATGGCGCCCCATCATTGTTTGGAAACGTGACACCATATCTTTGACAACAGATACACCCAAATGCCCCCAATGTGGCAAGCCGTTCGCAAACGGAGGACCATCATAGAACGAAAATGGACGACCAGATTTCGTTTTATCCAGTGATTTGTGAAAAGTATTTTCAGTTGCCCATTTTTTAAGCATCTGTTGTTCGACGGCAGTAAAGTCTGCACGTGCATCTGTCTTGGTATAAGTCATATTTTCACCCTGTTTTTTATATTAAAAAAGGCGCCCACGCGCCCCAGCCACCGTGCAGAAGCGCAGTGTGACCTTATTTAATAATAATTATTGTTGTTTGTTTCATCGGCATACACAATACAACGATTTTATCCAAAGCGCAAGTGTTTTGTACGTAGTCTACATAAATATTATTAAAAAAATCCCCCGACTTGGGGGATTTTTATTACAACTGGGCACGAACTTCTTCTACCTCGTAGCATTCGACACGATCGCCTTCTTTCAAGTCATTATACTTGTCAAAGGACATACCGAATTCAACGCCGCCGGACACTTCTTTGACCTCGTTCTTTTCGCGACGCAGCTGGCCAATTTTGCCATCATAGATAACAACATTGTTGCGCAACAGACGAACAAACGCATCCTTTTTAATCGCGCCTTCGGTCATACGACAACCTGCAACGCGTGTACCCTTGCCCACAGTAAACAGAGCAATAACGTCCGCATAACCAATAAAGGTTTCACGTTTTTCAGGCGCCAATTTACCTGACAGAATTTCTTTGATTTCATCTGTGATGCGATAGACAACACTGTGATAACGAATATCAACACCATTGTTGCGCGCCATATCACGAACAGCGGAATCCGCACGTACATTAAATGCAACAATTACCGCACCTGATGCCGTCGCCAGACGGATGTCACCTTCGGTAATTTGACCAACACCAGACGACAGGATTTCAACACCAACTTTGTCGGTCGTGATATCTTTTACCATATCAGAAATTGCTTCGACCGAACCCTGGACATCTGCACGTAGGATGATTGGCAAGATTAACTTCTTGGACTCGTCACGTTTGGCAAACAACTCTTCCAGCGATGAACGCTTAACCGCATTTGCTTTATCCTTGGCCTGTTGCGTGCGATACGCGGCAACTTCGCGTGTTTGCGCTTCGTTTTCCATAACACGCAATTCGTCCCCCGCGCCCGGCACTGAATCCAACCCCAGAACAACTGCAGGCTGGCCTGGCTTGACAGACTTTACGCGTTCGCCGGCAGAGTTGATTAAACCACGAACACGACCAAATGTTTCCCCGACAACAAATACATCGCCAATTTTTAATGTACCTTGGCGCATCAGAACCGTCGCAACCGCCCCCAGCCCCTTTTCCATTTTTGCTTCGACCACGTATGCAACAGCAGGCATTTCTGCGTCCGCTTTCAATTCCATCATTTCAGACTGCAACAGAATCGCTTCTTCCAATTTGTCCAGACCGATTTTCTTGGTCGCAGAAATTTCAACACACTGGACATCACCACCCATTTCTTCTACCTGAACTTCTTGTTGCAGCAGGTCGGTTTTAACGCGCATTGGGTTTGCTTCGGGCAGGTCAATCTTGTTAATCGCAACAATGAACGGAACCTTGGCCGCGCGAATGTGATTAATCGCTTCGATTGTTTGTGGCATAATAGAATCGTTCGCCGCCACAACCAGCACCACAATGTCAGCCATCTGGGCACCGCGTGCACGCATAGCAGTAAATGTTTCGTGCCCCGGGGTATCCAAGAATGTAATCATTTCACCAGATGCAGTTTTAACTTCGTATGAAGATACATGTTGGGTAATACCACCCGCTTCGCCGGCCGCAACGTTCGCATTGCGAAATGCGTCCAACAGGGATGTTTTACCGTGATCAACATGCCCCACCACCGTCACAACAGGCGCGCGTGGCGTCATATGATCCGGGTTTGGTTCGCGCTCTAAAATATCTGCGTACGGTTTTACAACAACACGTTTGACCGTCGCACCAAACTCGGTCGCTATTAATTCAGCCGTGTCCGCATCAATAGACTGGTTAACGGATACCATCATACCCATTTCCATCAGTTTTTTGATAACATTACCAACCTTTTCTGCCATTGCCGCAGCCAAATCTTTGACAGTAATTGTGTCACCCAAACTGACAACACGTTCAACCTTTTGCGGAGCATTGAATACTGCACGTGCCTTTTCACGAAAACGTTTTAACGACGCTTCGGAGCGACGACGGTTCGCACCACGAATTCCGATTTCATCATCGTCATCATCACCACCACCCATAACAATATCATTCAGGTGGATTTTGCCAGATTTTTTGAAATCTTTTTTAGAGTTGTTAAATTTATTTGGACGCACATCTTCTTCATCGCCACCGCGATTTTTGCGACCTAAACCCGCACCCGCAATCGCATTGTTTGTAAACACCTTGGGCGCAGGGGCAGACTTTTGCTTAGGCGCAGGCGTTTCTTCAACCGTTTCAGCCGGCACAACATTTGTATTTTCACGGGCAGCCAACTGTTCACGAACCTGTTCGTATTCGCGATTTTCACGCTCGATTTCTGCATCGCGCGCGGCGCGCGCGGCCGCTTCTTCGGCGGCACGTGCCTTTCTTTCTTCTTCGCGCGCCTTGGCCGCCGCCAATACAGCACGCAATTTTTCATCCGCGGCATTTTTTGGTGTCGCTGTTGGCGTCACGGGTTCATCACGCATTTCCTTGCTGTTTGGCGCAACCACACGACGACGACGTTCGACAAAGACCGCGTCGCCTTTTTTACTGCGAACCGCATCAGTTGTCACAGATTTTCCAAGTGTCAATGTTGCCATTTTTTAACAACTCCGTCTGTTTGTATGTTTATTCATTATCCTTGGCAATACCATAGGCCAGTTCACGTGCCTTCATAATAACGCGACCCGCCAGACGGTTTGACATTGTGTCTTCACCCAGGATTTCAACCAATTCGTCTGTGGCCAAATCCGCCAAATCTTCCAAAGATTTAATGCCAGATTCACCCAACTTCATAATTGTTGGACGTTTGATAAAATCAAACTTTAACAGGTCGTCGGACATACCAATCTGGTGACCGGCAGCAAAATAATCCTGTTCTTTTTTGTCCAGATAATCTTTTGCACGTTTCTGCAACTCGGCCGCCAGTTCTGGGTTAAAGCCTTCGATGCTTTCCAGTTCAGAAATGTCGACAAATGCGATTTCTTCGATTGTGCGGAACCCTTCAGTAATCAGCAACTGGGCAATCATTTCGTCTACGTCCAGACCTGCAATAAATAATTCTGTCTTTTCTTTGAATTCTTTGGCGCGACGTTCTTGTTCTTCGGCCTCGTTCATAACGTCAATGTTCCAGCCCGTCAACTGAGACGCCAGACGAACATTCTGGCCGCGTCGACCAATCGCCAAAGACTGTTGATCTTCGTTTACAACAACGGCTGCGCTGCGTGTGTCTTCGTCAACGATGATTTTGGCAACCTTGGCAGGCTGCATTGCGTTAACGATAAATACAGCTGGGTCGTCTGAATACAGGATAACGTCAATCTTTTCACCGTGGCATTCGTTGATGACAGGCTGGATACGTGTACCCTTGATACCAACAGTCATACCAACTGCGTCAATCGATGGGTCAGCTGTTTCAACTGCGATTTTCGCGTGCGAACCAGGCGCACGAGCAACGGATTTAATCTTGATAATACCTTCGTAGATTTCAGGCACTTCCTGGGTGAACAACTTTTCCATAAACATCGGATGCGTACGGGTCAGGAAAATCTGAGGACCTGTGTTCGAACGCGCAACGTCCATAATCAAAGCGCGCACACGATCACCAACCGTCAAGCGTTCACCAGGTATCAATTCTGTACTTTTAATATAACCTTCGGCTTTGCCGTTGATGTCGACATAAATGCTGCCGAATTCGACACGTTTTACAACACCGTTAATAATGTCGCCAATGTTGTCTTTGAATTCTTCGAACTGGCGCCCCTTTTCCGCGTCACGAACGCGTGTGGTCATAATCTGTTTGGCGGTCTGGAATGCCATACGCCCAAATTCGGGTTCTGGCAGCGCATCTTCGACCACATCACCAACAACCGGGGACTTGGCGTATTTTTTCGCCTGGGATACCGTCAACATTGTGTTTGGATCGTATTCTTCGCCAACAGATTCAGGCGATTCAATAACTGTGAACAACCGTTTGACATGTATCGCCCCGTTTTTGCGGTCAATATCCGCAACAATATTAAATTCTTCGCCATATTTATGTTTCGCAATCTTCGCAACCGCGATTTCCAGCGATTCAAATACAATTTCGCGATCAATCTGCTTGTCCTGGGCCAACGATTCAATAGCCAACAACAAGTCCTGACGAGGCATCGATACAAAAGACATTTGGTACACTCCTTTGCGTTATAACATGTCTTAGTAGAAGGGCGGGGTTCTTTCCAACCCCGCCCTTAAATTATTATTTAAGAACACTGCTTATTATAAAGTCCAAATATCAAAATGCAAGTAAAATTATAAACTTTTATAAAATTGTGGAATGTAGAAAAAAATTTATCTATAATCGGCCTGCTATGATGAAAATTATTAAATATTTGTTTATGCCGGCGGCAAGTAAAACAACAGCCGGTGTATTGGCGGCTAAATTTGGCCTGGAATTACGCGGGGACCCAAACGCGCCTGTGCGCGGGGTTGCACCTATTGCAGATGCAAAGGCTGGACAGCTGGCATTTTATTCAACAGAACAAAACAGCAACGCGTTCAAAATACTGCCTGTTTCAGTACTGGAAAACACGCGGGCAACCGTGATTCTGGTTCAGCCAGAAATGGCCCAGCACGCACCAGCGGGGACAACACTGCTAATCACAGACAGCCCACGCGGAAACATTGTTAAAATCCTGGGCGAAATTTATCGCGAAAAACCAAGGTTCGGCATCAGCAAACATGCTTTTATCGAACGCGGCGTGTTCTTTCGCAAAAAAAGAACAATATATGTCGGCCAATTCGTGACAATTGAACGTGGCGCGGTTATCGAACCAGAAGTAAAAATTTATCCAGGCGCTTTTATTGGGCGTAATGTTGTGCTGGGGCGCGGAACAATTGTTCAAAGCGGCGCACATATCGAAAATGCAACAATTGGCGCAAACAGCGTTATTAACGCCAACGCTGTTATTGGCAAAGATGGGTTCGGATACACACGCCAAAACGGTAAAAATGTCTTTATTCCACACGTAGGACGCGTCGTTATTGGTGAGCGTGTGTCTGTTGGCGCAAACACTTGTATTGACCGCGGCGCAATGACCGACACCACAATTGGCGAAGGAACAAAAATTGATAATCTGTGCCAGATTGCACACGGTGTTATTGTGGGCAAAGAATGCTTTTTGGCCAGTGGTGTAGGATTGGCGGGCGGCGTCGTTGTTGGTGACCGCGCATTGCTGGGTGGACATGTAGGGGTTGCAAACGGTGTCAAAATTGGAAACGACGCGTCTGTTGGCGCAAACAGTGGCGTTTTCCGCAACATCCCGGACGGCGAGTCACATATGGGATATCCGGCCGGTCCCGGGACCGAATTTATGCGTCACTATGCCTGGCTGCGCAAGAATTCAAAGAAATAACCTAGTAAAGGAAGGACAAATATGATTGACGCAAAAAAAATCGAAGAAATCATTCCGCATCGTGGCAATATGCGCTTAATTGATGAGATTCGTGAATATAATGATGCCAGCGCGGTTGGGGTTAAATACGTTCGTGATGATGAATTTTGGTGCGACGGCCACTTTCCAGGCAATCCTATTATGCCGGGCGTTTTACAGGTTGAAGCATTGGCACAAACAGCTTGCTTTGTTGCGTTCAGTAGATTATCCGAAGAAGAACGCAAAAATATGCTGGGATATTTTACCACAATGGAAAAGATTAAATTTTCACATATGGTGCGTCCAGGCGACAAACTGGAACTGCACGTAGAACTGCTGCTGACGAAGATGAGCCTTTATAAATTCCACGGCATTGCTTTTGTTGGCGGGAAAAAAGTTGCAGAATCTACTTTTACAGCCGTATTACAGAAAGTCGAGGAATAGAAAACTATAAAAAGAACCCGCAAAGCGGGTTTTTTTATTGCAAGAACTGTGTCGCCATACTGCCTAATGACTGCAACGCACCAGCACCACCAGAATTCGCAACCCCGCTGACCGTTTGTAAAATTGTAGCCGTATTTGTTTTTTGCCCCATATTGCCCATAGTACTGACCAAAAACTCACCCCATAATGCCTTTTGTTTGGCACTTAACTTTGCATATGAACAGTTTTCAATTTTAGATTTCAGCGTAGCGGCCATTTTTGCCTCTTGGGCCGTATAGTCTGCCTCGGCAAAATCGACCAAATTAAATACATCATAGATGTTAGAAACGTGTTTCTTTTCTTTGTCCGAGCAACCGCTTATAGAGCCGTCCGTACAATAATATGTGCTGACCGCCATAGGAAACCCATACCACACGGTACCTACATCGCCAGTTCCCCCAAACCAGTCATAGCAGATAAGATCACGCTCGTTCGTGCCTTCGGCAAGACGAACTGACGCTTCGTAGCCACCGGTGTATGAATCTGTACAACGGCGCATATTCAGAGCGACTTCGACCTCTTCCTTGGTTTTGGCGCCGGTTTTTGCCCATTCTTTTACCGCATTGTTTACAAAAGAAATTTCAGCCGACGTTGGAATACATTCATCGCTTAGCGCCTTTTGCTGCTGTGACAGCTGCTTAATCCCACCGACTAGCCCAATAACAGTTGGAACCAAACTGCCCCCCGCTTCGACAGCCGAAGTTTGTTTAGTCGCAACAGACGGAGCCTTTTTAATAGTAATCGCCGCCACGGCCGCATTTTGCGACACAAGCGCACACCCTGCAAAAAGAAGCAAAAGTTTTTTCATCTCTCTTGCCCAATATTATAACACAAAAAATAGGCGTAATAAATATAAAAATTGCATTTTGTGGATTTAGGGTCTAAACTGAGGGACGTGCACAAAGATAAACGTAATTTTATTATATTTTCTAAACACAGACGTTTGACACGCCTGTGGCAGTTCTTTTTCACAGGCTGGGGATTGGTTATGGTGGCGGCACTGGTGGCGGGGTCGCTGTTTACAAAACAGATTTTATGGACGCCGATTTCCGCAATTAATATGACAGATATTGTCACTAATCAATTCAAAATGTCTGGCGCTGCGTTCGTTGGAACCGATAAAAACGGCGAACCATTTAAACTGCGTGCCAAAACCGGGTACCAAGAATACGATAATCCAGATGTTATTTTTCTGGATACTGTGTCCGGAACAATCAGTCGCGTGACAAACAATGTCAAGGTGACGGATAACATCAGGGCAAATCGCGGACAATACAACCGCAAGAAAAAAACAATTACACTGACTGGAAATGTGAATGTTGATTCCAGCAATGGCGATAAACTTAGAACAAAAGAATTGGTGATAAGACTATGAAACAATCTGTATTACGCGTTGAACATTTATCCAAGACATACGGAAAACGTATGGTTATCAAAGACGTGTCACTGGTTGCACGCCAGGGGGAATCGGTCGGATTGTTGGGACCAAATGGCGCAGGAAAAACCACCGCTTTCTATTGCATAACGGGCCAGTTGGCTGCGACGGGCGGACAGATTTTCCTGAATTCCCAGGATATTACACATTTGCCATTCTATCAGCGCGCACGTTTGCATATTGGATATCTGCCCCAGGAAAACAGCGTATTTCGCGGACTGACCGTGGAACAGAATATTATGGCAATTCTGGAGGTTGTGGAACCAGACCGCAAAAAACGCAAAAAGAAGCTGGATGCACTGCTGGACGAATTTTCAATCACATCACTGAGACGCAGTCCCGCAACCGCGCTGTCAGGCGGTGAAAGACGACGCGTCGAAATTGCGCGCGCACTGGCAAATGACCCAAAATTCATTTTGCTGGACGAACCTTTTGCAGGAATTGACCCAATTGCAGTTAACGAAATTCGCAGTTTGGTATCTCAGCTAAAAAACCGCGGGCTGGGCGTTATTATTACAGACCACAACGTACGTGAAACACTGGGGATTACAGACCGCAGCTATGTTTTGCACGACGGCAGAATTTTAAAACACGGCACAACATCTGAAATCGTTCAGGACGAAATGGTTAAAAAAGTTTATCTGGGCGAAGATTTCGTTATGTAAAATTTTACCCCGCACAAATGATTTTAATGCGGGGTTTTATTCTATTTTATATATTTCTTGAAAAGACGAATGCCAAAAAGAAAGTACTTCTTTTCATTACAATTGCGGTTAAATTCCGTTTTAAAGAATTTAAATATCAGAAATTTATAAATCGTCACTTCCGAATTAGATCCACGTTCTGCAACATGCGTCAGATTATGCTTTTGTGCAAATTGCTTGATATAGTTTTCTGCATATCTGTACTGCTGTTTGCGCAAGGGCGTTTCGGGACGATTTAATATAGACCCCTCGTTAAACACATAGTGATAATTCGCACCCGGCACCGTTAATATGCACGACGCTTGCAAAATAAGATTCGGCATAATTAGCATATCTTCAAAAACACGTCCGACCGGAAAACTTAATTTGTTGTTAACCAAAAATTCACGTCGAAATACATATCGCCAAATTGTACAGTTATTCAATGCGTTGGTCTGAGTAAATTTTTCGTTCTTGGTAAATAACGCAACCTTGGATTTATAATGAACATTGTACAGATTTGAATTCTGAGACACCACATCGCCAGCCAAAATATCAGGAACAATATCACGACAGGCAGCCATCATTTTTTCGTAATAGTCCAAATCCAGATAATCATCCGAATCCATAAAATGAACCCAGTCACCAGTAGCATAACGCAAACCCGTGTTGCGAGCAGCAGAAACACCCATATTCTGTTGCTTTATAATTTTAATACGGTTGTCGACAGATGCGTATTTTTCATACACAGAATCTGATTTATCTGTTGCACCATCATCAATAACCAATATTTCCAAATCACGATATGTTTGATGAACCAGACAGCCCAAACACTGGTCCAAATATTTTTCAACATTATATACAGGTACAATTACCGAAAAAAACATTTCCCGTCTCCTATACTTTTACTTTGCTCTTAATACTACCATTTTTACCATCAAATAATAAAGCTTATATTTCATAGCATAAGCAAACAATGCTTGTTTCAAGGGCAGTTTATATAGCGGATAGCTTTTCAGCACACTTTCGGATTTAGGATTTTCACATACCGTTTTCAATCTTTCTTTAAGCTTTTTATAGGGTATGTTATTTTCCGAAGCATACATTACCTCCTGAGAGCATATTACTCTTAAAAAGGACTGCCAGTAACGGTTGGAATACTTTATATATTCATCATACTCTATATCTTTTTTCAGCCTTTTTTCCGCTTCCTCAATAAATACAAATCCCTTGGAAAAACGGTCTGCCTTATATGATTTTGATATAGAGCCTTCATTTCTTACATAGTTATAAAGTGCATTCTCTATTCCGGTTGCTTTTTTTATACAGGGAATATAATCAAGTAAAAACAGAGCATCCTCAGAAAGCATTTCCCTTTCCGATTCAAAATAAAGTCCGTTATTTACAATAATTTCACGCTTAAATAAATTTTTCCATACGCTTGTTCCGTATTTACTGTGTGTATATTCTGTCTGCCTTTTGACTTCGGGTCTGACGTTTCGCTGCCGATTCTGTGTTCAGCCTGACAGTATTGACAAAATATGAATTCTGGGTAAAATAATTATTACACAAAGAAGTGTCATCTGTGATGATTACAGATCGTGACAGTTCTCTGGCGGAAGGTTGGAATATAGAAATGAAAGGCTAGGTATGTTTTATGAAACTACGACGAATTCTATGTATGCTGCTGATTGTGGCAATGATTTTACCTGCCATTCCGGTAATGGCTTCTGTTGATGCAACGGTGCATGCTGGAGATAGTTTTACATACACCCCGGCAGAGCACTGGGGCGTTAATAACGGCATTTGGTCATGGCAGTGGGCTTTGGCCAATACGAAGAACTTCTCCGATATGACCTTCACTACTGTGGATGGCCAGGGGGATTGTTATGTGGCTGATTGGGATGTTTATCCTTACTGTGCTGCACGAAAAGAGGGTATCAACATTCACCCCAATAAGAGCGCGGACTCTGCACGGGTGTTTACAGCACCGGCCT
>JAZRLB010000007.1:0-67654 GCA_045646625.1 Candidatus Enterousia sp. | reverse complement strand
ACGTGTGCAATAATTGCAATATTGCGAATTTTCATATTCTTTGCCCCATATTTATGTTTAATCGGGTATAGGGTATACCTAAAATTTCCCATTTTCAATATTTTTATGTGGAAGTGTTGACTTTGGTGTGTTTTTGTCTATATTAGTAGTGTGAGTGTATTGATAAACAAAAGGAGTTTAGAAGTGACATCAGTGATATTAGATAGAGATGCTATTTATGGCGCAATTAAAAGCGCGTTTAGTGATTTTTATAATTTGGCGCGTATGGGCTTGAAAAAACGTTGGAAATCTTTGACGCCGGTTGAACGTGCGCAGGCGGGGCGCAGTTTGGTCTTTATGAAAGAACTGTCAACAAATCCTGCAAAATATTTTTCGCGCGCGAATACTGGGGCGGCATGGGTAAAACGTGCACATGATTTTGCAGAATCACATAATATTGTGCCTGCGAATATGCATCATGCGTATTATATTGTTCAGGGGCCAAAAGAAATTGTTGCAGAAAAAGCTGGTGCAGCATGGATATATAATGCAGATATTGCCAAAATGTTTTATAGATTTTGCAGTATGGTGCAGGATTGGGAATATAAACGCACATCTGCAGAAGATAAAGAATTCTTTGCCGCAAAGCGGGTTGCAGAAGATATTGTTCATGCATCAAAAAGATATGCAGCATTTCGTAAAACTGAAGAGCCAAATGCATTCCAAGCATGGATTAAAAAGAATCTTAGAAGTTTGGTTAAATAATAAAAAAATCCGCCGTGTGGCGGATTCTTTTAAGCGCGTGAATTAAGAAATGCAATCGCATCCATTCCTGCTGTACATCCTGTGCCGACAGCTGTGGCAATTTGCATTTTTATGTCGCTGTGGACATCGCCGGCAACAAACATGCCAGCGGGTAATGCGTCTGGTGCCAAACGACCCATGCCATCGCGTTTGATGTTTTCTGTCAGATAGTCTGTGTTGGCTTCGTGTCCAATTGCAACAAATACCCCGTCAACAATAATTTCATCGCCGTTTGTTGTTGTTACAATTAATTCACCGTCTTCGGAATCTGGTTTTGCGGCGATTTTTGCCAGGTCTGTATTGAACAGACATTCAATATTATCGCGTGCAGCTACGCGTTCGCGTAAAACACTTTCCGCGCGGAAAAATTCTGATTTGCGGTAAACAATCTTTACTGTTTTTGCCAAGTCGGCCAGATATAGTGCATCGTTCAATGCGCTGTTGCCACCGCCCATAACAATAACTGTTTTGCCAGTATAGAAAAATCCGTCGCATGTTGCGCAATATGATACGCCACGACCCATGAATTCGCGTGCGCCCGTGATTTCTAGTTTGCGTGGTGATGCGCCTGTGGCAATTATTATAACCTTGCCAACATATTCTTTGTTGTTATCGCATGTGATAGTAAAGCCGTTGTCAGCATCGCCAGAGATGTTTTTCGCAGATGCAAATTCAACAATTGCGCCAAATGTTTCACATTGTTTTTTCATAAATTCAGCCAGTTCGTAACCGCTGCCCGCCCATCCAGGATAGTTTTCTAATGTAGCAATACCTGCCATTTGACCGCCCAAACGATCGCCACCTAAAACCAATGTTTTTTTGTTTGCGCGCGCCGCGTATAATGCCGCTGTTAATCCTGCAGGCCCAGAACCCAAGATAATAATATCGTACATAACAGTAATACCTTTCCCTTTATTATTCGGGCATAGCATACACAACATAAGAATATTATGCAAATAAAATCGGAATATCTTGAATGTGTTTGAAAAATGTTTTATAATTGGGGTGTTATGAATATGAAATTTGTGTTTTTTAGTCGTTCTTCATCCCCGTTGGGGGTATAGTTTTTGCGTATTCATTTTCTTTACAAGAAATATAAACTGTTCTAAGATATAATCCAAATAAATCAAAAAGGTAGAATACTATGTTGGATATGAAATTTATTCGTGAAAATCCAGATGCTGTTAAAAAGGCATGTGAATTAAAGGGCTATGAAGACAAGGTTGATGAAATTCTGTCTTTGGATGTGCGTGTGCGTGAATTGAAAACGGTTACACAATCCAAGACCGCTGAGAAAAATAAAATCACACGGGAAATACCAACTGCAACAGACAAAGCGCCATTGATTGCGCGCAGTAAAGAAATTGCAGCTGAAATTGCTGCGGAATTGGCAGAGTTGGCCGAAAAGGAAGATTTGTTGCATGATTTGCTGTTGCGTGTACCGCAGGTGCCATCTGCAGATGCACCAGTTGGCAAGGATGATACAGAAAATGTAGAGGTGCGGCGCGTTGGCACACCACGTGAATTTGACTTTACACCACGTCCACAATGGGAATTGTTGGAAATGAATGGTTGGTGGAAGAATGATAAAATTGCATCAATTTGTGGTGCGCGTACATACGCTTTGTTTGGTGAAGCTGCCGAATTAGAATTGGCAATTCAGACATATGTGTTACAGAAATTAATCAGCAAGGGCTTTACATTTGTGAACTGTCCAGCAATTACAAAACCACAAACAATCTTTAATGCGGGGCACTTTATGGGGTCGGATTTGTCGGTCATGAACAATGATGTGTTCATGTTGACTGATACAGATAGATGTTTGGCAGGGACAGCAGAAATCGTTTTGAATTCTTTACATTCTGATGAAGTTTTGAATGAAAAAGATTTGCCAATTAAATACGCAGGCTATTCACCTTGTTTCCGCAAAGAAGCTGGGGCGGCAGGGCGTGACACCCGCGGAATCGTGCGTATACATCAATTTAACAAGGTTGAACAATACATCTATTGCACACCTGAACAGTCGGACGAAATGCACGAACATTTATTGAACAACCTGTGCGAAATTATGGAAGATTTAGAATTACCATACCGTGTCATTGCAGCCTGCACGGGCGACATGGGTTTTAACAAAGTAAAAATGCACGATGTCGAAGCCTGGTTCCCAAGCGAAGGCACATATCGCGAACTGGGGTCTTGTTCATCGATTGGTCAATTCCAAGCACGTCGTACGAACACCCGTTACCGCGCCACAGACGGCACATTACAGTTCTGTGCAACATTAAATAACACAGGTATTGCCCTGCCCCGCGCAATTGTGCCTGTAATTGAAAACCACCAAAACCCAGACGGCTCGGTAAATATTCCAAAGAAATTACAGCCATTAATGGGCAATCGAACAAAAATCGGCGGGAAACACTAACAAACAAAAATCCTGCTTTTCAGCAGGATTTTTATTTTATACTTTAACATAAACTTGGCACCCCCAACGGGAATCGAACCCGTGTTGCCAGAATGAGAATCTGATGTCCTAACCGCTAGACGATGGGGGCAAAACATATCTGTGCCATATATCATATACACAAAGTCAATATATTTCAAATGAAAGTTTTCTCTTGCGCCCACTTTTTTTATTTCCTAGGATAATCTTCGTAATGGCTGGTGCGCTTCGCAAATTTTTAGCAAACATTGTATGCGGCTTTATCCCCGGGGACAAAGCCCGTCGCAGTGTCCGCGTAATGTTAAACAATCCCTGTGCACGAAAATATATCAAGTTTGTCCAAAACTGGGCTGATACAAACTGTGGTGGTGCAAAAAAAATATCTATTAATTTTGGCATAGGCTGTCAAAACCTGATTGTAATATTAAACAACGCGCACGTATTCAAATTTTCTTTGACAACTAACTCGGGCGACTATCGACGCGAATTAAGTATATGCAACACGTTGCGCAAACATACATCTTTCAAAATTCCAGAAATGGAAATTATAAATTGGAACGGCACGACTATTCGTCGATATGAATTTATATCAGGCAAATTATTATGTGATTTTCCCCCTGGCTTTATTATGTCACACCGCAAAAAATTGGCATCCCAGTTGGCACAATTTATGTTTGAAATCGGACGTGTTGACCCAACGGCAATACGTGAATTCAAAAAAACCAAAAACGCTAAACCTGACTACTTATACGGCTGGTTTCACAATGACATTGGCCAAAATTTTTTAATGGACAACGACCTTAACATTATCGGATTCATAGATTGGGACGCGGTTGATTTTTGCGATTTCAAACCATCTATGTATATGGCCGAACGCTTTTGGAACAAAAACGGATACCGCGGCCTGATGACCGACGTATTATACGAATATTCCAAACTATATTACGCAACAAAGTAAACCACAATTGGCGTTTTTTCCCAAGAAAACACACCTAGTTATTTTTAATTATTTTCATTGTATACCTTTTTATACAGCAAACCAAAAAAGGAAAACAAATGAAACATAATATCCTGATGGGCATATCTGTATTACCTGCCCTGTTGATTATGCCTGCACTTGCAGACACCATCACCACACGCCAAGTTATCACAGAAAACACAATTTACACAGACCTGACAGCATCCAACATCACATCAACAACCGCAAATAATGGTGGTGTTTTTTATATGGAAAACGTTCCGAACACAACCCTAACATTTGACGGCACCAGCACTTTCAATAGCAACAGCCTGAATAACGGTGGTATGGGTGGCGTTATTGGAAATGGCTGGCTATCATCTGTGACTGGCGACGACTTTACAGTTGGTGGCAAAACAGTATTTAATGGCGACGCAATATTTACATCCAACGGCACAAACAATCCAAACGGCGGTGGCGCTATATTTAATTATGGAAATGGCACATATTCATCCCCAGACATTCAATTCATTGGCGCAACAACATTTGCAAACAACACAGCTAATGGCACATCAAACAACAGCGTATTTTCCGGCGGCGGTGCAATAAATCATCGCGGTGGCACAATCGTATTTGATAGTACAGCAAACTTTACCAACAATTCATCTTCGCATCGTGGTGGCGCAATACTGGCGGCAGACGACATAACATTTAACGACAACACAACCTTTACTGGCAACAGTGCCACAACAAGTGGCGGCGCAATGTCAATCCTGGGCGGCGATGTCAGTTTTACAAAATCCGCAACATTCACAAACAATGCCGCAGGCTCTGGCGCAGCCATATTCATTGATAAACCGACCAGCAACCTGACATTTATGGACAGCGCAGTCTTTTCAGAAAACACAGGCACAGGCACATTGTTAAACAACGACACAACCGGCACTGTTTCATTTGCAAACGGCGTCACATTTGACAAAAACACAAACCCACTAAACGGCGCATTGGTAAACTCAGGCACAATTAATGGCACTGGCGGCGACTTTATTTTTACAAATAACACAGGCAGCAATGGCGGCGGACTTAAAAACGCAGGTGCTGTATCAATTGCAACATATGGTCGCGTTTTATTTGATAACAATCAAACCACCAGTACGGCTGGCGCATTAGATAACGGCGGCGAAATCACAATGACGGCATCATCCGTATCATTTACAAACAACAAATCCAGCGCGGGCTATGGCGGTGCAATCTTTAATGCAGGCGATCTGAATATCACATCCCAAACAAATACATTTACCGGCAATACCGCATCCGATACAGGCACAACCAAAAGTGGCGGCGGCGCAATTCACAATCGTGGCAACACCAATACTACGACACTGACAATTGGCACATCCGCCAGCACAAACACATTTGCAAACAACACATCCAGCGCATACGGCGGTGCAATCGTGTCGCGTGCATTTGACGGCGCAGATCAAGACTCATCCGTCACAATCAATGGCACCAGCGCATTCCGCAACAACACCGCAACTTTGGACGGTGGCGCAATTTGGAATGCCACATCTGGCGATGGCGGCACGTCCGACATAACGTTTAACGGCAACACAACATTTGCAAACAACCACGCAAGTGGCCAAGGTGGCGCAATCTATAACAATGATACAATCACGTTTAATGGCAACGCAACATTTTCTGGCAACACCGCAAACGGCCTTGCAAACGACATCCATAACGATGGTACAGTAAATCTGAATGGCGACACAACGATGACCGGCGGCGTCACAGGCACTGGAACATTAAACATTGCATCTGGCAGCACATTGAACATTGGTACCGCCACAATTTCCCAAGGTGCAGTAAAATTGGACGGCACCCTGCTTGCTGTACTGCGCACCGGCAACACCGCCCAAATTAACGTAGAAAACACAGACGGCTTTACAGGCGACGGCACAATAAAACTGTCATTTGATTCGGCGGGCACATATAAAGTTTTCGGCAATCAAATATTCACCAACACCGACATCACCAGTTCTGTCTATGACCTAACTTGGAACAGTGGGGACGTCACTGCAAGTCTGAAATCTGTCGAAGATATTGCCACACAAAATAACATATCAAACGATGCTGCACGCACAGTTTCAAACGTATCCATGGCATCATCCACGCGCCTAAATGACCTGTCATTATTAATGCAGGAAAGTCTGTCCGACAGCACCCAGACTGGTCGCGAAGCGGTTGAACACGCCACCCGCGCAATCAATCCAGAATTATCGCCAGTTAATCATTCCATCAGCGCCAGCACCCAAAACACCATGCAGTTATTGGCATACAACCGTCTGAATGGATTTGACATAGGGCGCAACGGCGGCGACGAAACAATTGACCTTGGCGGCTTCTGGACCCAAGGCCTATACAACAAATCAAAACTGAACGACAGTTTTAACGGCTATACCCGTGGCATATCGGTTGGTTTTGATGGCACAGTAAACGACACTTGGACATTGGGTATGGGATATATGTACGCTCATTCAGATATTGGTGCCATTGCCCGTAATACCGATATTGACTCACACTCGCTCTTTGTCTATGGGCAATACAAACCCAATAACTGGTATATGAACGCCATTGTAAATTACACAATGTCCGACTATACAGAAAAAGGCGACGCCTTAGGCATTTATGTATCCGGGGATTATGACCTGAATTCATTTGGTGCGGCCGCCACAATCGGCTATGAGTTTCTTGGCGGAATCAGTCCTGAATTATCCGTGCAATATCTGCACATAGGTTCTGCAGACTACACCAATTCATTAGGCATACGCAGCAAAATTGACGGCACAGATTACATGACAGCATCCCTTAGCACACGCTATGGATTTGACCTGTTATTGAATAACGGCTGGGTTGTTCGTCCCGGAATACACTATGCATTAAAGTACGACCTGATATCAGATGACAATCATATAACGGTCTCAATGCCCGGCATCAGCGCATACACCCTGGACGGCGAACACTTATCACGCATTGCGAACGAAGTTGGTCTTGAAATTGGTATGATGTACGGGGCATTCAATATGTCATTAAACTATGACATCGAATCCCGCACAGATTACACATCCCAAACAGGCCGCATAAAATTCAGATATGAATTTTAAATCTGTAAAAACAATCAAACGCCCCAAATGGGGCGTTTGAATATTGGTCGGTCGCGCACACAGGGGTGTGGGGATGCCCCCACTAGTGTTTTGGAAATCTGTGATTTGCCGAAACACGTACAAAACATTGATAATGTTTTGCTGCACAAATATATGAAAATATTTGTGCAATCCGTACATATACCAATGTTAAAACGCCCCAAACGGGGCGTTTGAATATTGGTTGGGGCGCACACAGGGGTGTGGGGATGCCCCCCACTAGTGTTTTGGGAAATCTGTGATTTGCCGAAACACGTACAAAACATTGATAATGTTTTGCCGTGCAAACGAAATTAAACAGTTTGCACAATCCGTGACGTATAGCAAATTAAAAAACACCCCATCTGGGGTGTTTTTGAATTTGGTTGGGGCGCACGGATTCGAACCATGATAAAGAGAACCAAAATCTCTTGTCCTACCATTAGACGACACCCCAATGCACCGCCAATTATAACCCTCTAACAATTTTTTGCAATAACAATTTTATTCATATCGTATCATAAAAAATCCCGCCTTTCAGCGGGAACTTTGTTTAGTTTTTCTTGCGCACCTGAATGTGTACTTCGCGCAACTGTTTTTCAGTCACAGTTGTCGGCGCCCCCATCATCAAGTCCTGACCACGCTGATTCGTTGGGAATATCACAACCTGGCGCAGGTTTGGTTCATCCAACATAATCTGAACCAGTCGATCCAACCCAAACGCACAACCACCGTGTGGTGGCGCACCATATTGGAATGCAGTATACATACCACCAAATTTTTCTTTTACAACTTCTTCACTGTACCCGGTGATATCAAAGCATTTCAACATAACTTCTGGGTTAAAGTTGCGCAAACCACCACTGCAGATTTCTGCGCCATTCAACACCATATCGAACTGCGCCGCTTTGATTTCCAATGGATTTTTAGTATTCAGTTCTTCCAACGTTGCCATCGGGAACGAGAACGGATTATGCGTAAACGCGATACCTGTTGGTGATTCTTCGTCCGCTTCAAAGAACGGAAATTCTTCTATCCAACAGAAACGGAATTCCTTTGGATCAATCAACCCTAAATCATCACCCAACTTGTTACGCAATTTACCAGCTGCCTTGGCGGCGGCATTTACTTCGTCACAAACAAAGAACAATGATGAATTATCACCTGCGATTTCACGCAACTTTGCGATATGTTCCGAATCCAATTTTTTTGCAACAGGTCCTTTGGCCTCATCTGCAAACACGATGTATCCCAAACCACCCAGTCCTAATTCTTTGACTGCAAATTCCCCCAGTTTATCAAACCAAGAACGTGGTTTATCCGCCGAATTTGGTGCCGGAATTGCGCGAACGACGCTGCCATTTTCAACCGCATTCGCAAAGATACCAAAATCAGACCCACGGAAAATTTCAGTCACATCAGAAATGATAATCGGATTACGCAAATCTGGTTTATCCGAACCATATTTCAGCATTGCTTCATCGAATGGAATATGTGGAATTTCTTCGCATATTTTTGCACCTGGCACAAATTCGCGAATCATTTCTGGCATTAATTTATTACCCACCGCCTGAATATCTGGCAGGTCCACAAACGACATTTCCAAATCCAACTGATAGAATTCTAACAATCTGTCCGCACGCAAATCTTCGTCACGGAAACAAGGCGCAATCTGGAAATATCTATCAAACCCAGAAATCTGAATAAACTGCTTAAACTGCTGTGGCGCCTGTGGCAAGGCATAGAACATACCGTGATGATTACGACTTGGCACGATAAAGTCACGCGCACCTTCTGGTGATGACGCAGTCAAAATTGGTGTCTGGAATTCTGAAAATCCCATATCCCACATTTTATCGCGCAGAAATTTCATAACGCGATTACGGAACAAAATATTCTTGTGCAGACTTTCGCGTCTCAAATCAATATAGCGATATTTCAAACGCAAATCCTCGGCCACAGAATCATCATCGCCGAACACCTGGAAAGGCAGCACATCTGCATTTGTTAAAACTTCAAAAGATTCCGCCTGAATTTCGATACCACCAGTTGGAATTTTATCATTAACAGCATTCGCATCACGTGCGACAACATTGCCAACAACTTTAATAACGGATTCTGGGCGCACTTTTTCCAGTGCTTCATTTCCACCATCAAAAACCACCTGGGTAATACCATAATTATCACGCAGGTCTACAAACATCAACGAGCCATGGTCACGTTTACGATGCACCCACCCCGACAAAACAACACGGTTGCCCACATTTGATGTATTTAATTCACCACAAGTATGGGTTCTGTACTTTGATTTCAAAGATAACATTTTGGTCCCTTTTTTTTCAAATTCGGGCACGAAAAACATAAATTGGAATTTCGGCACCCTTTCTTAATTGTTAGTTTTCAGGGGCGCAGGTCAATTTGGCCGCGCGGTGCCACCCTGATTTATAACTTTATCTGTGTTCGCCTGCTCGGTGGTCGTCAATCACGTCAACACAATTAAACACAACGCGTGAATTCTAGTACAAAAAAAAGAAACTTTCAACATAAAACTGCTAATTTCAACATTGACAGCCTATTCTTTTGTACTGTATTTGGAACCCAAATTACCAAAAAGGATTTTCGATGCCATACAAAACAAACTCGTATAATTCATAAACCAAGACTGATGCCGAATTATTAAAAAAACTCATCAAAGCCCCCCTTTCATCAAAGACCACAACGGCATCCTATGCAGATACCATATTCCACAACCCCAAAAATACGTTAAGATTTGCAAATTTATTTTTGAACAACACGGCATAAAACCCGAAGTTTTTAAAAGCAGTATGTATCCATACCCTGCGTTAAAAATTACGGCAACAGATATGGTCCAGCTGGACACAGAACCCATGAATTTTCTGAACTCTATCATCGTATATTCCGACGAATTAAGCAACCGCCTGCAACAAGTTCGTTTTTTAATGGATCAGAAAAAAGCCAGATAAAAAATCCCCAAGATTGGGGATTTTTTTATTTCTTTTTTACTGGCATCTTTTTTTTCACCTGTTTTTTAACAGGCTTTTTTTCCACCTGTTTTGGCGTGCTTTTCTTAACTTCTTTTTTAAAAACATTCAAACCATCTGCCAAATTCTTCATCATTCCTGGAATCTTATTAGACCCGAACAAGATAACCAACAAAATGACAATAACCAGTATTTCCGCCCATCCAAAACGTCCAAACATTCAGATTCTCCTTTTATTATTTCGCCACATAGCAATCCAACCCATCGGATTTAGCATTGCGACAGAAACCATTTGCATCTGCAGCCGTCTTGAACGCGACACGCAAACGATATGTCGTCTTGCCATCCTTTAACTGGGCTGCCAGAATAACAAACTGATGTCCATCAAACAAGCTCTTATGTGCGTTTTGAATCTGACGCTGGGCGCTTTCCGCCAACGCACGTGTACTGTATGAACCGAACTGAACATACCAGGCACCTACCACAGGCTTAGACACAGTTTGACTTGCTGTCTTTGTTGGCGTTTTTTTCGCTGCAGGTTTTGCGGTTACAGTTTTTGGTTTTTCCGCAGGCTTTGCTTCCACCGCAGGATTAAATTTTACTTCTTGACGTTCTTCGACAACACGCACTGGCACACCCGCCGTTTGCGTCACAGGCTGCGCGACAACTTGCGGCTGTGTCGCCGGCTGTGCGACAACTTGCGGTTGCGCCGCTGGCTGTGCTACTGGCTGCGGCTGAATCTGCGCAGGTTGTGCCGGTGGCATAACATTCATATCAACTGGCACTGGTTGCCCTGCCCCTGCATCAACAACAACCGGTGCATCTAAATCCACTTCTATCGAAGACGCAGAATCATCACCAATTGCACGAATAATAACATATGTCGCCAACACGATTACCAACAATCCCACACTCAGCAACAACCAAGGTTTTTTTGGTCTTGGTGCTGCGAACGACGTCGCTTCTGGCAAAGTGTCCATTGCACCGTTGTCATCTAAATCCAGTAAATCCAAATTGTTATCATCGTTCATGATAAAAACTCCCTCTTATTCATTGTGAACATTATATCACAAAAAAAGCCAAAGACAAAATGCTTTGGCATAAATTTTTACTTTGGCATATTTCCAAAATTTGGCGGCACAATCAATTTATGATTTTGTTCGACAATTGGTTCAACCTCGCACTTTTTTGCACATCCCGTCACCAGAACTGGCACAACCAGCAACGCAATAACCATCAATTTTTTTTTCATTCTATCATCTCCTTAATTGTTATTGGGGCGCAATTTCACACCCCAACAAAATCACAACGGCATTTTGACACTATCTTTCATCATTTCGACAAATTCCGCCATTGGCATTGATTCCTGCTTTTCAACACCCAAACGACGCAGAGTCACCATTTTTTCTGCCATTTCTTTTTCTCCAACAATCGCGATAATCGGTGTTTTTGCCAAAGACAATTCGCGGATTTTATAGTTTACTTTTTCATCACGCAAATCTGCCCGTGCATTTATACCCGACGCTCGCAAAGCCGCCACAATTTCATTCGCATATTCTGCGTATTTTTGTGAAATTGGCGCAACAACAACCGGTTCTGGACTCAACCACAACGGCAAATTACCACCTGTTGATTCCAACAATACGCCCATAAAGCGTTCAATCGAACCCAACATCGCGCGATGCAACATAATCGGGCGATGCTTTTCACCATCTTCGCCAACATAAGACAAATCAAAACGTTCTGGCAAATTCATATCCAATTGCACCGTACCGCATTGCCATACGCGTCCCATAGAATCACGCAGATAGTTATCAATCTTTGGACCATAGAACGCGGCATCACCTTCGGCAATTTCGTATTCAATACCATTCGCATCCAGCGCGTGCTTTAATGCGCCTTCGGCTTTGTCCCAAATTTCGTCAGACCCAATACGGAATTCTGATTCTTTACGCGTTGCCAATTTCATAGTAATTTTATCAAAGCCGAATTTTCCATAAATATCTTTGATAAAACGCAAAATCTTAACAACTTCTTCTTCCAACTGTTCTTCCGTGCAAAAGATATGCGCATCGTCCTGGGTAAATTCACGCACACGCATCAGTCCAGACAAACCACCGGCCGCTTCATAGCGATGAACCTTACCAAATTCAGCCATATACAATGGCAAATCCTTATAAGAACGCAGACCGTGCCCAAACACCAACATCCCACCTGGGCACGACATAGGCTTAATACAGAACACTTTGCCATCCTGGGTTTTACCTGAATAGTTATGTTCGCCATACTTTGCCCAGTGACCAGATCTTTCCCACAAACACCTGTCCATAACAGCAGGTGTTGAAATTTCCTGATAGCCCGCCATTTCCTGACGCAGACGCACATATTCAATCAGCTTGCGATACATTCTGTATCCCTTGTCGTGCCAGAACACAGACCCCGGCGCATATTCTGGTTCAAAATGGAACAAATCCATATCTTTACCCAATTTGCGATTATCTCGTGCGGCAGCCTCTTCCTGCATTTTCAAGAACTGTTCTAATTCTTCTTTAGTTGCGAACGCATCCACATAGATACGCTGCAACATTTTATTTTTCGAATCCCCTTTCCAGTATGCGCCTGCAACACTGCGAATTTTGAAACTGTCTCGCGGCAAATCCTTAGAACTTTCAACGTGTGGACCACGACACAGGTCAACAAAATCACGGAAAGCATAGACAGACAGCGCTTCACCAGCCGCATCATATTCATTCAACCATTCCATTTTGTATGGCTGATCTGCAAAGATTTCTTTTGCTTCATCCAGGGACACATTACGCTGTTCAAAACGCCCATTAGACTTAATCAAATCACGCATTTCCTTTTCGATTTTTTCAAAATCATTTTCGGAAAAACGATATTCTGTATCAAAGTCATAATAAAACCCATTTTCAATTGCGGGCCCACCCGCAAATTTAACATCCGGGTGCAGTTTTTTTACCGCCGCCGCCATAACGTGCGCTAATGAATGACGCATTAATTCAATATCATATGCCATAATTCTAACCTTTTTATATTTTACTTTTTTATATCTGATTAACTGTTTAATTTTAAAAAATTGTGCGATTTATCGCAAATAGAAATTACACCCCCAAAGGGGTTGTAGTTGTTGTAGTAAAGAAAGAACCAAACATTTTCATGAATCTAATATTATTACCAACCACAAAAAAAATCAAGATATCTTTTTTAGACTAAAAATAAAAGATAATGGTATAGATATAGACAGTGCCGTCCCCATAGTGTACAGACGCTACATATCCCCTAGCACTTGAAACAGCATAGGCAAATATGATTTAGACAAAAACAAAGCCGATGACGTAGTGTACAGACGTTACATGAGTCATCGGTTTTGTTTTTTAGATGAATTATATTTGCCTATGCTGCGGCGGTAAACACCTTCTGCACATCGTCGTTGGCATCCAGCGCATCAACCAACTTTTCCAACTTGGCATACGCCTCGTCATCTAAATCCATTGGCATATTTGGAATCCAGGTCAGCTCTGCCTGTTCTGGCTCACCCAATTTATCGGCCAGATATTTCTGGGCTGTGATAAAATCTTCTGGTTTTGTTGTGATGATAAAGCCTTCTTCGGATGTTTCCAGATTATCCGCATTTGCTTCCATAATAATTTCCATCATTTCATCTTCGGTTTTACCGATGGATGCCGGATACATAATCTGACCCGCGCGTGTAAACATAAACACAACACTGCCTTCTTCGCCCATATTTCCGCCATTTTTACCAAAGATATTGCGAATTTCTGGCACAGTACGACGTGGATTATCGGTCAACGCCTCTACAATAACAGGCACCGCACCTGGACCATAACCTTCATAGCGCACTGCTTCATAATTTTCCGTATTTGCACCTGACGCCTTGTCAATTGCGCGTTTGATATTATCATTTGGCATAGAATTCTTGCGTGCGGTTAAAATCGCCAAGCGCAAACGAGGATTATTATCCGGATTTTTATCGCCCAATTTTGCCGCCATAGTAATTTCACGCGCCAATTTTGTGAACAACCCACTGCGTGCTGCGTCGGCTGCGCCTTTTTTATGTTGGATGTTATGCCATTTACTGTGTCCACTCATATTTGACCTTTTTATTTATTTAGATTAAAATTACCCCAAAAGGATAACAAATGATTGGCAAATTGCAAGGCATAGTTGACTATATCGGCGACGGTTTTGTTATTTTATTGGTGAATGGTGTCGGATACAAGGTTTATACCGCCGAATACCTAACCCACAAATCAACGGTTGCACTGTGGATTGAAACGGTTGTTCGCGAAGATTCCATACGCTTATTCGGCTTTACGACCCTGAACGGACAAAACCTGTTTAACATGTTAACGGCCGTGTCTGGTGTGGGTCCTAAGGTTGCATTGGCCATACTTGGCACAATAAATTCGGACACATTAATGTCTGCGATTGCCACAAACGACGCCAAAACGATTGCGACCGCCCCGGGTGTTGGCAAAAAAATGGCAGAAAAGATTATTGTTGAATTAAAAAACAAAGTCGGCGGTATATCTGCAACCCTGTTTGCCCCAGACACAAACATTGCATCGGGCGCATCATCTGCCCTGCCCGATTTATTGATGGCATTGGAATCCTTGGGCTATCGCAGACTGGATATTATTGAAATGGCACAAAACCTGGTCAACCAGAACCCAACCGCGGACGTATCCAAACTGGTCCCCATGGCATTAAAAGAAATCAGCAAAGGAAAATAATATATGGTCGATTTTATCAAGAAAATTAACGACGCAATTCGCACGATAAAATATCGAATAAACCCGTATACTAAAATCAAAACCATTGATGAACTGAATAAAATTTATGCATTGAACTATCACGATTTATCTGCACTTGATTTACGTGAACACGGCAATTTATTTTACGACTATAATGGAAACAAAACCCATCCCTGGACAAACAATGTCATATGGCCCGCGCCAGACAAAATGCCCGCCGGCTTTAACCCACAACAACTACTTGAAACCTCTATGAAACCGCGACTGGTTGAAGATTTACACAAATCTGGAAAAACTGGACACGGCATTAATATTGCAATCATAGACGGTCAAATAGACCCAACAAACCCCGAATACCGAAACCAAATAAAATTAATTTCTAACAGCACAAAAATACATACATCAAACACCAACCCAGAACACCACGGCCCATTGGTGGCATGTCGCGCGGTCGGAAAAAATACAGGCACAGCCCCTGATGCCAATTTATATTATTTTAATGTCTCAAAAAATCGCGAAACAGATTTTTTTGACTCAAACATTGAAGCATTTGAACGCGTTCTAGAGCATCAAAAAAACGCCCCAGCATCCGAACACATCCATATTTTATCATGCAGTTTTGGCTTGCGCGCCAATTCCAGCGGCCAACGCGCCACCACCGAACAAATCACAAGAGTATACGAACTTATACAAGAATTGCATAATCTTGGAATTCAAATAATACATTGTTCACCCACCCCAACCGAACAAAGCGACATTGACCAACGCACCCAAGTCGAACAAATACTAAACAAACGTGGTTATCAAACAATTCATTGGCACGACGAGGAATTCAGCAATCGCAATCAAAACCAAACCCCATTCGGACGTTTTATAAACACGCCCGACTTAATCAGCATTCCAACACGCAACATGTCGCACATCGACCACCACCAAGACTTACGATTTGACCCAAACGGAGGTGATTCTTCTGCCGCACCTTACCTTGCCGGTGTATTTGCGTGCGCCCTGCAGGGAAACACAATCTTTTGTACACGTCCCAATTGGCAGGATGAATTAATTGAAATTATGAAGCAAACCGCATCTGAACATCCCATGGGCGGAAAAATCATCAACCCCACCGGCATTGTTGAACGGGTATCCCAAATCGCCCGCACAATGGAAATGGATTTAATAAAACATCAGGCATCACAACATGAATAACGATACAATTTTTGCATTATCATCTGGGCATGGAAAATCGGGCGTTGCGGTAATTCGCATATCGGGCGACAATCTGCACGATATTTTTTCCAGCTTTACAAAAAAAACAGATTTTCGGCCCCGCCACGCGTATTTTTGCAATCTGACGGACAACAATGGCAATCTACTGGACCAATGTCTGGCTATATATTTTTCCGCCCCGAACAGTTTTACCGGCACAGATATTATTGAACTGCACACACACGGCGCACCGGCCACAATTAACGCGGTATTTGAATTCTTAAAAACCCTGGGCATGCGTATGGCAACCCCAGGGGAATTTTCACGTCGTGCATTTTATAACAATAAAATGGATTTGGCGGACGTTGATGGCCTGGCGGCATTATTGGACGCTCAAACCGAACAGCAACGCAAACACGCCCTGCGTTCTATGCTGGGTCGCGACAGCGAAATCTACAACACTTGGCGCAATTCAATGGTTGAAATATCGGCCTATGCGGCGGCAATCCTGGATTACAGCCCAGACGACCTGCCCGCAAACATCGGCGACACGATTACAGAACGCACAACAAAATTATACAACGAAATAAACACCGCCCTGAACAATTACCGCGCATCACGCGCAATTCGTGGCGGAATAAATATTGCATTGGTGGGCGAAACAAACGTCGGCAAATCATCAATCTTTAATTTTCTGGCAGGTTCCGACCGCGCAATCGTGTCCGACATTGCTGGCACAACACGCGATGTTATATCAATCAATCTGGACCTGGACGGATTTTTAGTCAACCTGTCTGACACGGCGGGCCTGCGCGAAACAGATGACACAATTGAATCAATTGGCATCGAACGCACTAAATCAGAAATCGAAAATGCAGACATTATAATCCACGTCTATACGCCGGATTCCGTCGAACACAACGATTTTGCAAACAATGAAATTGTTGTAATTAACAAATCAGACACTACAACAACACAACCACACAAAAACGCCATTTACACATCTGTAAAATCAGGCAGCGGAATGGACACGTTATTGAACGCCCTGCGCAACAAAATCCACAAAATTATGGATGGCACCGAAAACACATTAACCATAAATGCACGCACATATGAATTACTGACATCCGCCCGCGACGAATTGGCTGCGTCCCTGCGTGCTGATGACAACTATGACATTTTTGCCGAACACACGCGCCGTGCCGCCGACGCAATTGGTAAAATATTAGGCACCATCACCGCGACCGAGGTTCTGGACAAAACATTCGGCCAACTGTGCCTAGGAAAATAAACAAAACAAAAAACGCCCAACCGGGCGTTTTTTTTTACAATATATGCCTTTTATTATTCGCATCTGGCGCGGACACAATTCCGTCCTGTTCCATACGTTCCATAAATCCAGCCGCTTTGTTATACCCAATTCCCAAACGGCGTTGAATATATGAAATCGTAGGCTTTTTATCACGAATGACACATTCTTTGGCACGTTCATACAGGTCGCCTTCTTTATCAGCGCCCCCCCCTGGTATCGCACCCGGCAATCCGGCCATATCACCCCCTGCCCCATCACCTTCGGCATCTGTCACACCCTCGACATATTCAGGCGTCCCCTGAGAACGCAAGAAATCACCAACACGTGTTAATTCATCATCGTGTATAAACGCACCGTGTATTCGCACAGGCACACGTCCCGCCTCGCTGAACAGCATATCACCACAGGCCAACAATTGTTCCGCCCCACCTTCACCCAGACAGGTCACACTGTCAATACGGCTACGCGCCTGGAAGGAAACACGTGTTGGAAAATTCGCTTTGATAACACCTGTAATGGTTGTTGCGTCTGGTCTTTGCGTTGCCATAACTAAATGAATCCCCGCTGCGCGTGCCTTTTGTGCGATACGCTGAACACAGGCTTCCACTTCTTTACGCGCCAAACTCATCAAATCAGCCACCTCGTCAATAATGATAACGATATATGGAATATCAGACAAATCGATTTCTTGGGTTTCGAACAACAACTCACCCGTTTCAGGGTCTGTACCAACCGCCACTTGCTTGGTCATTTTTTCGCCGGCCGCGCGTTTTTCAGCCGCGATTTCATTATAACTTTCAATATTACGCGCATTTAACACCTGCAGTTGCTTATACCGTTCTTCCATCTCGCGCACTGCCCATTTCAGTGCGTTTACAGCCGCCGCGGGATCTAATTTTACAATTGGCGTAATCAGATGCGGGATATCATCCCAGAAACCAAAGTCCACACCTTTTGGGTCAATAATCATCAACTTGCACTTATCCGGCGTAAAGTGATAAACAATCGACGTAATAATAGACTGCACGAACACAGATTTACCTGAACCTGTGCGTCCTGCAATCAGCATATGCGGCATCTTTGCCAAATCGAAATACATTGGATTTCCACCGATATTCACCCCCAACGCCAAAGGAATTTTGTATTTCGTATCGACAAATGTATCTGCCTCCATCAGGCCACGATACCGAACCATCTGTCGTGTGACATTAACCATTTCGACACCGATATAACTGGTGCTGGGGATATGGGCAATACGAATATTTTCAGTTGCCATTGCGCGCGTCATATCTTTGACAGTCTTTGTAATATCTGCAATTCGCATACCTGTATCGGGCTCAAATTCATACAGTGTCACAATTGGCCCCGGTTTAATCCCCACAACTTTGCCGTACACACCATATTCCGCAAAGTGTGTTTCCATATTCCGCGCATTTTGTTTCAACTCAGGCGTCACTGAACACTTGCTAAAATTAGAACGTTCTAATAATTTCGGATCTGGCAATTGATATTGAGACTCAGCCCGCACACGCGTTGGCGTCGCAGCCACCGCAACAGGCGCCATCGACACCGCCTTTTTGGGCGCACGCCGTGTTAACAATCCACGTCGCTGCTTCTTAGGTTCTTCCTTGGCCACAACAGGCTCTTCATCTTTGATTGGCGTTTCTGTCGTATCTGCCACAGCAGCGCGCGCCCCCGTCAAATGGAATGCCACCCCAACCGCACGAACTGTACGCCACGCAATTTGCAGCGCCCCACGCACATGCGACCACTTTATATGCAACAATGCACCCGCCATCCAGAAAAACACCAGCAAACATCCCAAACCAATCGCAACAGACATCCCACGCCCAACCATCGCCCCCAGATCACTTGCAACAATTGCGCCAAACATCCCACCAAATGTAGCCGAAGGCACAATCAACCCAAAGGCCGCAGCCCCAACACACGTCGCAATAAAACCACGCAAAAGGTTATATTCGGGCATCCCCTCGCCCACCAGCGCAATCATCCGCATAAAGCCCCAGCGCACAACACACATAAATACAAACAACCCCGGCAGCGCCCCAATCGCATATCGCACGAAACCAACTATATACCCCATAACGGACTGCGTTCCATAACTACCCGCCACACCAAACCCCGACAAATAAGGATTATAGAACAGCATAGCCCACACGGCCCATACCCCACAAATCAGCACCAGCGCCCCAAACAAGCGCGCCAACAATTTTTTCAACATCCCAGATATACTGTCTGGTAAAAACTTACTTGAATTCTTTCCTGCCATAGCACCTATATTCTATCATAAAACAAGCGCAAACACAAACATCACCCACAAAAAAAATCCCCAATATGGGGATTTTTTACCGAGCTTTATTTGTCTTGACCGCATATTTTTCCGGACTGACGAATGGAAAATACAAATCTTTCAGCACATTCTTTGCATTTTTGTATTTCATTTGCTTTAACGCATTCAGCAATAATTTTTGCGCCTCTTGTCTTTGATGATCATACGGACTATATAAATCAGCCATTTTCCACAGAACCTTTTGATAAATCATAAACACACTATTGTCATGTTCTGTTGGCATAAAAGGTCTGGGGTCTGCAACCAAATTATCTTTTACACGCATATTATAATCTGCATATTTTCGTGGATTTTCTGCAACTGCACTCACCTGGGCCATTGCCTGAGAAACACGAGATTGTTCAATTTCATCCTTTGCTGCGTCTAATCGCTTTTGTAAATACACAATTGTTTCATCAAAAAACTTTTGCAACGTCGCACCATAATCAATCATTCACTACACCTTTTTGTATCTTCATATAATAATACCATAAACCTGTCACAAAAACAAACCATTTTGCGATGTGTATTATTTACTCAATCCTAACTGCTTTAACATTGCACGTCCCCGCATAACCTTGACACGATTTTGTGCAACCGTTGCATCATTTGGCAAATACCAAGTAAACAAATATCGATTTTCACCGACCTTTTTCATCTTTTGTTCAGACAATCTGTCGTGCGCGCTTTTATATTTCTTTTTCTTTACACGACTTTTCGTCTGTTGCGACGCCAAGATAAGCACCTGCAAAATCCTTTCATATTCACGAATTAATCTTGCATTACCATTTAACATATTCACCAAATCGCGCGCGGCCAGTCGCACACCATCCTTGCTAAATTCATACTTCAACATTACAAAATCCTTTTTGTTATTCAACTTACACCAATAATTATAGACAAAATTACACAAATGTCAATATTTGTACATAAAAAAAGTTGAAAATTAATATAAAAAGGTGTAACCTTTGCGCGATTAAACAGAAAATTATGGGGCAAACATATGAAGATTCGCAACATTGCAATTATTGCACACGTTGACCACGGGAAAACGACATTGGTTGACAATATGTTAAAGCAGGCGGGAACATTCCGCGAAAACGAACGCGTTGACGAACGCGTAATGGACAGTGGTGACATTGAACGCGAACGCGGCATTACAATTTCGGCCAAACCAACATCTATCCAGTGGGGCGAATACAAAATTAACATTGTTGACACACCTGGACACGCGGACTTTGGTGGCGAAGTTGAACGTATTTTATCTATGGTTGACGGCGTGGTATTATTGGTGGACAGCGCCGAAGGTCCCCTGCCCCAGACCAAATTTGTATTATCCAAGGCATTAAAACTGGGACTGCGCCCGATTGTTTGTATCAACAAAGTTGACCGTGCCGACGCCCGTCCAGACGAAGTTTTATCTGAGACATTTGACTTGTTTGACAAACTGGGCGCCACAGATTCTCAGTTAGATTTTCCATACCTGTATTCTGTTGGCCGCGACGGATGGGCTGTACGCGATTTGAATGACGAACGCAAAGATCTGACCCCATTATTCCAATTAATTGTTGATCACGTCCCCGCCCCCGATTGCAACGGCAGCCGCTGTCAACTGGACGCACCATTTACTATGTTGGCCACTACGTTAGAGGCCGACCCATATGTTGGCCGCATTCTAACGGGAAAAATTGAATCTGGCACCGTTCGCGTTGGCCAGTCGGTCAAGGCCATCAATCGCAATGGCGAATTCATTGAAAATGCAAAAATCACTAAAATCATTGAACACCGTGGCGTTGAAAAGATTTCACGCGACACCGCATCCGCGGGCGACATCGTTGTTGTTGCAGGCTTCACACGTGCAACCGTGGCGGACACCCTATGTGACCCAAGCGTCACCGAACCAATCCCTGCAATGCCAATTGACCCACCAACCCTGACAATGACATTCTTTGTGAACACATCACCTTTAGCGGGCAAATCAGGCAAAAAATTAACATCGCGTATGATTGGCGAAAGATTGTTCAAAGAAGCCGAAACAAACATTGCCCTGCGTGTTGAACAAAGCGAAAACAACGAAGCGTTCGAAGTATCCGGCCGCGGCGAATTACAGTTGGGTATTTTGATTGAAACAATGCGCCGCGAAGGCTTTGAATTATCTGTTTCCCGTCCACGCGTTGTAATGCACACAGACGAAAACGGCAACCGCCTTGAACCAATCGAAGACGTTGTAATTGACGTTGACGATGAATTTTCAGGTGTTGTAATTGAAAAAATGACCAAACGCAAAGCAACCATCACCGAAATGAAGGCATCTGGCGCCGGCAAAACACGCATTGTATTTTCCGCTCCATCACGTGGTCTGATTGGTTATCTATCTGAATTCCGCACCGACACACGCGGCACAGGCATTATGAACCGTGTATTTGATAAATACGACCTGTATCGTGGTGCGATTCAACAATATCGTCCAGGCGTACTGGTATCTATGGAAAAAGGCAACGCGGCAACATACGCACTGTTCAATCTACAGCCACGTGGCACACTGTTCATCGACCCACAGACCGAAGTATATTCAGGTATGATTATCGGCGAACACAGCAAAGAAAACGACCTGGAAGTAAACCCGGTCAAAGGAAAAGAATTAACCAATATGCGCTCGGTGACAGCGGACGAGAAACTGTTCCTGGCCCCACCGCGCCGCATTTCATTAGAAGAAGCGCTGTCCTATATCCTGGATGACGAGCTGGTCGAAGTCACCCCCGCCACCATCCGCCTGCGCAAACGCGAACTGGACAGCAACACACGTAAAAAACTTAAAAAACACGTTGAAGAATAGGAATCCCCCGTTTGGGGGATTTTTTATCGCATTGGCGGAAAACAATCACCACCCGATTCTGGACAACAATTAAAGCCCAAATCATTCATATCTGTATAAACCTCACCTGGACAACAGCCATTTTTATCAGGCGCCCCACCCCCATCACACATTGACACATCACTAGGGGCCCAGGTATCACGATTTGCGTTCGCCCACATCCCCAAGACAAACCCAACCAAAAACGCCACAACTATTCCCAAACAAGAATTCATACACTTTTTCATCTTTTATTCCTTTAATAAAAAATAAATTATAACGGGGGAAAACAGTCACCTTGCCCACCCTTTGGACAACACGCAAACACTGTATCCCCCAGGTCTTTAAAGACCTCATCCCCACAGCAACCAAATCTATTTGGCGCACTGCCATCTGCGCACAGCCCGGCCTCCAAATTAGCCAATTCCTGTTCTGGGCTGATTGTGACCACAGTAACTTCTGTTTCAGATTCTACCGCCTCTGCCACTTCTGCCTCTACCGATTGACTTTCTTCCTCGGCCGCAAACGCTTCTGCATCTGTATCCTGAGGCACAACCAACTGCCCAGATGATGCACGACGCCCACGCGCCGACAGAACACACTTTCTGCGATATTCAGCCTTTAAGTCGGCCAACTCTGCAGTTTCGTCTTCAGTCGGCGCCTCAATTGCTGCTAACTCAGAAATATTTGCAGACATATCTGCGCACGTCACGCGTTCAACGACCACCTGCTCTTCATCCGCAAAGACCCCCGTCGCAAAACAAGTTAGCATTAAAGCAAAAAGTAATTTCATAACTTTAACCTATTGTTCGTTAATGATTTTTTCAACTTCCAATATAAAGTCAATTGCAGGATTTGTTAACTTCTTAGCTGTTTCGAAAATCTCTTCTGCTGCCGCCTGCATATTCAGACGTTTATATGTTTCAACAATTTCGATTGTTTCACGATCACCAAACTCGTCATCTTCCAATGCACGTGCAATTTCCAATTCTTGTTTTGCCAAATCAACATACTTTGCGCTGTTTTCCGCACACCCACGTTCCGACAAATTTGCATAGATTTTCGCCCGATCTATACGCGCAAAAGAATTCCCATTGGCCGATGGCATTTGCTCCAACAACAGTGCTTCAATCTGTTCGCACGTTTCTTCAACGACAGGTCCCGACTCAGACAGTGCCGCCATAATTTCACGTTCACGCTGGGCCAGGTTATGATACTTTTGCTGATTTTCTGAACAACCATTCATAATCAGTTTTTCATAAACACTGATATTATATTCGTGATCGCGCACATCCTGGCTTTCTATGGGGACCAACCGTGCCAACAATAAATCTTCAACAATTTGACACGTTTCCTTTGGTTCCGAATTTATATTTTGCGTTTGGGCCGCAACCTGCTCTGTCGACACAACTGTGACAGGACGCCCATTAATTCCCATTCCCACCATAATTCCACAACCAAACAAAGCCGCCAGGGCCAACCAGCCAAAAAACTTTTGACGCCTCGTATGAATAACTTGAACTTTTTTATTTACTTTCATCTCCCTCTCCTTAATATTTTAAATTTCTAATAATGTTCAACATATCTGATTCAACCCCTGCCCTAATCTTATACTCATCCGAACATTTTCCCAACCTATGATACAACTCTATATTCCTTTTAAACTCAGACTCAGACTTTGGGTTTTCAATAATTTCTGGCAACAAAAGCTTTTCTGCGCGCTGGCACCAAATTTGATGTTCAAAGTTCTCATCCTCCTCAATTCTATGCCCAGCAAAGGCTTGTTGCGTAATATTCCCAGCAAAATCTTGTTGCGTAATCGGCAAACCAGACGCCATCTTTGGCTGTATTTCCGCCGACGCCACAGACATAAAAAACAATCCAGAAAACACAACAGGCACAAACAAAAACGCCCCTACTTTCATCTCTCTCTCCTTTTATTTTTTCATTATACCACAATCCCATTGTCAATGGTAATTGTTCTGTCGGCACGCGACGCCAGATTCATATCATGCGTCACAAACAGCATTGCCATTTTATTTTTTCGCACCAAATCCATCAGTAAATCAAACACTGCACCTGCATGCATTGGGTCCAGACTGCCCGTTGGTTCATCTGCCAATAAAATATCTGGCCCATTTGCCAACGCGCGTGCAACGGCGGTGCGTTGTTGTTCGCCACCACTCATTTCCCCGGGAACATGCGACGCCCTGTGCGCGACATTTGCGGCCCTTAACAGCTTCATCGCCCGCCCCAGCGCCACATTTTCATCCACCCCATTTGCCAACATTGGCAACATAACATTTTCCAGCGCCGTAAAATCTGCCAACAAATTATGCTTTTGATACACAAATCCAATTTTCTTGCGTCGGATTTGGGTACGCATATCTTCATCCATCTTTTGCACTGGCATTTCATTAATTAAAATACTGCCACCACTTGGCTTGTCCAGCAAACCCACACATTGCAACAACGTCGACTTACCCGACCCCGATGCCCCGACCAGTGCAATAATTTCACCACGATGCAGATCAAATCCACCCCCACGCAGAATATGCAAAGGCTGGCCACCTTCGACAAAGGTCCGTTTAATATCACGCACCGACATCACCACATCACCGACTTGCACTTTTGATAAAGAATTCAAAATATTCGCCACGTCATACTCTCTTTATTCATTTCTTAATACCTCTACCGGGTCTGTATTTGCCGCCTTCCACGCTGGGTACAACGTTGCCAAGAAAGCCAACAATATTGCAATCAGCGCAATTCCCAAAACATCCATCCAGACCAGTTTTGACGGCAATTCAGACAAATAATACAGTTCTGCCGGAAATAAATCACGCCCAGTTATCCATTGGAAAAACTGGCGAATTGGTTCTACATAAATCGCCACCAGTACCCCAATTATCGTACCAAAGAACGCCCCAATCACACCAATAGACGTACCCGACAAAACAAATATTTTCATCATAGATTTACGTGACACTCCGAACGTACGCAATACTGCGATATCTTTATTTTTATCTTTTACCAGCATCACCAACGACGACACAATATTAAATGCCGCAACAATAACAATCAGCAACAAGATTAAAAACATAACATTTGATTCAACCTGCAACGCGCCAACGAATCCACGATTTAAATCGCGCCAATCACGCACCACGAACCCATCTGGCAACAATCGCGCCAAAGATTCAACAACCACAGTCGTGTCTTCTGGATTATCCAAGAACAAATCAATATGCGTCACCGAATTACCAATATTCAAATACTTTTGCGCGGTTTCCAGCGGCATAAAAATATATCCTGAATCATATTCATACATCCCCATAAAGAACGAACTTTTCACCGGATACGACATAATACGTGGCATAGACCCAAACGGCGTGGGCGTCGCATTATTTGCGGACACCAACGAAATACTGTCCCCCATACCAACACGCAATGCCCGCGTCAACGACGCCCCTGCAACCAATTCACCATCTGTTATCGCCGACAAATCCTTGCCATAAATACGCGTACCGTTCTGGGTTTTTGCCGACAAATCAGACATACGAATTCCGCGCACCATTGCCCCAGTATTATTCCCATTGGCAGTGGCCATCACCTGACCTTCGGCAATTGGCACGATTGAATTAACACGCTGCACAACAACCTTGTTCTGTTTCATTTTATCAATCAAAAAGTCAAAATCAGAAATCGCCCCATCTTGATGATACACAACAACGTGTCCATTCATACCCACAATACGCCCCAACAAAGTATCGTGAAAACCACCCATAACCGACATCACCACAATCAGCGTCGCCACCCCCAGCATAATACCAATCAACGACACCCACGAAATCACAGAACCAAACCCACGTTTTTTGGCCCCCAGATATCTAAATGCAATCTTACGTTCTAATTTTGAAAACATACTTCACTTTCCCTATTCCTGTAAATAATCGCGCAGCGCATCACCAATCAGTTCATTTGACTGTGCAACCCCGGCATTATCTGCGATTGAAATCACACGCGGCGACATAAACACCACCAATTCTGCAAATGGCGACACCAATGTCTCTGGCGTGGTCACAAAAGAATGTGTAGGAATACCAATAATTACATAGTTATCACCAACACTTGATGGAATATTAAACGAACTCAATTCTCCCTGACTGGTGCGCAGAACAATCCTGGCATCAATTTTATCCCTGCCACCGAAATCACCATAGGTTCCCGTTGCCCCAACAATCAAATCAGTTTCCAGTCTTTCCTCTCGCCCACATTGCCCAATATCGAAACGCGACTGCCATCCATTTGGAATCGCGAATGTACCCTGGGAAATCAGAACAACATTTGACTGCTGCCCCAAAAATTCTTGCAATGTTTTTGTATTAATTTCTGGCCCTACCACCAGCGCGCGCCCAACCACACCCGGTATTGACATTTTAATATTCTTTTCACCGAACGCAGGCAACAAGTTCATCCACACAATTGGGTTATCTGTACGCGGATACACACGATATACATCAATATCCCAGGCCAACATATATTTTTTACCCGATATATCCGCAATTATCCTGGCAACCTCACGTTCTGTCTGATAATTTCCTTCGAACACAACCGTTTTATCCGCCCAATCCACTAACAGATTTCGCATATCTGCCCCATGCATTGCATCCAGCAACGCCATAATAATAGTCTGATCTTGCGGCATTTTTATCAACCATTTTCCACGATGTGATAAATTCAACTCGCCATTTTGCGCATCATAAGAATAATACACACGCCCCATTTTAGTCATCAAATCAACCGCGTCTACCAACGTCCCCGAAGAAATAGTCCCCGTAATTTTTTCATACAACGCCCCTTTTTCAATCACAGAAATATCTGTACCATCCAATAATTTTTCCAGTGCGTTTTTTACCGTTAAATCTTTGAACTCATAATCCGACACCTGCAAATCCGGCAACGCATCCCCAACCCCCAGACGCACCATTTCGATTGTTTCCGCTGGCACCACCGAGACAACGCTTTGATTATTCCAATCCACTTCACAACGCATCGGCAACTCAACCGAAAAACGACGCGCAGTATCCGTGGTCAATGCCGCCTTTTTTGGAAAAATTGGCACAGAATTTTCATCAATCACCAATTCATCTACAACCGTGATATTATCATACATCGGCACATCTTGTGACTGCTGCGTTTGCGCACAACCAACAACACCCCCAACACAAATTACATAAAACAAAAATTTAAAATACTTCATCTCCACATCCTTTGCATTCAGATATTCATCAACCTTTCAAATTCCTCCAACGTCATTTCATGAATTGGTTTCTGCGTAGGCGTCACCAAATCGCGCACCCTTTCAAATTGGGCAGAAAACCGATTAATCAGCGCTGTGATTTCCGGCGCCACAACCCCATTATGCGCCTGCAAACGTCGTCCATACTCCACCACATATTCCAAAACATCGGCCATATAGAAACGTCCGACATAGTTTTCCATTGCAATTCCGCCCTTTTGCACACAAATCGCAGACATCAGCATTGCAGTCTGATTATAATAATTTGCCAACTTAATAAATTGTTGCACACTAATTGCCATAGACGTTGTTCCTTCTCTCTTTTTTCACATTATAAAAACTATTGCCACCAAAAGGCAATTAAATTATAATATAAAGTATGAGAATAAATTTTCCGACCATTTTTTTATCACTTTTTCTAGCGTCCTGCGCATCGGTTAACCGCGGCAGTATTGATGATGCGACGGTTTTAAACTGGGAAAACGAAGCGGTCACCACTGAACAATTCGTCCGCGACCACAAGGCGTGCCTGGGCATAAACAAACCATCGTACCAGCCACGATCCCGTATTGCTAAATTGATTGCCCCAAATCAATCTGCCGTAATGCCCGACTGGGATGGCCTATGGGTGACATTTCAGTCAAACGAATATCGCGACGTTGGTCAACGCAGTCTGATGTCTGTTCCACGCAACACAACATCAAAATCGGTTGGCGCGTATCGTAAATGTATGTTCCGTCGTGGATATCTGCTTCGCGCAATGTAAAATGGGAAATCCTACCCATGGAAATCCTAAAAAAATATTACATAATATATATGCGCAAACCAAAAAGCGCACAATGCGGACACTGCACTAAACAACGGCGGACTTTCTTAACAGTTCCCGAACCCACATCCCTAAATGCAATGTTTGCAAAACAAAATCCCGATTTTACCGGGATTTTTATTTACCATTCAATTGGTGATTTACCATTTTTTTCCAAATACTCGTTTGCGCGACTAAAATGCCTGCACCCAAAGAACCCACGATACGCCGACAATGGCGACGGATGCACACTTTTCAGAACCAGGTTATTATCAGGACTTACAAACGCAGCCTTTTTCTGGGCATAACTGCCCCACAGCATATAAACAATATTATCGCGCATTGACACGGTCCTAATTACCGCATCTGTAAATTCTTCCCAACCGTGTCCTGCATGGGATGCCGCCCGATGCGCCTTAACAGTTAATGTTGAATTCAATAACAACACACCCTGGTTTGCCCAATGTGTTAAATCACCATTTGTAATTGATTTTCTGCCTAAATCAGATTCAATTTCCTTGTAAATATTTACTAATGATGGTGGCACAGGTGTTGGTGGCAAAACAGAAAAACAAAGACCGTGCGCCTGACCGGGTTCGTGATATGGGTCTTGACCAATAATTACAACCTTGACCTTATCAATCGGACACAGGTTGAACGCATTAAAAATATTCTGTGGCGCAGGATAAACCGCCCGCCCCGACAAATATTCCGCGCGCACAAAATCCGTTAATTTGATAAAATACTCTTTATCAAATTCCGCCCCCAAAGCATCCTTCCAAGATTGTTCGATTTTCACATTCATAACTTTATCAACCTCAACCAACTTCAAAATTAATTTATATGAGACGAGTACGCCGCACAAACCAAAGGAAGTGTACTACTCGCTACATGACCGGCGGTTTATGCAAGTAATCGTCCATAGAAATTAATTTTACCTGACAAGATTTCCATAACACAACATCTATATACCCACGTGGCAAACCCGTTTCACGCACCAAATGCGCAAACATTTCATCACAGGCAGATTTTATTTCTGAACATAAATTTCCATTATCAATTGGCAATTTTTTACCAACAAACGCACACCCCAACCGCTGAATCCATACATCATATTTTACGACATCTTCACCCAGATTTCGTGCCAAATGATTTGCGGTAATTTTCCCAATATGCGGCAGTTTTTGCAAAAACTTTAATTTATCATCCAAAGATTTTAATTCATAGTACCCATCACGCAAACAATTGCGATTTTTCCAAATTTTACAAATCGCATTTATTTTATTTTTGTTATTAAACATTTGAATTAATACATCAAAATCTGCACCCGACGCGCGCACATAATTCATAATTTTTTCATGAATTTTTTTCGCAGTTTGTTGTGAAAAACCACCCGCCAAAATAACATAGGCACAATGCGACGCAAATGTATCTGCATCATAAATTTTTCGCGCGCGCATGTTTTCCAAAATCTCGTCAAAAGACTGTGCATCACTGTCCGCCCCACGCGCACGCAATTTTGCATCCAACGCAAAAAACCATTCCTTGGAAAAATCCATTACCCGCGCCCACCCGCCATTGCGGCCATTTGTTCGGGCGTCAATTGCATTCCCGCTTGTTCTTTTGCAGCCATCATTTCCTGCAGTTTCTCAGCCCCCATATTAAATTTATTTACAGGCGATTCCAACTGGGCCAGTTCTTTTTTTATCTGTTCAATTCTGGCTTTTTTATGCCAAATTTGCGCATCTGACACGGCCGAACCATAGGATTCTATTTCGGTCTCTAATTTATGCATTTCTTCGGTTAGTATATCTTTTCTAGACTTGCCCCGATTTACAATTCCATCTGCCATAAATATAACCTTTTTGTAATTTTATGGCGCGGAAATCCGCGCCACAACATTAAACGTCCAAGTTTGCTTCCAGCGCATTTTCTACAATAAAGTCACGACGCGGTTCAACCACATCACCCATCAACATGGACACAACTTCGTCTGCCTTGGCCGCATCATCAATTTTAACCTGGAACAATGAACGATGATTTGGGTCCATTGTTGTTTCCCACAACTGTTCTGCATTCATTTCACCCAAACCCTTGTATCGTTGGATTTTCAGACCTGTCTTAGCATATTCAAACGCTGTTTCCAGCAACTTTAATGCCCCCCAGATTTTCTGATTTTTCGCCTTAACACGCAACACGGTTGGTTTACTGAACGTTTCCATCAGCTCGGTTCGTCCATCCATTTTATGCCACGCGCGAATTTCCATACCATTCATTTTTTCACGTGGCAACACATACGTTTCGCGAACACTGCGCAAGGTTCGTGTTATTTCTACGCCACCTTCATTCGCAGACACCTTCCACCCGCGTTCGAATTCCAGTTCCTGGGCATCCAGCATACGCTGAACATTTTCAAACACATCTGCACTTTCGTTTTCAAACGCGCCATTTAATGCCAACGCTTCTACAAAGCGCAACGGCATAATATGATTCAACGGCTGCAAGATATTACGCATATCCAACACCAACCCCAACAAACGTTTCAAATCCGCGCCCGATACCTGAACACCCGTGGATGTTTCAATCATACCGTCGGTCGCCAACTGTTCCATCAGATAGTCGTCCATTTCACGCTGATTTTGCAGATAAATCTGCTGCTTTCCACGCGTCACACCATAAAGTGGCGGTTTTGCCACATAGATATACCCACGTTCAATCGCCTGTGGCATATGACGGTAAAAGAACGTCATCAACAACGTCTGAATATGTTGACCGTCAACGTCCGCGTCGGTCATGATGATAACCTTGTGATATCTCATTTTTTCGATATCAAAATCATCTTTACCGATACCCGCCCCCATAGTCGTAATCAAAGCACCAATCGTATCGGATCCCAACATCTTGTCAAAGCGCACACGTTCAACATTCAAAATCTTACCACGCAATGGCAAAATTGCCTGGGTCTTGCGGTCACGTCCCTGCTTTGCAGTACCACCCGCCGAGTCCCCCTCAACAATAAACAATTCGCATTTTGATGGATCACGTTCTGAACACCCCGCCAATTTACCCGGCAAACCGCCCAGTTCTGGCCCTGTTTTTTTGCGCGACAGTTCACGCGCCTTGCGCGCAGCCTCACGCGCGGTTGCAGCCTCGATAATCTTATCAATAATTGTCTTTGCGATTGCTGGATTTTCATCCAAGAACTCATACAGCAATTCCGACACAGTACTTTCCACAATTGGGCGCACTTCACTGGACACCAATTTATCTTTGGTCTGAGAACCAAACTTTGGGTCTGGAATTTTAACACTAACAATACTGGTCAATCCTTCACGAAAATCTTCACCCGACAGGTTAATATCTTTCTTAGTTCCCTTTTCTGCGATATATTTGTTAATCGCACGTGTCAACCCTGCGCGGAACCCAGCCAGGTGCGTTCCCCCATCGCGATTTGGAATATTGTTTGTAAAACACAACGATGTTTCCGTATATGCAGTTGTCCACTGCAGAACAATTTCAATATAAGTATCATCATTTTGTTTAATCATCTGAATAGGTTCTTTATTCAGTAATTCCTTGGACTTGTCTAAATAAGTCGCAAAGCCCTTTAACCCATCAACAGAATGGAATTCACGTTCTTTCTTTTCTGCGCCACGCAAATCTTCCAGAATAATTTTAACATTTGCATTCAAATAAGACTGTTCACGCAACCACGTTTCCATTGTATCGAAACTAAATTCAGTCCCTGTAAAAGTATCAGGCGACGGCTTAAAGACCACTTCGGTACCGTGCTCAATCCCGGATTTATTTTCAGTAATTTTCAAATCACACGTTGGCACACCGTCGGCAAACGACATAAACGCTTCCTTATCACCACGCCACACTTTTACTTCCAGCCACGTGGACAACGCATTTACCACCGACACCCCCACACCGTGCAGACCGCCGGAAACCTTGTACGCGCCACTGCCTTCGTTATCAAACTTACCACCCGCGTGCAATTCGCACATAATCAGTTCCAGCGCACTGCGCCCAGTATCGTGATTAACATCAAATGGCATACCACGCCCATTATCACGAATTGTAGCAGACCCATCCGCATTCAACGAAACATACACCGTATCTGCATACCCGGCCATCGCTTCGTCGATAGAGTTATTTACAACTTCGTAAATCATATGGTGCAGACCATTACCACCCTCACCCACGTCACCGATGTACATACCCGGGCGTTTTTTTACCGCTTCCAACCCTTTCAGAACCTTAATCGAGTCCCCTGTATAATCATTATTAATTGCCATTTAACATTCCTTTCTTTTTTCTATGTAAAACATAGCAATTTATGCTATAATTAGCAAGAAAAAAGGGATAAAAAATATGACAGAACCATTTACTAAATCCGACTTTTTAACTGCGCACAAATACGCAAAAAAGTATAATGTCGGCAAAGAAAAAGTGGAACAAATGATACGCCGACTGCGCGGTGTTAATATGCCGGGTACATTGACGCCGTACATTATCCGCAACCGCAAATCTCACAATTCAGGTTCGGACTATATCCACCCACGCGCGGAAAAATTGATACTGGATATGATAACCCAAGATTCCAACCAAAGGGACTAATATGAAATTCAAACTACTTTATTTTGGCGACATTTTAATTAACCCAAAAAAACGCGCCCAACACATTGCGGACATCCGTATGCAATTTCACCCCCAGTTAAAGAAACTGGTTGAACACAGCCCTTGGAACAACCTAACAAAATATATGGTACCAAACCCAACCAAAAGCCCCATCACCACACGTCACGTTGGCGGCATTGATTGGAATCCAATTATCACCCCAAACCTGAAATTAATTGCAGAACTGGACATCCAAATGCTGCACCCTGAAATCGTTGGTGTTCCGCGTTCTGATATCGACAACCGCGTAAAGACTATTATGGACGGACTGCGTTGTCCACAAAACGAACACGAAATTGGCGCAAACACACCACGTGACATTGGTCCTATTTACACACTTCTTGACGACGATCATTTGATTACAAAATTGTCCGTCAATACCAGCCATCTTCTGGACTCTAACATATTTGCAGACCACGCCCTGCGCACACCAGATTCTGTCTTTATGATGATTGACGTAAACGTCCGTGTTGCCGAAGGAACATTGGAAAACCTGCCGTTTATGGTATAAATATCCAACAATAAAAAATCAACGGCCCCAAAACGGGGCCTGATTTATTCAGCATTCTTTTTCATCAAACTTTGCACCGCCAACGGAAAATCTGGTGCACACGCCAGATACGACCCAGACACCAGCCAATCGGCCCCCGCGTCCCAACATAAGCGCGCCGTCGTTTCATTAATTCCACCATCAACAGAAATAATAAACTTTAATCCATATTTTTTTCGCGTCCCGGCCAAAATAGAAATCTTGCGCAACACATCTGGATCAAACGGTTGCCCCGCTGCCCCTGGCGCAACCGCCATAACCATAACCTCATCTATCTCGCGCAAAATCGGTGTCAACAAGGTCACCGATGAATTCGGATTCAACGCCACACCAACACGACGTCCTGCTGCACGAACATTATGTATCGCCGTCTTTAACCCCGAAGTATTCGTTGATAAAATCACTGTATCTGCACCCGCCGCAATCGCATCATCAGCCCAAACAACAGGACTTTCCGTCATCAAATGCACATGCAAAAACGCATTTGTCCGCGCACGAATTGTCTTTAATTCATCTATACTACCTGACACCCTATCCACATAAAAACCATCCATAATATCAACATGAATCATTGATATTCCACCCGACTTAAACAACGTATATGTATCAGGTCGTCGCATATCAAAACACAGACTGCTGGGCAATATTGGGATAAATTTTTTAACCTTTTTTGCCTTTTTTCTGAACAACTTGGACATCCATTTTGTACGTTGCCCCCAGCGTTCGCGACGTGCAACATAACTTTTTCTGTGCGCTTCTTCTGATTGCCAAATCCAATCCGCCAATGCCCGCACCGTCGCATCAATCGGCAACACTTCTGTCACTATTGCAAAGGCATTTTCTATAAAATCACGCAAACCTTCTGTTTCTGCCCCACCCCCCATCAGAATAATTTTACTTGGCCTGTGCTTTGCAAACGATGCCGCACATTGATTTTTCAATTGCCCAATAATATCAATCAACACAGGCAACACAATATCGTTTACATCACCACGCGTAAAATCATATTCCCTATCCGCGGGCGCAAACCTATCCATTTCTTTTGGTATTAATGACGCCACCACGCGCTTGATTCTGTCGGCATCATCCGTATTGATTTTCAGTTTTTCACATATTGCATTTGTAATATGTGCCCCCCCCATATTAATTTTGGTATGCCATACTGGTCCACGATTGGTCCAGATTGAAGCCGACGTATATTCGGCACCAAAATCTATAAACATAGTTGTCTGATTTTCCGCACGACACATTTCACTTTGAATAAATTGCGGATCAAACATTGCATCTGCCTGAATATGCGCCCCACGCAGTTTTTCAAAAACCGCATCAACACCAGCACGCGAATAAAATATATTTCCAAACACGGACACTAATTGTCTGTCCACATGACCAACAGGTGTCTTCATATCACGTGCCTGGTTCGAATAATATCTCAACGGCACAATATGCATAGGAAAGAAACCATCAGGCGGCACAATCTGGGTAATTTGATTTCGCACATCAGCGGCTGTGATTTTATGTTCACCGTTCCAAACCGTACTTTTAGCCGACATTTCATATTTTGATTCCCCAAAATTCCCCGTCACATATGCCGAACCAAAACGCACAGACAGCTGTTTTTCCAGTTCATCTACAACTTTTTTTATTGCGAACACAGTATCAGAACTATCAACTGCAAAGTATGCAGACTGATCAATACGTGCGCTGCGCACACGATGCGCAATACCGCGCACACCATATGTGCCAATATCCAAACACAGAAAAGCAGAATCAAATAAATTCATATCTTATTTAACTAAAATTCGTGCTTCGTCCCGCATATCAAGAACACTGATATCACGGTCCAAGATTTTGTGATTATTATTCAATGTCACCAACGAAGCAATCGCCCCCAGTGGGTCACGTTCTGGCAACATTACAACAATCCCATTCATCGTATACAAATTCCAACGTCTTCCTTCTATCCATTCCAGATAATCCAATCGACCGACAAAGTTATGTGCCGCCTTGGTAATTTCTGCAATATCATTTGGCACCACGCCACGAAAAACAACATGTGTATCATCACGCACATCAGTTGGCTTATTTACAATTGTACCATCGGCCGACAAAGGAAAATAATGTTCGCCATCCGTCCACAGCGCCACCGCCGTATGCAGCGTCACCCGCACCACAAGATTACCATTTGACAATCTGCGCACTGCACTGTCTTTGACCCCCGGCACAGCTGCAATTTTTGCATTCATCTGATTCAAATCCACAGAATAAGCACGCGTTCCCGGCGCAACCGAAGCCGCCACTGCAATTGCTGATAAATCTTTATCTTTTTTATCCGCCGAAACAGAAATATTACGCACACGCGCCATATTGCCATACCCCATTCCAACCATAATAACACGCGACGCGAAATAGACCGCAAAAACAACGGACAGAACAAAACAGACCCAAAACCAGATTGAACGCTTCATAAAATAGATTATATCATAAAAAAACTCGATTTGCTAAAATTAAATAGAATAATTTAGATAAAAGACAATCGGGAATTGTAGTGTACAATCGCTACATAAGCCATTGCCAACCCGATTTAGATATGTATCAAATTTTAATAAAATAAAAGATAATGGTATAGATAAACGGGTTGGAAATGGCGCAGTGTACAATCGCCACATAAGATTCCCGTAAACGGTTTTAGATTTGATAAATTAAATAGAATGATTTAGATAAAAGACAATCGGGAATCGTAGTGTACAATCGCTACATAAGATTCCCGATTGGTTTTTAGATAAATTATTATATTTAATTTATTTTTATTCGTGGCGGTTTGGATACTTGCCCTCTATCAAGTTCTTGCGCACCACATGGTGTTTAACCTTTTGCGTACTGGTCAACGGCAAATCTTCCGTTGTCATGGCAAAGTGAGTCACCCATTTATAACTGGCAACCTTTTTATTTGCAGCGGCGATTTCCGCCCCCAGTTTTTCCATTGTCATTTCTGGTTCGACGCTGAACACACCGTATGTCACAGTCTTATCTTTGACACGGTGTTCAAATACCGCAACATTTTTAACACCTGGGATTGTGATAAACATACCTTCCAGTTCGTCTGGATATACGTTTTTACCGCTGTCCAAAACGATAACCTGCTTTTTACGACCTGCAAAATGCAATTCACCATTTTTATCCATAGATACCAAGTCACCAGTATTAAAGAAACCACGTTCATCAAAGATTTCTTTGTTGGCTTCTTCGTTATTCAGATAGCCGCCAAACACCTGATGCCCGCGCAGCCACAGAACGCCAACACCATCTTCATTTTTATCACGAATTTCACATTCGTTATTCAATGTTGGTCCACCGAATGCAAACGGCAAACGTTTCTTGGTTGGCTTGGAAATACAGATTGGTCCAACCGTTTCTGTCAAACCATACCCCTGTATAAATGTCAGCCCCAAACGTTCATAAAATGTTTCAACTTCGGGTTTGGTCGCGGCGCCACCTGCGATTAACAGGCGTGCACGTCCACCGAACACATCCAAGATTGGTTTTTGCACTTTGCGCACCAATGCACCCAAACCAATTTTCTGCAACGTCTTGCCATATTTCAAAACGAAAGATACCAATCCCCATTTCTTTTGCGCTTTGACATTATCGATAATCTTGTTACGGAACACTTCCCACAGTCTTGGCACCGCTGGGATAATCTGGGGACGGAATTTCTTAAAGTCGGCCATAATTTCTTTTGGATTAACTGTCGGCTGCAGCAGTACCCCCGCCCCAAAGTGCAATGTTGCCAAGATTTCAACCGCAAACCCAAACACGTGATACATAGGCAAAAACCCATACAAATAATCACCAGGCTTAATCCATTCGGCCATAGATTCCAATGAATTTGTGCACTCAACGATGTTAAAGTGTGTTAATGGCACAACCTTTGGCACACCTGTTGACCCAGACGTGAACGACATTGTTGCAATATCCAAAGATTCCACCGCCGCCGGCTTTAAATCCGGATTAACCTTGCCATCTTTTTTAGTAATGTCATAGAACGTAAATTTATCCGTCTTGTATACAAAAGACTTTTCTGCACAAACCATTTTGCAGTTCGCGATTTCCGCCATATTGTCATATTCAAACGGAGTCAGATTTGTATCCAGCAACAATACCGTGCCACCCAAATACCACAATGCAAACAGCGTAATTGGAAATTCCGGAATATTGTGGGACAAGATACCAACAACATCACCCTTTTTAACACCCGCTTTGTCCAGGGACGCTGCACGTGCCTTAACCAAATTTATAAAATCTTTATACGCAACGCCTTCGCGCACCAGGTACAAATTATCTGGGTATGTTTGCGCGGTACGTTCTAATAACTGATACATATTCATGTTATAAAATTCCTTGTTGTTTTTTATATTGGACACGGATATTATACTCATGAAAAAAAGGAAAGCAATTATGAAAATTTTGACCCTGAACATAAACTCAATCCGCGCCCATATTGAAAGTTTTATTGAAATCCTGCGTAGTGGCGAATATGACACAATTATGGTCCAAGAATTAAAGGTTGAAACCGCAAACTTTCCACATATGATTTTTGATGAATTTGGATATAATATCAAGGTTTTCGGCCAAAAATCTTGGAATGGCGTTGCAACATTTTCTAAATTTTCTATCGAAGACACAATACTTGGCATGCCAAATTACGCAGACCCCAACGCCCGTTTTTTAGAATGTGTGGTTGATGGTCGCGTACGCCTGATTAACACGTATATGCCAAATGGCGACACGGTTAATTCACCAAAATTTCCATATAAATTGGAATGGATGCGCGCATTCACAGACTATATTTCACAATATCTGAACAGCCCAGAACCCGTCATCATCGGCGGTGACTTTAACGTCGCCATCGAAGACCGCGACATCTGGAAACCCAAGAATTACGAAGGTATTGCAATTTCTGCCCCCGCCGCACGCGCCATTATGAATGAGTGGCTGAATGCTGGCTGGGTTGACGCATGGCGCACCCTGCACCCAGATGAAATAGATTACACTTGGTACGGATACCGTGGCCGCGATACAGTTGGCAACAAACAAGGACTGCGCCTGGATTACTTTTTATGCAATCAAACAGCGGCAAAAATGCTAAAAAATTGTGAAATTGATATCGAACCACGCCTGGCACAAAAACCAACCGACCACTGTGGATTAATGCTGGAAATAAAATAAACACCGCCCATTTGGGCGGTATATTTAATTCTGAACCACAACCCGTCGTCCATCAGCATACTGACTAATACTGATATGAATTGTATTTTCTGGCAAAACATCTTTTGCAATTTCAGGCCACTCAATTAAAGTAATATCATTTTCTATGGCGTGCGCCAAACCAATTTCCGTTAATTCATCCGCATCTTCAACACGATATAAATCAAAATGAGAAATTCCATCATACGATTGCACAATGGTAAATGTCGGACTGGGCACAACTGTATCTGCCCCACGCAGGGTCTGAATAACACTGCGTGCGATTTCAGATTTTCCCATACCCAAATCACCGTGCAACGCCACCACACAGGGCGCAGTCAACATACCTGCAAAATCCCGTGCCCACGCACGCATTTGTTCAACATTTTCTAAGATATATTCTTTCATCTTACTTTTCCTTGATTCATAATATGAACAACAGGCCTATAATCAGGTTTTTGTATATTTTCAGATTTATTCTTTATCTGTTTCAATACTGTTTGTGCGACCCCAACTGTTGCATACGGATACCTTATTCTGAAAAAAGTATTTCCCCGTTTTGCTATGACTTCCACCGCATACCAGTCTTTATATAACTGTGAAATATATATACCATTTACTCCAACTATTTCATCTACATTAATCATTTACCTACTCCACCAATAACAAATCATCTTCCAGTTTGTGAATAGTATCACGAATTTCCGCCGCGCGTTCAAATTCCAAATCCTCGGCCGCCTTGTGCATCTGTTGGGTTAACTTTTTAATTTCCTGTCGGATAGAATCCGCATCCAACACACCACCTGATTTATCATACACAAACCTGCGTGCTTTGTCAGTCTTTTCTTGTTTCTCACCAACCTCGGCAAAAATTGCCTTAGATACAGTTGTCGGCGTAATACTGTGTTCTGCGTTATACGCCATCTGTTTTTCACGACGCCGTGCGGTTTCATCCAGTGCCGTCCGCATAGAATCAGTAATCTTGTCTGCATACAAAATCACCCGTCCATTTGCATTACGTGCAGCGCGCCCAATTGTCTGAATTAACGAACGTGTCGAACGCAGAAAACCTTCTTTGTCCGCATCCATAATCGCAACCAATTCGCATTCTGGCACATCCAATCCTTCACGCAGTAAATTGATTCCAACCAGAACATCAAATTTTCCCATACGCAGTTCACGCAGCAATTCAATACGTTCCAGCGTTTCAATATCACTGTGCAGATATCGCGCCCGAACATTATTTTCATTCAGATAATCGGTCAACTGTTCTGCCATTTTCTTGGTCAGTGTAGTCACCAACACACGCCCCGACGTTTTTTTAATCTGTTCCAACAAATCATCCACCTGATGTTCTGTTGGACGCACTTCACATATTGGGTCTAACAATCCCGTAGGTCTTATAACCTGTTCGGACACAACGCCACCTGATTGAACCAATTCCCATTCTGCGGGCGTCGCAGAAACAAAGATTGTTTGGGGTCGCAAGTTATCCCACTCATCAAACGTCAACGGTCGATTATCAACACAGGCCGGCAATCTGAATCCATACTGTGATAATGTTTCTTTGCGCGCACGGTCACCGCGACTCATCGCACCAATCTGTGGAACCGTCACATGACTTTCATCAATAAATAAAACTGCATCATTTGGCAAATATTCAAACAAGGTTGGTGGTGGCTGTCCCGGCGCACGTCCAGATAAATATCGCGAATAATTCTCCACCCCACGACAGGTCCCCGTACTTTCCATCATTTCTATATCAAAGCTCACGCGTTCCCGCAAACGTTGTTCTTCTATATATTTCATATTTTCGTGAAAATATGCCAAACGTTCCTTCAAGTCGGCGCGTATCTGAGATATCGCTTGCAACACGCTAGGCATTGGTGTTGCATAGTGCGTATTTGGATAAACAGCCACACGTTCTAACTTTTGTAATTTTGCCCCTGTCAACGTATCGAATTCCCAGATTTCTTCAATCTCGTCCCCCCAGAACGATAACTTCCACCCCCTGTCCATTGCATGTGACGGGAATATATCCATCGTATCGCCACGCACACGAAAAGCACCACGTTCAAAAGCTGTATCATTGCGTTTATATTGAATATCAACCAGCGCACGCATAACATCACGCATAGACATCATATCACCCGCCTTTAATACTACCTTCATCCCTGCGTATTGTTCGGGCGCCCCCATACCATAGATTGACGACACACTTGACACCACGACCACATCACGTTCTTCCAACATTGCGCGTGTTGCACTGTGACGCATACGATCCAATTGTTCGTTTATGGATGCATCTTTATCGATATACGTATCAGTTGTGGGCATATACGCTTCGGGCTGATAATAATCATAGTACGACACAAAATATTCAACGTGATTTCGTGGAAAGAACGTCTTCATTTCCGTATATAACTGTGCCGCCAGAATTTTATTTGGCGCCATAATCAGCGCAGGCCGTCCCAATTCTGCAATAACATTTGCCATTGTGAACGTCTTACCCGACCCAGTCACCCCCAACAACACCTGGGATTGCTTGCCATCATTTACCCCATTGACCAATTCAGCAATTGCCATCGGTTGGTCCCCCATGGGTTTGTAATCACTTTCAAGATAAAATTCTGCACGTTTCATTTTTTTATTCACAATACAGTATAATCCATTATAATAAAAATACAAGGGAACGGAGAATGGCATTAAAACCCAAACACAAGCGCAGAATATTCTGGTCACTGATATGCACCATCGGTGCGATTGCATTGGCGATTATAATTGTTCCGCCTATGATAACCCTGAACAAATTTCGCCCTGTAATTGAAAAGTCTATTTACGACCAAATGTCTGTACCGGCAAAACTGAATGGTGACATACATTTCAGTTTAATTGGGGGCGCCACAATTGTTGCCCACGACGTGACTGTACCGACGGCACGCATTGGTTCTGTTTTATTATCTATACCGTTTCACAGTTTCTTTGACCTGGAACACGCAAAACTTAAAAATGCGGTTATTGTCTATGATGCAGACATTAAAATTGACAAACTGTCACCCGTTAATTTCAACCACGCAATCGAAATATACAACAGCAACATCGATTTTAACGGCAAAAAATTTCACATTGTCAGGGCAGAATTTTCGAATGGGGAATTTCACGGCACCATTCGCACCAAGAACCATAAATACGACGTTGAATTTATCGGCGACACATTCCATATAACAAACAAGAATAACAATCTGGACATAACCGGTCAGATATATTCTGACGGCACAGTCCGCGGACATTTTTCCATTGAAACAAACAACATTAATTCTTGGTTTGGGTTTGATGCGCCTGAAACTGACCGCCTGGTAAAATTAACAACAAATTTTGAATGGGATGGCGGCAATGGATACAAACTAACAAACATAAACACCGAACACGTATCCGGCAATATCGAAGTACTACCAAACGGGGAACGAAACATTCAATTAGTATCCCAAGACATAGATTACGATTTCACATTTTTGCTAACACCTGGCAAATTGATAAACAAAACAAATCTGAACATAGACTTCTATGGCAATTTAAAATTTGACAACCACAAATTCGATCATATACGCATCCAGGCTGTTGGCACCTCTGACAAACTACAAATTGCCAATATTGTTGCAGACGACATTGCCATAACTGGTGGCACAATCACATCCTCAGGCGCTGACAACCTGATGATAACAATGCCAATTGACGGTATAAATTCAATGTGTCTGTTTTCTGGCACTCCGCAAAAATGGGATTGTACGATGTTCACCTACGGTGACATATCCGGCCAGATATCTGTTGACGGCGACAAATTTGACATATCTGTTTTATCAGACACCCCTATGCCAAAATTCAAAAAATTTATAGACGACGTAAAAAAATTAGGCACGCGTGGCCATATTACATTCCAGTTTTCTGACATCGGCGGCACATACGACATTGATGGCGACAAAATAAGTGCAAACTACAATTTTGCAAAAAACAAGACACTGGAATTCACAGGCGTAAACATTCCATTTCTGCCAGATTTTATGAAATCGGACCGCGGTGATTTTGCGTGGCGTGGCGGAATGTTGACATTCACCCCGTACAGTGGCAAATGGCGTCTATCAACATACGACAACTATTTTCACCTTACCGGCACCAGTTTCAAGTCTTGGCTGCCAGACACAGACCTGCGCTTTATAAACGATTCAGACTATACAATATCTGGATTTTACCAAGACGGCAAAATATCAAATTTGACGATAAAAACGAACGACCACGAATTCACAGGTTCTGTATCAAACACATCTATTACGCTGCACACACCTGTATTGACGATTGACGCCTTTACCAACCGCGCCTTTATTGACAACTATGCAGAATTAGAATTTCGAACAAATGAACCACTGCTAGCATTGTTCAATTTACCGGTCAGCATTGCACTGTCTGCGGAAAGAATGATATACAATGGCAACGAATATAAAAACTTTGTCTATTCATTAAAGCCAAATGCACAAACCTTTTCCATTATGGACACGTCTCGCGGCAATATGCTGGCCACGATCGAGCGCGACAAAACAAACTATGATATATTCGCCCAGTTAAATCGATTTGTAATCAATGGCTGGCTGTTAAACAGTCAAATACCTGTAAACATTCGCGACACAACCATAACAGGTCAGATATCTTTGACCACCAACGGCCAGATTGCCCACGACATTTACTATAACCTGCGCGGCACCTTAGATTTGACATTTGATGGTGGCTTTATCAGTGGTTTTGGGTTTGACGAATTTTATGCATCTGCAGAAAACATCACATCACTGAATGCAGAATACGCATTATCACGCGCACTATCAGGGGGCGAAACCGCATTGAAACAGATGTTATTAATTGGTGATTACGAACGCGGCAATTTCATAACGACAAAACCGTTAAAAATATCTATGCGCCACACAGACGGCATTGGCGGCTTTGCGATAACAGATGGATATATGACAGCCGAATTTGATTTAACATTACGCGGCACAGCCCCTACCCCGGCCACCATACAACTAAGTATTATGCCTGACGGCGGTCGCAACTATTCACTGTCAGATATAATGCGCCAAATAGACGTTGGTTTTATGCGTGCATTTGTAAAAACACACGACAGGTTTTAAAATTATTTATTGGCCATAAATTCACGACGTGAAATCACACGCCCACTAGCATCTGCATAGTAAGTATATCGCCCTGCCCGCACACAGTGATATCCATTTGCACAAAACTGCACCCCCCGTCTGGCGCGCAACAGTACAGAATTTTTTCCTATTAAATCGACACGCTTTCCAAACAAAAAACTTTCGATTTTTTCCTTTAAGCCACGTGCTGCATATGGTGCATATAAAACCCCACCCCGCTGTTCTAAACGCGCAAAATCATATCTTTCATAATTCAGTTTTAATTTACCGCTTTGATATTGATTCAATCTCATCAAATCACACAGAATATTAATATTGTTGTGCATAAAATCTCTCGCTTAATTCTTTGCACAAAATTATTAAGTAAAAATATCTAAATTCCAACAGGTATAAAATCCGCACACAAATCGACCTCAGTCTTTTATTCTGGCCAAATCATCATACGCTTTGTACTTTCTGTCATTTGTTTCATAATATTCATATGGTGCTGCACCTGCTGAATACATATTAAATAATTGAGTTGTTTTATCAACCGCAGCCTGCATCATCTGTGCAGTTTTTTCCACATCATATTCTATAACGCGCACATCATTATTTTTCAGTTGCAAGAAACGCATAATTGGTGCACGCGACAGCGCACTTGTTTTAATCGGAAATCCACCTGATTGCAGCATATATGCTTCTAACGGTAATTGTGGCATATTACCCTGTTCCAGTTGATTTTTACTTGGCGCAGCCCCCGTTTTAATATCCAACACCCCACCATCCCAAATTCGGTCGGCACGTGCACGCACATTACGTCCTGCGATTTTCACCACACCAGCAATTTCCGCATACGCTTCTTCTTGTGTTCCCAACACATTCGCAATAATTGGCGCAATTTCCAGAAATCTTTTATGCCAGAAATGAAAAATCACATTATTTGCGCCCAACTTTTCCAACGCACGCCGATCCATTTCTGCAACCAAGACATCGGGTCTTAAATCCTGTGCATGTTCAATCACATCGTGCACCAGATTACCAAAATCACGTGCATCCACCCCAACCCAATAATCATCCAACACGGGCAATCGCAAAATATGCTTGGCATAAAAAGAATAAGGATTATGAATCAAATGTTCTAGTTCCGTCACATAAACATCAGACCAATCCGCAGGCGGTGTTGGCGCAGAATAATCCAGTGGCTTCAACGGCACATCATCACACGTCAAAACTGTTTCCAAGATTTCTTTGTCATCATTAAATTTTCCACCACGCGCAATCACACGCGAAATAAACCTTGATTCAGTTGTCTGAACCCCACCGGCGACCCCTGACCGCAACCAATACACGCATTTTCCACACGACAGATTCATAAAATCTAATGCCTGCAAAGACACCTTGCGATTTGGCGATGGCAATCCAATTTTTTCCGCAGTCACCCGTGGCAACCACGCGTTTTCATATCCACGCGACGGAAACATACCTTCATTCAATCCGGTTAAAATTACAACATCAGCCGTCTGCATACGCGACTCTATTGTACCCAATACGACAACACGCGCAGATTCATTCATTACCCCACGCATAGACACACCCGACAAAACATCCGCAACAAACACACGCGCATCGGCCAACGTCAATTTAATTCCCGCAATATTTATTGCATTTGACATATCACGCAACGCAACCCAAATTGGAACATATGCCGCATCATCTATAACAAACAGTGGCTGAAACTGTGGTAAATATAAATCTATAATCGTTGCAATCGTATTAAATAAATCACAATTATTTTCCGTATAAATCTTATCAAACACGCCCGATTTTTGTTCAATCCACGAATCCAGCAAATTCAGAATTGCACGCCCTGGGGCCGTCATTGTCGCGGGCACCCCACCTGAAAAATCAGCCACCACACCACGCGCGCGCAATGCAGCTGCAATACGTTGATTTCCGGCCGCATCCGGTGTAATAACCAAAACGCTTTTATTATCAGACATTGCACGCCCAGCAAGTTCTGCAACCACATCCGCCTCGACTGCTTCTCGTGGCACAGTAATCAAATGACAGTTTGACAGATTTCTGTCTATCTTACGTGGCGTACAGTCATTCCCAAAAGCATAGTTCATAAAGTCCATTTTAGATGCACCAACATCAATTGTTTGCACATCATCCAGCGCCACCCCCAACCGCGACAAAAACCTGTATTCTGAATTATAAGGATTGGTATCCAGTTCAAAGTCGACTACCCGCCCATCAATTTTTCCTGACAAAATAATCCGCCCGTGCGAACATTTTGCAATCGCTTCCATCAGGTCTGCTGTGGCAGGCACACTGGCCGTGGACGCACACACAATCACCAATTTATATTTATCCAGTTTTCCACACCACGCACGAATATCACGATTTCGCGCTGCGGTTGCGGTCACGCGCCCATTGGCATATGTATCCATAAAATTTGACAGAACATTTAATATTTTTGCCTTACTTTGAAAATGTGCGGCATATTTATCATCAACCAACGCCGCCCAATCAATATCACATGCATCCACCCCTTCATTTTCCATATAGTCCTGCATACGCACCAAATCGTGCGCCACAGTTAATGCATTTGATAAATTTCCAACACTTGCATCTGCCGCCAACAGTCTTGTTAAAATTGCCACACGTTCTGCATTTGAAATAATATCTGGCGCCACGTCATCATCTGTTTCTTCGTCCACCCCTTCGCCCAGTGCAACCAAGGTTGGCAAAATTGCCACCCCACCAGATTTTTCTGCAATCATTTTTTCAACCGTACGAACCGCACGACGACTGGGCAGAAAAATCAACATATCCGACACATTCACACCAGACTGATCCATAACAGCCCACAGCGCATCTGCCATCCGCGCCGGATTTGTCGCACAAAATATATTATTATTTAATGCCAAGAGTTCCCCTTATTTCATCCAACCCCGTTTTCTTTTCCGCCGATGTCTGTAATATTTCAGACACCATTGCACCGTGGTCTGTATGCTTGATTTCCAATTGTTTTGCTTCACGCACTTTTTTATCTTTCTTGGTATATACGATTTGATATGGAATTGCATTTACATCACAAAAATCCATTAAATCTAAATCTGCGTCCTTTGGTCCAATGCGCGAATCAATCAGAACAAACAAGCGCTTTAATTGACGACGCGTTATCAAATACTCTTCCAACCTGTTCAGCCAACGCAAGGCATCTGTTTTTGAAACTTTTGCATAACCATATCCCGGCAAATCAACAATCATCACCCGGTCATCCAGATTAAACAAATTCAGACTTTGTGTGCGCCCAGGCGTATTAGACGTACGCGCAATTGGCGCCCCCACAACCGCGTTAATCAGCGAAGATTTTCCCACATTACTGCGCCCAATAAAAGCATATTCTGCAAAATGAGTATTCGGCAGGGATTTTACAGTTTCAAAACTGCCTACAAATTTAATCATTTCCATCACCTTTGTTCAGCAACCGTTTATACGCTTCTTTTTTTGAAATTCCCGTACGCGCCGCCAAATCAGCCGCTGCTGATTTCATAGACGTTGCTGCAATATCATTTACGATTTCTGAAATCTGTGCATCCGACATTTTAATTTCAGGCCGTGGTGCAACAACGATAACAATTTCACCACGTGGCGGTGTAATATTCACCAATTCTGCAGGATACCCTATAATCGCTTCTTCGTGAATTTTTGTAATTTCGCGCACAATTGCAATTTGTCGTTCCGGCATAACACGCGCCATTGCGGCGACTGTTTCCATAACACGATTTGGGCTTTCGTAATAAATAATGGTATGAGGAATCTTGTTATCATCACGCAACTTTTTTTCATCAAAAAACCCACAGAACGTAAATCTGTCTGTTGGAAATCCTGACAACACCAACGCAGACACACACGCCACCGGCCCCGGCACAACAAACACAGGCACACCCGATGCGCGCGCCGCCCGCACCAATCTGAAACCCGGGTCCGAAATCCCCGGCATACCTGCATCTGACACACAGGCAACCGCCATACCATTTTGAATTTTTTCTATTAAATCGGCCACCACATCACGTTCATTATGTTCGTGACACGACACACGCTTGGTTTTTATATCAAAGTGTGCCGCCAACTTGCCAAATACGCGTGTATCTTCGGCCGCAATCAAGTCAACATTCTGCAAAGTCTCAATCGCACGTGGCGACATATCCGATAAATTTCCTATTGGTGTACCAACAATATAAAGCCCTGATTGCATTCGAATTCCTTTTATAGTAAAATGATACAAAATAAAATGGATTTTTCAATGTATATAAACAAAATTTTTGGATATTTTATCGCAGTTTTAATCTTAGCAGGTTGTGCAACCACAGACGGCCCTACATCTGACATAAATTGGTTTGACGAATACGAAACTATGCAGCCAACTGGCACCCCATCACAAATGTATGGCACAATGTCTGACGGTTATGGCACACACGACGCATCCTCAGACACACATAAAATGGCTGTATTATTACCACTATCTGGGGACCATGCACCAATTGGCAAAACAATACGTACTTCGGTCGAAATGGCGGTTCTTAAAAACGCGCCGAATGGTCTGACCGTATCATTCTATGATACAAATAAAAATCTGACAGAAACGATTCAGAACGCTCTGTCTGCAAACCCAGAAATCATTGTTGGCCCTGTATTTTCAAACGATGCCAAGGCATTACGTGACACCAAACCTGAACACCTGCCTGTTTTATCGTTTACATCTGACGCAGACGCCCTGGGTGACGGTTTAATGACAATGAATTTAATGCCAACAAACGGTGTTGAAACAATTGTCCGCGAAATGAAATCGGACGACGTGAAACAGTTTATTATTCTGGCCCCAGACACAAAATCAGGCACCCTGATGGCAGGCACAGCCAAAAACGCGGCCCAGATTTACGAATTACCCCTGACGGGCATATTCTATTATGAACCAGGCAATCCAGATTCAATAAAAAGTGCAGCTGGCACTGCATCCATGTATAATTCTCGGACTGCGGCCCACACGCGCGCCCGCCAGGTTATATCCGACGTCCTGACAAATGAACGCCTGACTGTGGTTGAAAAATCTAATCTGAACACCCAGTTGGAAAAACTGGAAAAGGTTGACACAATCGGTCGCATTCCTTATGACGCAGTATTGTTCCTTGGCGGTGGCGACGACACCAAATCACTGGCATCATATTTGCGCTATTTTGATGTTCCCGCACGCGACGCACGTTTCTATGGCACAACAATGTGGGACGGGTCTGATATTGCATCTGACTTGACAATGACCGGTGCAAAATTTGCAACAATGCCTGACACAAATCCTGAATTTTCCGCCCAATACGAAATGATTTCAGGCACGACCCCGAACCGTCTGGCGACATTTGGATTTGACGCCACCAATATGGCAATCGGAATGATGTATTCTGACAAATCCACAGCCGCATATTTGTTGGACCCCAGTGGTTATATGGGCACAGACGGCCTGTTCCGTATGCAACCAACAGGGGCATCTGAACGCGCATTGCGCATTGTTGAACTGGATGGCACGGGCACACCACGCGAAATAAAATCTGCCCCTACAAACTTTATGTCACCTTTATATAATATTGAACAGCGTCATATCACACCTGCGGCACCTATGGACCTGGAAACACCGGGCATCGACCCAGACGACTATATCCGTCTGCCCGAACGTCTAGCATCCAAATATCGCAGCAAAACAATCGGCACCAACATCAGCGTTGCCCCAATGATTCAAAAAAGCCAAATTGTTGCGATTTTACCCGAAGACGACGGGGATACAATTCAGCCCCAGAACTTTACCCCAATAAAACTAGAATCAGTCTCACGCAGTTATATTGACGAATACGAAGTGTACGAAGATTGATGTTTCTTCAAAATCGTGATATAATCTAAAACAACCAAACAAAAGGATTTACTATGACAGATATTGTGAACGACCGGGTTAACACCGCACAGGCCGAACTAGCAAAACGCGCCAGTGAATTAAAACGCATTGTTGCGAAATCAAAAACAAAAAAACTGGGTCCTGGATTTAACGAGGGTGTAAACATCGTATCCCAAATGATAGAAGGTCAATCAAAATTACTGGACACTGTTGTATTTGACACACCCAGAACAGCATTGGAACAACAGCGCAACTTAATGTTGATGACAGGAACGATGAATCAATCCGTCCAAGAAGGAATCAAATCCACCACCGATGCAATTGATTCAATGCTTCGCACACTGGACGAAATGACACGATAATGCCCAACCGACCAAATGGTCGGTTTTTTTGTGGCAAACACTGGCGTGGTGGCTGACGCTCTGGCGCATCCAGACACCCTACCATACCAAAATAAAAACACCCCCATTCGGGGGTATTTTTATTTCTGGTGGGAGTGGCTGGATTGTAATTCCCATATTCGCTTTCGCTCTATGGGCCCCTTTCGCCTACGGCTCGAACCAGTCGTCGCTTCGCGACTTTTCCGCTGGTTCTCATCTCAGCCTGCCCAAACCATAAAAAAAACCGACCCAACGGTCGGTTGTTTTTATGGTGGGAGTGGCTGGATTCGAACCAGCTCAGGCTTAAGCCAACAGATTTACAGTCTGCCCCGGCTCTCCAACTCCGGCGCACGCCCAATCCGTCCAAAAAACAAAAACTTGTTTTTTGGTGCGGGCAGCGGGAATCGAACCCGCATTTCAAGCTTGGAAGGCTTGCATACTAGCCTTTGTACTATGCCCGCAACAAATTCAAAGCCAACGGATTATATAATATATGAAATAAAAATCAAGCATTTAATATAAAAAACACAACATAAAAAATCCTAGACAATTTCTGGACCACATATGCTATAATTTCATCATAAACAAAACCAAAGGAACCAGATATGAAAAAAATTCCATTTTTTGCCCTGTTGGGTATCCTGACTGTTGGTGCGGCATCTGCTGAATTTTCGGGTCCAGATGCACCGGCTGCAACTGCGACCGCCCCTGCCGAACGCGGCGGCTTTGTCAGTGGCGCTGAAACAATTGTCACTGTAAAACAGGTTAATGAAATGCGCGACGATGTACCTGTTATCATCCGCGGCAAAATCATCCAACGTATGGGCGACGAAAAATACCTGTTCGAAGATGGCACCGGTTCAATCACCATTGAAATCGACGATGACGATTGGCGCGGCCAAACGGTTTCACCAACTGACACAGTAAAACTGTACGGCGAAGTTGACCGTGGCCTGTTCAGCACTGAAATCGACATAGACTATGTTGAAAAGTTGTAAATTAAAAGTCCCGCAATCGCGGGATTTTTATTCTAACATCTTGCGCGTTTCCGACACAACCATAATTTTCTGATAGTTTGTTAACTTAGTATGCCCGTGTATTATTCGGTCATATTCGATTTCAGAATCAATATTTAACATATTGCACATTATATAAACGGGTATTTTTAATTCTTGCCTGATTTCTTCTATCCTTTTCCCAGACGACATTACGCACCCTCTTTTGTTTTTACAAAACAAAACCGCAATTGAAAAAAACAAAAGCGGTCGGAGGTTAGAAACTATTCTAGAAAGATAGTGCTGTTTATTCATATATATCACAGCCCTCCAACCACCTGGATTGGAGATTTTTTCGTCATCTGGACGTTCTAGAAAAGGTTTCTACACCCCACACTGGGAATACCCCAGCGCATATATATTATAACCCACAAAAAACAAAAATTCAACAGATTGTGATTTTATACAATCACCTAAAAAAAAATCCCCCGAAGGGGAATTTCTGGTGCCCTAAGCAAGAATCGGACTTGCGACTCGTCCTTACCAAGGACGTGTTTTACCACTAGACTATTAGGGCCAAACCTCCTGCCAATTATACGTACAGAACATAAAAAATCAAGCATAAAAACACCCCACCTGAATGGTGGGGGGTATATCAAATCAGGAATCTTCCTCTATCTCATCTTCATCATCCGCTTCAACCGCATTCAGGTCAATTTCCTTGGGAACACCTAAAATATCTTCAATCTTATCGGATGCGGTGTCTAAATCAATTTTATGCAGAACCGCAAATTCCTGAGCCATACGTTCCAGCGCACGCAAATACAGTTGACGGGCAGAAAATGTCATAGTATCTGCCGCACTACGCCGTTGCAGGTCACGTACTACCTCGGCCAGTTTCATTGGATCACCGGAATTAATATTTTCTTCATATTGCGCAGCACGACGCGCCCAAATCATACGTTTTGCACCGGCCTTACCCTTGGCCGACGCAATTGCTTCGTCCATTTTCTTAGCAGTAGTCAGTGGACGCAAACCTGAAATTTCCGCACGTTCCAGTGGCACACGCAATGTCATATGGTTACGTTCAAAGTCAATCACCATCATTTTTATCTTCTGACCTGCGATTGTTTGCTCTTCGATACGCAGCAACTTACCAACCCCCTGGGTTGGATAAACAACATACTGTCCTGTTTTAAAATCTAACTTTTTACTTGGCATTATGGATACCTTTTTACGGTTGCCATTCTCTCTGTCCTGGCTATTATATCATAAAAAAAGTCGAAAAACAAACTTTTGTCCAAAAAAAATCCCAGATTAAATCCGGGATAAAAACCTAGCGCCCTATTCTTTTAATGGTACCGGTTCTGCGCATTGTTGATGCACGTGCGGCCTCACCTTTATTTGATTCCTTTACACAAATCCAATTGCCATTTTGCAGAATTGCGGACATTCCATCATCACAGTCTGGCTTCTCCAAACGCCACGCGAAACAGGTACCTTTTTGATAGGATTGATATGTTGCATTATCACCACCACGGGTATATGCGCCATACTTTGGATTCCATTCCCCTACAACTTCACCTCCGCACCACTTGCGCTCACCCCAACATTCGACACAGTTTTTTTCTGCATCACATAATTCGGATGGAAAACTTGTTGCTTTATATCCACCATTTGCCCTGTCACCATCACCCATTGTCTTACCTGTTTCCAAATCACGACACCACAGTTTTTGACATTCTGCACTGGGGATACCATCAATCTTCTTGCGCGATTCAACCAAGACATAGCCCGGCCCACACGAAGTAAAAGTTGCCGCATTGGCCGCAATAGACATAAAAACGACAATCAAAGAAATAAAAATACACTTTAACATATATAAATCCTGTTTTATTATATTTTACATTTTTTTGATATACATTACAAGCATATATACAAGATAGGTTCGACATCGTAATACACAATATGTCGCCCCGCCCACAGATTGATTATTACAAAATTAAATAGAATGATTAAGATGTGGAACGGTTCGGATAACGAAGTGTACACGGGGTACACGAGTTGTCAGAACCGACCACAGATTGATTATAATAAAATTAAATAGAATGATTAAGATGTGGAACGGTTCGGATAACGAAGTGTACACGGGTACACGAGTTGTCAGAACCGCCCACAGATTAATTATAATAAAATTAAATAGAATGATTAAGATGTGGAACGGTTCGGATAACGAAGTGTACACGGGGTACACGAGTTATCAGAACCGCCCACAGATTGATTATTATATTTAATTTTACTCGATACAGCAGTTAACGGCGTTCTTAACCCAGCTTTTTAACTTGCTCATACCACCCTTGGGTGCTTTTTCTTCCTTTACAGCTGGTGCTGATTCTGCCTTGACCGGCGCAGCTTTTTTTGCGGACTTTACATCCTTTTTTTCCCCGGTCAACATACCCATATTCAATCCCCAGAACATACAATACAGTTCATACGATTGGTCAAACAAAGAATACGCCGTTTCCTTATCCCCTGCGGCCAAAGCTTTGGTTCCAACTTCGAACACGCGCATAGATGCCGCCAACAAATGCTTAGAAATGCACCAAACCTCGCCCTCGTACGATGGAATAATTTTCAGCATCGCATTTTTACGCATTTCACGCACTTCATTAATCAAATCATAGAATTGTGTTTTACCCGTTTTGGCACCAGAAAACATCAAATGCTCTTCGATTGAAATCAGGTTCATAATACCGATTGTCAAATCTTGGTCGCTTGATAAATCTTTTGGATTTACTTTTTTTACTGCATCCAGCGCTTCGACAAATTCCTGAACAGATTCAATTTTTTTCATAACCACACTCCTTTAGAAACACAACATCATAGCCCAGCTGGCCAAAGCCAATGCAACGATTGGCAACACCACCTTTTCGAATGGAAAGTGTGCGTGCCCACCATTTTTCGCCTTCATCCATTCATACAATTTACCCGTACCAATAAATATCAGCGCCCCACAAATCGTACCGAACAAAACCGGGTCCATTACTATTCCCCCACAAATCGCAACCGGATTATATTGTACGGTCCCCAGATAAACAAACCCAATCATCGCAACGGACGCCAAAACCACAATCGTATCACGCCCACGGAAATGCCAATTTTTCTTATCCATCCATTTCAGCATCCAATACCCCAGCAACGTCAGCAACGCCCCGGCCCACAACCCAACAATACTGTCAGGCACCCCCAAACGACGTGCAATATCCAACCCCGCACCCACAGCAATTGTACACACCGGGCACGCCGGATTTGCCATAACAGATGTTGGCAACATCGCCAAAATTGCCATTAAAAACTTTCGCATAAACATTTCCCCTTTTTCGCTTAATCAGTTGTATTATTCTGAATATCGCAAAAAAAGTCAACATCTCTGGAAAACAAATAAAAAACCGCCCCCACTATGGTATTCTTATGTCTATTTCTATGTCCAGTATATGTAAAATAAACTGCTAAATCATAGAATTTTACGCGAAATTGGGAAAAGTGGCACAAAATTAAAACCGCCACACGGGCGGATTTTTTATTTACTGCGCTGATTCATTCTTTCACGAATGGCATCCAATTCACGTTGTGCATCTTTGAAATCATTTACCACAGATGTGGCAAAGTTTTTCACAGCCATCAGGAAAGCTGTTACAGTAATTTGTTTTTTGTTTTTCTGATTTTTCATAACATTATATCCTTTTATTGATTGAAAAATATCGGATTCTGAGGCCTTGTCCGACAAAATTAAAACCGGGATAAACCCGGCTTGAATTCTGGTAGCAGCGGAGGGATTCGGACCCCCGACCAAAGGATTATGATTCCTCTGCTCTACCACTGAGCTACGCTGCCAAGCGTCACGCATTATAACATTAATTTTTTCAATTGCAACCAAAAACAATCTGATGATTTTGTTCATATTTACAATAATTATATTTTTTAATAATATCCATTGGAACCTAAGTCAATTTTATGATATACTGCGATTTATGAAAAAAATCTTATGCTCTTTGTTAATTATGTCTGCAACAGCGACTGCAAATGCAGACACAAACCCATTTTTTAATGGATACGATAATCAATTCGCGGTTAACTTTGGCTGGGGCGTGGACAGTGGTTTTTTAATACCTGCCCCTGTTCGTTGGGCCCCGTTTATTATGTTAAACGCCCAATATTCCCAACCGACTGAATTTTTTCGTCTGCCGGCACGTCGTTCACTGAACATAACCCAAACACTGGGGTTTAGGGAATCACGCGGTTGGCATTGGGACAAATACACAATTCCAATCGTCACATTGTCCGAAGATGTAATTTTGGCACACGATAAAAACTGGTATTTTTATTCAGGTCTGGGCGTTGGTATGCAGGCCCAACAGAACGAACGTATTGGTTCAAAATTGCTATTTGGCTTTAAACTGGGCGGCGGCTTCAAGCTAAGTGAATGTACAAATCTGGAAATATTTATGCAACACTATTCGAACGGCAACACTGCGCTTGAAAACAATTCCTATGCATTTTTTGGCACCGGATTAACATACAGTTTTTAATCAAGAACACACATAAAAAAATCCCCACAAATGTGGGGATAATTTTTATTTCTAGAATTCGAATCTCAATCCAACCATTGCATTGATATAAACCATATCATCTGCGCTGAACCATTCACGGTACTTAGTTTTATCTGCGTTTCTAAGTTCCCATTTCACAGTCGGCAAATACATTGCGCGCACACCAAAGTCCATAAACATATTATCCCCAATCCCGTACGAGAAGCCCAATGCCAACAAACCTGCCACATTTGAAGAATCGCGTTCAGACCGATAGAATTGAACGATATTATAATCATCCAGTTCACCATACTGTTGCAGTTCCACCTGGGCCGACAAATCGCCATACGGGTCAGTTAAATTCAGCACAGTCTTTGTATCTGCATAACCGATACCAAAACCGACATATGGAATCATAACATTTGTTGGCTTTTGAATTCCGTCAAAGAAATCATAGTACGCCATTACACTGAAAACATTTGTCGATAATTTAGAATTAACCGTTGAACTTTGAACTTCTACCACGACACCTGGCACATCACCGCCAATCAGTTCTAATTCACCAGCGAACATAGGCGATGCATTATATTCACTTTCCGAAATATGATCCCATCCGCCTTCTAAACGCCACTGTGGTTTATTAGGCATAGTAAATCCCAAACTGAATCCCATTGCAAAAGAAAAACTTTCGAATTCTTTGGTTGGCGACAATCTGTTTAAATCACCATATCCCGCATATTGATATCCGTCACATCCACCTTTGTCCACACAGGAAAAATAGTATGTCGCCGAAACAATTGTAGCACCATCTGGACTGATATAATATTCGTTTGAAACAGCACCGACCTGATTTTTAATTTTTCCCATTCCAAATGCTGCACCACCACGCCCAGAAATCACCAGACGCGAACCATCATCAGAATACCAACCATCCCCGACATAGGTACCTGGATATTGCCAATCTGCGACCGCAGGCGCAGACGCCAGACACGATAAAACCGATAAAATGTATAAATTTCTTTTTCTCATATCGCTTATTATATCACAAATCAGCGCCTTATAAAAACAAAATATAAATCTTTAAAATCCTTGGAATCTAGATTCCTGATTTTTTAAATCTTTCCGGTATTTTAACAACCCATTTTATTCCCAACATTCCCGGCTTATCCAGCGCATAAATCGGTCGTAAAATATGCTGCAACACACGGGCGATTTTCATATACCCTTCCCCACGTGCACGCCGCCGTGTCACATCATTAATTGTACCATTTCCGCGACGTTTCAAATGATTTACCCAATCTTGGCCACGTGCTGCAGCCTTGGTCACTAACATATCCATATCCACTGCCCCGAAATGGAACAGAACCAGATTTTTATCTATATGAAAATTATGTCCTTTTACACTGTGAAAACCACTGCCCCACCGCACAGGCTTATTAATCACAACAGGCTTAGTATATCGCGTTGATAGCAATGCAAACCCACGCTGGTCCAGAAAAGATTCTGATGTATCCAGTGTTTTTTCCAGTTTCATATTTTGTCCGACATCCAAGCCCAACCCTGACAAAGTTGTATTTATTTTTTTGTTCGACAAATACTGTGCCAACCCCACATTTAAATTCGGGTCTACGACCAAGAATTCATCTGCATCACAGCCAATTACAATATCATATTTTTTTAATAATTGTCCTGCCAAATCGGATAATTTTCCAATTCTGTATTTATCACCTGCCGCACGCAACATATCAACGTGTTCCAGTTTTGTCACATTAACCTTATCTGCATTTTCCGGCACATCTTGATCCATACCATCCAGCAAGATATATAAGTTTTCATACCCAATCTGTTCGCCATAATACTTAATCCATCGCCCCAGGAAAAAAGTATCATTTCGCGCCATAGTAATTGCCGCTATTTTTTTTACCATTTTATATTCCTTCTATAAACAGTTTATACATTACGTGTTTTAATTTTCGGCACATTACCTTTACTGGATTTACATCCAAGAACCAACGCACATATTCTGCGCCATAAACACGTTCCGCTGACGCCAATATTGCATTTTTTAGATTATAATCGACATTATCCAGCACATAGCGCACTTCACGCCCCAATGCACCGTGATTACGGATAAACGCGACCTTTTTCATAAAAGGCATTTTTCTGTTATACAAACTTTTTATATTATTATACACACCGCGTCCTGGTTCAGAATACAGACATTCCCATTTTAAATTCTGCTGTTCCACCAGTTGTGTTAACCCCTGTTCATATTCACGCGTAATTAATCCTTTGGATTTTAATTTTGTAATTCGCCGCATAAATTTATCAAACCTGTCTGCGCAAAAAACACTTGGCTTTAATCCTACGAACCACGATTGAATATGTGGATGATTACGATGTGGATTTTTCACGATTCCGAACGCATCCACATTCAAAGATTCCATTTTATTAAAATAATCCCCTAAATCATACAAGGGTCCATACACAGAATCATTCACTAAATAAAGAAAATCATATTTTTTCAAATCCAGATTTTCACACGCCCACAAATAATCGCGCTTATAAGACCCAAAATCATATTCACCGTGTCGCACCGCCACAGTTGTGACACAATATTTTTGAATTTTTTTCAATTCGGACTTTTCACAATCAGAATCCATACAAACAACAACGTCACCAAACTCAGACAATGCGCGCACATAAAAGACCAATGCATCATCAACCACGCCGGACTTATCATATCCTGCGAACAAAAACAGGCGTTTTTTTAACAAATCTTTACCCTTCATACTTTCTAATCTACACGTTTTATATTGAATTTGCAAGATTCTTTATTTTTGCATTAATTTATGATACAATTACAGACAAATAAAAAGAGGTACACAATGACACAAAAAAATAATCTAATATACATAAAAACCGCATCTGAATTAAATCAGCTGTATAATTCCGATAAAGCAAGCGTAATTAACAGTGATAATATCGTTTTCGCCCCAGATATGGACAGCAATATATTCATTCACACCAGAATTAATCTGAACTCTAACCAAACCTGGTGGTTTTTTTCAAAATTGGTTGAAAACACAATAAAAAACAACACAGATAAAGAAAACCTGGCATTTGCAAATCGCCTGGGTGAATTATTAAAAGAATACTGGGATATGGCCTATAGTTATCAGTCTGGCCAATGGAATGCCGCAGACTTACACAAACGTGCTGAATATACACCATTTGAAATAATCATTCGTTCTGCATCAGAACGCGGTTTATTTGGTCGCGGCTGGGAATTTAATAAATCCATATACCCAGAAATTCAGATATTATTAAACAAATCCGGTTTTCTGGACGGCACATACGACTATAACTTTTCATCCAAACGTCTGGAAGATAAAGAATTTATAATGACCGTCCTGCCTAAACAAAATGGTTACAACTTTTTATCAAGCAACGACAAGAAACTGCTTGATAAATTTGAACGGGATTTTGGTCGCACTTTTAATCCCAAAACCGCATTTCGTGGGGCCACAGATCCTGAACTTTTATACGAAATACGTTCTGGCCGCATCAATCCAATGCTTGCCCTAGGAAAATTAACCCAAAACGATGCCAAGTTTATCATTCCAAAAAATGACTTTAAATCCCTTTTGCCCAGTGAAATCTACATAGTCCTGACAAATCGCAACACCCAATGGGAACCCTGGCAGGTTTACTCGTTAATGCAATTAATGATTGAAAAAACCCCCCAGGAAAACAACGAACAATACTTCAATCAAATGACAGAATTTCTGGCCAGAAATTCGTATTTCTCAAAACCAACATCTGACAATTATAAATTATGGATGCAATTCAACGATAAATTCCGAACCGCAATCGCCAAGAATAAATCGGCCCACACCGAATTAAAACAAAAACTGGCGGATATGCGCGCACAATTGCAGAAAAATGAATCTGAATTGGCACCTATCAACGAACAATTACGAACACTTTATACAGAATCCAACAGTGCAAACAACCTGCGGGAAAAAAACAAACGAATACTGTCTTTCAACACGGAATATTTTAACAAACACGGCAACCTAATACTTGATACACTGAATAACGCAACCCAAAACGGACAGTATCAAAAACTGGAAACACCTGAAAAGCCCTGGAAATTGTTTGGTTTTGACAAAGAAAAGAAACAATATCAGGCACTGCTGGACTTGGTTGCCCAAGTAAATGAATTTTTGGACACCGCTCGTGAGAATCGTGACAACACATTCGGCGATCACAATTTCAGCGCTTATGATAAACAAAACAAACTGAACAACCAACGTTATAATCTGACTCAAGATATGGACAGATTATCAAGAAAATTAAACGACGAAGAATTTTATTCTAAAATTCGAAAAAATTACGAAATCATCGAAGAAAATCTGGACAAACAAACAACCACTAAAAAGGCCAGAATGGAAAAAGCCACCAAAACTTTACAGGAGCGTGGCGTTAAATTTGGTGAAAAAAGTGGTGCTGTCTTGGCGGACAAGCGGGCAGAAAAAATATTGTTTGATCGCGCAGTTGAAAAAATGATGGAAAAATTGCGTAAAACACCGGCTAACGCTAATAAATCAGACCAAGAACTGATGAAAATCGCAGTACATCTGATAACAAACCAGAAAAAATAAACCTCTTTACAAACAAAAAAACCGCCGTTTGGCGGTTTTTTTAAATCTTGGTTGCGGGGAATGGATTTGAACCATTGACCTTCAGTTAATAGGTCAGGTGTTTAATAATGTTTAATATTATTTAATTTTTCTTGATTTTCTGCGTATTGTGTCGTATAATAAGTTTAACAAAATTTAATAAAAATTGGTAGCAAAATGTGAAAATTTGTGATATCAGTAGCAAATAGGTAGCAAAACGAAAAAGATAACGGGTCAAATTTACAGGGGTAAAAAATGACAGATACGACACTGAAACTGTTTCAAGATACGAATATCAGAACCCAATGGGATGCGGATGCTGAAAAATGGTATTTTTCCATTGTTGATGTTATTGCGGCATTAACGGAATCGGATTATCAACATTCACGTAATTATTGGAAGGTTTTGAAAAGCCGTCTGAAGGCAGAAGGAAATGAAACGGTTACAAATTGTAACCAGTTGAAATTGGTTGCGCCAGATGGCAAGTTGCGTATGACCGATGTGGCGGATACAGAACAGTTGTTGCGTTTGATTCAATCTGTGCCGTCTAAGAAAGCAGAACCGTTTAAGTTGTGGTTGGCCAGTGTTGGCAGTGAAAGAATTGATGAAATATCTGACCCTGAAATCGCAATTCAACGTGCGTTAAATTATTACCAGCGGTTGGGGTATTCGGATGAATGGATTGCCCAGCGTTTGCGTTCTATTGAAATCCGTAAAGACCTGACTAATCAATGGGACAGGGGTGGAATTAAACAGGGGCTGGAATATGCTTTGCTGACCGATGAAATTACACGTTCTTGGTCGGGTATGAAGACCAAAGAATATAAACAGCACAAGGGGCTAAAGAAAGAATCCCTGCGTGATAATATGACTAATGCCGAACTGGTTTTGAATATGTTGGCGGAATTGTCTGTGACCGAAATTGCAAAAAATGAAAATCCAATGGGATTGGATGAAAATATGGCGGTGGCCAAGCGTGGTGGCAATGTCGCCCGTCAGGCACGATTACAGTTGGAACAAGAAACTGGTAAAAGGGTTGTGTCGGGTTCAAATTCAAAACAGTTAAAGCGTGTGGATAAAGAATAAATGTCTTCTAATCGTATAAATTTTACAGAACGGGCGTTGGAAAACCTGAGTATTCCCACATCGGGTCAGGCGGTGTATTATGATACCGGCAGTCATGATGGTCTGTGTGTCATTGTGACCTATGGTGGGGCAAAGACGTATTATGCATATATGAAATTCGAAGGCACACCAAAGCGTGTAAAAATCGGGCGTGTGGGGCAGATTAAACTGTGTGATGCCCGTCGGCAGGCACATAGCTTAAAAGAAATGGCGACCAATGGCACAGACCCCAGTGTTCAAAGACGGGAAAATCTGAATGATATGACGGTGCGCCAGTTTTATGAAAATATCTATAAACCTGAATATTCCACAATCTATAAAAAACAGCATTCTGTTGTAAATGATGACAGTGTGTTCAAGCACAGGTTGAATCAATTTCATAATCGCAAGTTATTAAGTATCAAGGCGGACGAAATTGAACGCCTGCATGCGGAAACTTGTAAAACACACAGTCCATATACGGCCAATCGGGTGTTGTCGCTGATTAAGCATATGTATGTGATTGCGGTGAAGAAAGGCCTGATGGGGGGGCGTGGCAATCCGGCCGGCGGAATTCGTAAATTTACAGAAAAAAGTCGTGATAGGTTCTTGAGTGGGGATGAATTAAAGCGGTTCTGGGCGGCGTTGTGTGATGTGAAAAACGATGTGTTCAAGAACTATGTGATGATATCGCTGTTCACAGGGATGCGGCGTAATAATGTTTTAACTATGCGCTGGGAACACGTGGATTTTGCATCTGGTCTGATATATGTGCCTGATTCCAAGGGGGGGCAACCGTTGCAGATACCGATGGTAAATCAGGTTCGTGAATTGTTATTAAAAATTAGCCAAGGCAAGAAAAGCGCTTGGGTGTTGCCTAGTAAAAAAAGTGCTAGTGGGCATTTTGAAGACCCAAAACGCCCGTGGCAGGACTTGTTGCAGACGGCGGATATTAAGGATATGCGTATTCACGATTTACGTCGAACAATGGGTTCTTGGCAGGCGATATCGGGGGCAAGTTTACCGATAATTGGAAAATCCCTTGGCCATAAATCAACTAGCGCAACACAGGTGTACAGTCGTCTGACCGTTGACCCAATTCGTGATTCAATGCAAACCGCCACAGATAAAATGCTAGGGTTTGTTAACAAAAATTTGTAAAAAACGAATCGAAAAGTGGCTAAAAACAGTAAAAAAATATGTTAGTGCTGCAAAAACCGATTCTGTTTTCAGCCTGTATGTGGCGGAAAACCCTATTTGTAGAAAGTAAAGCGAAAAATAAACAAAAATAGCTTTTTGTATATTGATAAAAAACGACCAACTCAATATATTGGATATGTTAGTAGTGTTTGATTACTAGATATGGTATTTAAATACGAAATAACAGAAAATCCCCACCGAGAAAATTAGGTTTTTTCCCAGTGGGAAAATATGAACATCGGAGATTAAACCGATTACATATATACGCACTTGTGATTGTATCACGAAAAAATGATAAATGTAACTGGTTTTTTCTCCTTGCCAAATAGGGAGAAATTATTATGGCAGTAAATAAACCATACGGTGATAATCGTAGAATTGGGGCTGTTAGGGAACGGTCACAATGTTATAATCCAGTAAACTGTTGTTATATCAAGCGTGAAAAAGATACAGGGCGGTTTATGGATGTAAAATCCGACGGAACGCCATTCAAGGGGGTTAGGAAGGAAAAGTAAAATAATCCAACTGGTCGTAAGGCCAGTTGGTGTTTCTTTGAATGGCGGTGTGTTATGTGGGAAATGAAAACACTGAAAGATTTGGTGATAATTAAAGCCTTTGTGCCAGAAAAAATTCCAAATTTTGTCGGAACAGAATCAATGTTTGATTTTGTTGTATGGAATCTGTATGACAGAATTGCAAATGGGCTGAAGTCGTTTGATTTATTGTGTGATAACAGACGATTTTATGATGCGTTTTTGGTTGCGGGTAATGTGTTGGAAACGTGTGCTGTGCTTAGTTATATCAAGGATAAACAAATCGAAAAAGAACGTTTAAAAAATCTGAATAAATATCTGGCACGTTCGTCAGCTGGTCAAATGGTTAAAATATTGTCATGGGATGATGATTTTCATAAGGATTCTGCATGGAATGCATATGTTGCAGAATTGAAAATATTTGCACCGATTGGTGATTGTATAATCAAAAAATTAAAAAACGACAAAACAGACAAAGAAAATCATCAAGAAATTTTAGAGAAATTAAAATATCGTGATGGTAGCAATGCCGATAAAAAATCGTTGATATATTCTAATTATGTGCGACCAGACCCACAGGGGTATGTTAGAGCGTTTTCTAAAACTTTTGACGGACTGGATAATGGGAATTTTGAACACATGTATGACAAATATTGTGATTTTAAACACGTTAATATGATGTCGTACGGTGTTACATCCGAGACGATGGAAGAAGATGTTGTTGATTGGGCGATAGAAATTATGGCTGCTGTGGTTTTATATTTACAGCGTTATGGATTAGAGCCGGTGGATGATTGATATTTAATTTTTGCATTTACGGGTATTTACTGTTATTATAAGTATTGAATCCGATAGGGGACTAGCGGGTTCGGGTTCCAAAAGCCCATACTGTACGGTGCGATATGCATCGTTATCCACTTTTGCAAATGGTGCATTCGCATCGTTATGCCTGACCTTTGGTCGGGCCACCTGTTGTAATACAATAAGGGCAACCTGAACGCAATGGGAGTCATTTACAGTATGATTTTTGGAAACGCCCGACCGTCAATATCTCTTATTGGCGGTGTTTTTTTACAAGGGGTGTGGTATGAAAAAGATAATATTTGGTTTTATTGGTATATTTTGTGTAATTTCTGCACATGCGGTGGATTTAACTTTAGAGTATTATGATAATACCGTTTATTTTATAGAAGACCCATATACAGCAAAGAGAGATGATTTAACAAGTATTTCAGATGAACGGTATTATTTTAAGCCATTTGATAAGACGTTAACAATTACTGCGATTCATTGGCTGGGGGATGGTAGTGGTGGCGAATATGAAGACCCGAATAGCCCATATGTTTTTAATTATACGGATATAACATTTGATTGGTTAAAATCGTATTTTACTCATTATATAGGTAACGAGTATCCATTTACTCAGATTAAAAATCAATTTGATGATTGGGTTGTGAATAATTTTTCTGAATTGGTGGACTTATCTGTAATTGGAATTTCAAGAAACGTTGTAAAACAACATAATATTGATATTTATAATTCTGTGTTTAGTAATACAAGGTTTAACGAAGATAAGTTTTCTGTTTGGGGGACAACATTGTTTAATTCAATTAATAAGTCTGGTAAATATGATTATTCAACAAATGGACTGGGTATTGTTCTGGGGGCGGATTTACGGTTGTCGGATAATGTTTTAATTGGTGCGGGATATAGTTATTCAAATGTTGATATAGATGTAAATCCGTCTGATATATTGTTTGATACAAGCAGTGTATTTTTATATTCAAAATGGCAACCAAACAAATTCTATGTAAATGGGTTGGTTGCGTATAACTTTGCAGATTACGAGTACGTAGATAGTGAATTGAATAATGGTGATGTATCTGCTTTATTTGCATCGGTTATGGTGGGCTATAAAACAGAATACGGGTTAAGTCCAGAAATTGGTATCAGATACACAAATATAGAATTAAATCAAAACAGTGAATACTTAAAAAAATCAAAAAGTGATTTTTATAGTGTTGTTGCAGGGGCAGGTTATGAACATGCGCTGGGTGATTTTGTGTTGGGTGGTCGTGCGTTGGTTGAATATAATATTGCACAACCAGATAATAAAATAGATTTAGATGTATTGGGGTATAAATATAATTTTGAAATAGAAGATACAGAAAGACCGCTTGGGGCAGAATTTGGTATTTGGGCTGAATATAATATTAGTGGTATAAATTTACGCTTAAATTATGATTTAAGATTACATACAGATATGGTTAATCACACAGGTGGTTTGTCTTTGAGATACGTTTTCTAATATGGGGTATAGGGGGTGTTGGTTTGGTTAAATAATACCCTATGCACCCCTTTTCAGATTATATGACCGGTATATTTGATATAAGTACTGGATTTGTAGTGTTTATAGAAAGTCTGTTGAAATAAGTCCTTGATTATGGTATAATATTACTAACAGGTAATAAGAAAAAAACGATTGACGGAACGTCAATCGGCTGTTTTATTGCTGTGTTTTTCTTGTATTATGCAGAAAATGTGGGCTTTTGATAGTTTTGTTTGTTAAAAACCCTGGGTTTATGCGGTTTATATTTCAAATCAAATAAGTCCCATGAAAATATCAATCTATCGCTATCAAAGCGAGTGTTTTTATCAGCATCTAATTCTTTTAAGCAATACCCAATAACATATTGTGGATTATTTTTTATTGGGGTTATATGTATTGTTTCTTCGCTTAACTTCATGTTTTTTATAGTTTTATTTGCAGCTGCTTTTAATTTATTTGTATGATGATTTGGTGCGATTAGCAGTAAATGCCAATGCCATGATTTTGTCTTGCCACGTTCTGCCATACCGATAAAATGCAGTGTCTTTTTGTTCCAATGTGATTTAATGGTGTTTTTTTCGAATTGTTTCATTGTGCGATATAGTATTTTGTATGCGCTGGCTTGTTCTGTGTTAGTTGCGGGTATTGGTAACCGTACTGTTAATAGATGTGTTGGTTTAAATGTGTAAACCCAATCTGTTATTACAGAGTGTAATTTTCTGGTTTTTATATAATTTTTATCCATGTTTTTCTCCTAAAATTTTGTATAAAATAGACCTGACATTTTTTATAAATGCCTATTGTCTTTTCTTAAATTTGATGGGTGTACAGATATAACTATGGCAAGAACATATCTGTATGGTTATTGTTATCCAGCCCCCTAGTTGACGTCAAAAAAGGGGTGTAGGTGGATTGTTTATATTGTTTAGCCCCCTATACCTGTCGCATTTGAGATGCAATCCAAGAATCAAGGTCTTCTTTGCGGTATCTAATACGGTTACCCCAGCGCACATAAGGAATGGTGTTGCGACCATAGTGTCGCCAACTGTTTAATGTTCCAACTGTTGTGCCAAGGTATTCGGCCGCTTCTTTTTGTGAAAGTAAAATTTTGTTAAACATAAATCCTCCTTTGTTGATTTATTACAGAAGGATTATGTATTGTTGATTTTGTACGGATAAATAAAAATAATATTCGTATAATAAAAAAGTTATACAGATATATGATTTATAATTCTGTATTGTTAAAAT
>JAZRLB010000006.1:0-40458 GCA_045646625.1 Candidatus Enterousia sp. | reverse complement strand
ACATGGCTACGATCCGACTTAAGTTCATGTTATTGATGGTCCGTTTGCAGGCTTTAATGGTATCGCGTCCGAAGTTGATAATGTAAAACAGAAGATGACTGTGACAGTTCTGGTGTTTGGTCGTGAAACCAGCATGGAATTGGAATTCGAACAGGTGGAACGGGTCTAAGGGGACGTTGTGCAAAAAGATTGTGGCGTGCTGATTTCTGTTCAAACTGTTCGTCAGGTAATGGCGGATTATGCAACGGGATTTCGGACACGCAAAACGCCAGTTGAAATAGAAGCGCGTTACAGACAACTTGTTGAAGCAGCGCTGTCTAAATATTGGGAAAAAAGAAAGTAAAGATTTTTGTGGTTTTCTGAAAAATATCATGTAAAATCACAGCAAACCGTGGTAGATACGCCATATCGTACCACGACACAAACGAAAAAAACGGAGTGAAAAATGGCAAAGAAAGAAGTCAAGGGGATGGTCAAATTGGTCGTTCCTGCAAAACAGGCGAATCCTGCGCCACCAATTGGTCCGGCGTTGGGTGCCAATGGTGTAAACATCGCAGAATTCTGCAAACAGTTTAACGACAGAACATCTGATAAAGAACCTGGAATGCCAATTCCATGTATTATCACTGTTTATACAGATCGCAGTTTCGAATTTGTAATGAAATTGCCACCTGTGTCGTATTATATTAAAAAGGCATTGAAGCTGAAGATCGGTTCTCATAAACCTGGTCGTGATTTTGTCGGTACTTTGACTCAGGCTCAGTTAAAAGAAATTGCCGAAGCAAAAATGCCAGACTTGAATTGCTCTACCATTGAATCCGCTATGAATATTGTTGCGGGTCAGTGCCGTTCTATGGGCGTAAAGGTGGAGGAATAAGATCATGAAACTGACAAAAAAACAGCAGACTTGGAAAAACTTGGACACAGACAAAGTATATGCTTTGGCTGATGCAATCGAAGCTTTGCGTGAATATACATCCAAGAAATTTGATGAAACATTGGAAATCGCTATCCGTTTGGGTATCGATGTGACCAAGGCTGACCAGAACATTCGTGGCATGTTGTCTTTGCCAAACGGCACAGGTAAAACAGTTCGCGTTGCAGTATTTACTGAAAATTCTGCGGACGAAGCAAAACAGGCAGGTGCTGATGTTGTTGGTGGTACAGAATTGATTGATTCTGTTGCTGCTGGCAATATTAATTTTGACCGCGTAATTGCGACGCCTGACATGATGCCAAAAATGTCAAAAATCGCACGTGTTTTGGGACCTAAGGGCCTGATGCCGAACCCAAAATTGGGTACTGTCACAAACAACGTAGCAGAAGCGGTTAAAACAGCCAAAGCGGGTCAGATTGAATACCGCGCTGAAAAGAAGGGTATTATCCACGCGGGTATTGGCAAAATGTCATTTGCAACAGATAAATTGGTTGAAAATGCGGTTGCCTTGATTGACCAGTTGAAAAAGGTTAAACCTGCATCATCCAAGGGTCAGTATATCTTGGGTATCTCGGTTGCAACAACCCAGGGCCCAGGTCTGAAAGTTGATGCAAAATAATTAATTGCGATTGGGGATAACACCCTGGTCGCAAAAACAGATTTCTGTCCAAGACTGATGGTGCGGCAACGCTTAATTTCCATCATAGACAAAGAAAAATTCTTTGGGGCAGGAACCGTGGCCCCATCCCGGGGAAACCTGGATGGAAAGTTAACAAAAACAGAAGCTTGAAGGAAAAATAGATGAGACGCGAAGAAAAATCAGATTTGATTTCAGCGTTGCAGTCGTCCCTGAAAGACGCAAACGGTGTTTTCATCATTGAGAACCATGGTTTGACAGTAAGCGAATTCGAAAGCCTGCGCAATGAATTGCGCCCATTGGTTTCGGTATTCAAGGTTGTTAAAAACCGTTTGATGAAGTTGGCATTAAAAGACACCGACTTTGAACCTGTATCTGATATGTTGAAACGCCCAACAGCGGTCGCAATTGCGACTGACGGTTTGGCGGTCACCAAAGTATTGGCAAAATTTGCGGGCGAACACCCAAATTTGACAATTGTTGGTGGTAAAATGGATGCAGACGTTCTGGACGTTGACGGCGTTATGCAATTATCCAAGCTTCCTTCCCTGTTGGAAATCCGTGGTACAATCGCGCGTATTTTGGTCGAACCTGCATCGCGCTTGGCACGTGTTTCAGCAGAGTATGGAAAAAAAGAACAATAAATCAGAATATTTTATTCTGACCTAAAACAAAACTTAGGAGTAAAAAAATGGCAGACATTCAGAAATTAGTTGAAGAATTGTCAAAATTGAGCGTTTTGGAAGCTGTTGAATTGTCCAAAGCGTTGGAAGAAACATGGGGCGTTAGCGCTGCTGCTGCTGTTGCAGTTGCTGCTGGTCCAGTTGCTGCTGCTGCAGAAGAAAAGTCAGAATTTGACGTTATCTTGGCAGAAGTTGGCGCAAACAAATTGGCTGTTATCAAAGCTGTTAAAGAAGCAACAGGTTTGGGCTTGGGCGAAGCAAAAGCATTGGTTGAATCTGCACCAAAGGCTGTAAAAGAAGGCTTGGCAAAAGACGAAGCTGAAAAGCTGAAAGCATCTTTGGAAGCTGCTGGCGCAAAAGTTGAAATGAAATAATTCATTTCGCTTTGAACCAGAAGGTTCTAAAAAATCCGTCATATTAAAATATGACACAAACGCCGCCCGTGTGGGATGAAAATCCCATACGGGCACAAAGGCGTAAAAGACAAAAGTCAAAATACATAAGAAAAAGTCGTGACACAGATATGTCACAACCGTTTGCAAAACGCACAGAAAAAAGGATTAAAACCGATGGCAGTTATCCAGAAACTAAGAAAATCTTTTGGTAAAAGTTTTTTGCAAACTCCGCTTCCTGATTTAGTAGAAATTCAATATAATTCATACAAAGACTTCTTGCAGAAAGATGTCGAACCGGCTGCACGTAAAAACGTGGGCTTGCAGAATGTATTCTCTTCTATGTTCCCAATCAAAGACTATGCCGGCATTGCCGACCTGGAATTTGTTGAATATACATTGGACGAACCTGTTTACAATGTAAAAGAATGCATGCTGCGCAATATGACATATTCCAGCAAGTTGCGCCTGAAGCTGAGATTGATTTTATGGGATGTCGCAGAAGATGGGAAAAAGACCCTGCGCGATATCAAAGAACAAGAAATATTTATGGGCGAAGTGCCGTTAATGACTGAACGCGGCAGCTTTATCGCATCTGGTGTTGAACGTGTTATTGTATCCCAGATGCATCGTGCCCAGGGCGTTGTGTTTGCAACAACCAAAGAAGCCAAGGTTGCGGGTAATCCAATCTCGTACACTGCGCGTATTATTCCAGAACACGGTTCTTGGATTGACTTTGAAGAATCCAAGGGAACAATCTATGTTCGTATTGACCGCCGTCGCAAGGTTCCTGCAACTGTTCTGTTGCGCTGCTTGCCAAGTGCCGAAGACGAAAAGAAATGGATTGCCGATCCACGCAAACCAACAATTCGCGGCATGTCTGATGCGGAAATCCTGTCCACATTCTATAATCGCATTGGTTTGAAGTTTGACGGTAAATTATGGACCGGTGTAACAACATGCTTTGAAGGTTTGGATAAATATCGCCTGAACTATGACCTGATTAATCCAAAAGATAAAAAGGTTATTGCATCCAAGGGCGATCGTTTGAATGCCAAACGTATGAAAAAATTGTTGGAAGCCAAAGAATTTGGTATCTTGCCAGAATCATTGGTTGGTGAATACCTGTTTGATCCAATTATGTCAGGCGAAGAAGTTGTGTTCCCGGCCGGTACAGAAATCACAGAAGAAGTTCTGAACGATTTGGATAAAATGAATGTCAAAGAAATCAGCTTGATTTCTATTGATAACGCCACAATCAGTGCACATATGCGTAACACATTGATGGCGGATAAAACAACAAACCGCGAAGAAGCGTTAATTGAAATTTATAACATTATCCGTCCAGGCGAACGTCCAACACTGGAAGCGGCAATTAATCTGTTTATGCGCCAGGGTTTTGAACCTGCGTACTATGATTTGTCTGCGGTTGGTCGTTTCAAGATGAACAAGCGTTTGAAAATCGATTCTGGCAAAAAACCAGAAGATGAACGTCAATTGACTAAATCGGATTTCTTGGCGGTATTGAAAACATTGACTAATATCATTGACCGCAAGGATACCGTTGATGACATTGACAACCTGTCAAATCGTCGTGTTCGCACAGTTGGTGAATTGTTGGAACAGAACTTCCGCACAGGTATGGTTCGTATTGAACGTCTGGTCCGCGAAGCGCTGTCTTCTCAGAACATTGCCAATATGCAGCCCCAGGATGTTATCAATGTAAAGCCATTGATGTCACTGGTATCTGAATTCTTGGGCACGTCACAGCTGTCTCAGTTTATGGATGCGTACAATCCATTGTCAGAATTGGAACACAAACGTCGTATTTCTGCCTTGGGACCTGGTGGTTTGAATCGTGACCGCGCGGGTATTGACGTTCGTGACGTTCACCCAACACACTATGGTCGTCTGTGTCCAATTCATACACCCGAAGGTGCAAACATTGGTTTGATTAACCATTTGTCATCATATGCACGCGTAAATCCATACGGGTTCATCGAAACGCCATACTATGTTGTTGAAAACGGCAAAATCACAGACAAGATGGTATATCTGACAGCAGACGAAGAATTGGGGCATAAAATTGCCCAGGGTAATACACCAACAACCAAGGACGGCATCCTGGCCGAAGATACAGTGACGGCCCGTGTTGATGGTGAATTTACTATGGTTGCCAAAGACGAAGTTGACCTGATGGACGTTGAACCACGTCAGGTGGTATCCATTGCAACAGGTTTGATTCCATTTGTTGAAAACGATGACGCGAACCGTGCATTGATGGGGTCAAACATGCAGCGTCAGGGTGTTCCATTGTTGCGCGTCCAGGCACCATTGGTTGGTACCGGTATTGAACGCGAAGTGGCGCGTGATTCCCGTACGGGTAAGGTTGCAAAACACAGTGGTGTTGTTGAATCTGTGGACGCAAACCGTATCGTGGTAAAATGTATGAACAGCCGCAACGTCGTGACCGGTGTTGATATTTACAACCTGGAAAAATTCGAACGTTCCAACAGTGAAACAATTATTCACCAGAAACCATTAGTGAAGGTTGGCGACCGCATTTCTGCGGGCGACATAATTGCCGACGGTTCATCTATGAACTATGGTGAATTGGCATTAGGTCGCAATGTATTGGTTGCATTTATGCCTTGGCGTGGATACAACTATGAAGACTCTATCGTTATTTCTGAAAAAATTTCACGCGACGACGTATTTACATCTGTAAAAATCGTTGAAAAGGAATTCAAGGTTCGTGATACCCAGTTGGGGCCAGAGGCATTGACCCGCGACATCCCAAACGTCGGTGAAGAAGCATTAAAGAACCTGGACGAATCCGGTATTATCTATGTCGGTGCACGTGTAAAACAGGGTGATATTTTGGTTGGTCGTGTGACACCAAAATCTGAAACACTGTTAACCCCAGAAGAAGCGTTGTTGCGCAACATCTTTGGTGAAAAGGCACTGAACGTCAAGGATACATCACTGCGCGTTGGTCCAAACGAAGAAGGTACAGTTATCGGTGTTAACGTATTGACCCGTCACGGTGTCAAGAAAGACGAACGCACCCAGATGATTGAGCTGCAGAAGATCGAGCAAATTAACAAAGACCGCGAAGAAGAAATCGCGATCATTGAAAAAGGCTTTGCTGACCAGATTTATCAGATTGCCGAAGGCCAGATTATTGAATCGGCCGCATCTGCCAACAAAGGCTTCATAGGCAAGAAGTTAACGGCCGAAGTTTTCGAAGGTATCAAACCATCTGATATCAAAAAATTGGCTGTCAAAGACAAAGAAGTCCAGGCCAAGATTGATGAACTGCGCGAACAGCACGTCATAAAGTTGAAAAAACTGAACGACAAAGCAGACGCCGAAGTTTCCAAGGCAACGGAAAGCAATTCCTTGAACGCTGGTGTATTAAAAGAAGTAAAAGTATACATTGCGCACAAGATGAAATTGCAGCCGGGTGATAAAATGGCGGGTCGTCACGGGAACAAGGGTATTGTATCCAAGGTTGTCCCTGTCGAAGATATGCCACACTTGGCCGACGGTACACCTGTTGACATTGTTTTGAATCCATTGGGCGTACCATCGCGTATGAACATTGGTCAGATTTTGGAAACTCACCTTGGTATGGCTGCCCGCACATTGGGTGCCCAGATTGGTGCGGTTCTGGATGAAGTCAAAGCAAAACGTGCGGTCACAGATGATTTGCGCAAAATTATGGGCAAAGTCTATGGTGATGAAGTTGCGGAAAAACTGGAAAAGATGACAGATACGGACGTACGTGCCCAGGCAGCTCTGTTGCGTGACGGCGTTCCAATGGCGACACCGACGTTCGACGGTGCGACACCCGAAGACATTCGATCGATGTTGCAATTGGCGGGTCTGCCAGAAACGGGTCAGTTTGACCTGTACGACGGTATGACGGGCGAAAAGTTTGCACGTCCTGTGACCGTTGGTATTATGTATATGCTGAAACTGCATCACTTTGTTGATGAAAAGATTCACGCACGTTCGATTGGCAACTATTCATTGGTCACACAGCAGCCTTTGTCTGGTAAAGCCCACATGGGTGGCCAGCGTCTGGGTGAAATGGAAGTGTGGGCACTAGAAGCCCACGGTGCCGCCCACCTGCTGCGCGAAATGTTGACTGTCAAATCTGACGATATCACTGGCCGAAACAAGATGTATGAATCCATCATTAACGGCAGTGACGATATCCAAACAGGTACACCAGAAGCATTCAACGTATTCGTTCGCGAATTGCGTGGTTTGGGTCTGGCAATGACACCAAAAAAAGTAGATTAGTTGTTAGCACTGGTGTGGGGCAAGCACCCACACCCTAACCACTAGCCACTAACAACTAAAAACTATTTTATCAAGGAGCAAAATATAATGAGCAATATGTTGCAAAAGATATTTGGACAAATCGAAACCAAGGAACAGTTTGATGCCCTGCGCATTACAATTGCGTCCCCCGAAGAAATTCTGTCCTGGTCCAATGGCGAGGTAAAAAAACCAGAAACCATAAACTATCATTCTATGAAACCAGAAGCAGAAGGTTTATTCTGTCAGCAGATTTTTGGTCCAGTCAAAGACTATGAATGTGCCTGTGGTAAATATAAGCGCATTAAATATCGTGGTGTTGTCTGCGAACGCTGCGGGGTAGAAGTAGGGCCTGCCGCTGTTCGTCGTGAACGTATGGGGCACATTAAATTGGCAATGCCTGTTGCGCACACTTGGTTCCTGCGCGAAGGTAAAATTGCGACATTGTTGAATAACCTGCCTCAAAAGAAATTGGAACAGGTTATTTCATACGATGCACACATTGTTATTGAACCGGGCTTAACAAACCTGAAACAGTACGACGTCATCAGCGAAGACGAATATCAGGCCGCCGTTGAAGAATTCGGTGCAGACGCATTCCACGTTGGTATTGGTGCCGAAGGTATCCGTGAAATTATTGCGGGCCTGGATATGGGTGACGAACGCACTCGTTTGCGTGCAGAACTGGCCGATACCAAGTCCGAAGCCAAACGCAAGGCTCTGATTAAACAGTTGAAACTGGTTGAGGCGTTCTTGGAATCTAAAACAGAACCGGCCTGGATGATGCCAGACATTATTCCTGTAATTCCACCAGATATGCGTCCATTGGTCACATTGGATGCTGGGCACGTTGCGGCATCTGATCTGAATGATCTGTATCGTCGTGTTATTATCCGTAATAACCGTCTGAAGCGCTTTATGGAAATGCATGCGCCTGACATCATTATTCGCAATGAAAAACGTATGCTGCAAGAAGCGGTTGATTCATTGTTTGACAACGGGCACAAAGCGCGTCCAATGGTATCCCAGAACCGTCGTCCGTTGAAATCATTATCTGATTCATTGCGCGGTAAATCTGGTCGTTTCCGTATGAATATGTTGGGTAAGCGTGTAGACTATTCTGGCCGTTCGGTTATCGTATCAGGTCCATCCTTGAAATTGCACGAGGTTGGTCTGCCAAAAACGATGGCATTGGAATTGTTTAAACCATTTGTTTATGCACGTCTGTTGGCGGGCGATCATGCAAACACGCTGAAAACGGCTCGCAAAATGGTTGAAAATGGTGAAGACATCGTATGGGAAATGCTGGAAAAGGTTATCCACGAACACCCAGTATTGTTGAACCGTGCACCAACCTTGCACCGCTTGTCATTGTTGGCATTTGAACCTGTCTTGATTGAAGGCAAGGCAATTCGTCTGCATCCATTGGTATGTAAGGGCTTTAACGCTGACTTTGACGGTGACCAGATGTCAGTTCACGTTCCAATTTCACTAGAGGCACAATTAGAAGCACGTACATTGATGTTGTCATCTAACAACGTTTTGTCACCTGCTAACGGTGACCCGATGATTGTTCCTTCCCAGGACATGGTATTGGGTGTGTACTATATCTCGCTGATTAATGGCGAACACGACAAAAAGACTTCTCCGCGTTTTGCGAATATGGATGAAGTAAAGATGGCATTGGAAAACAAGAGCATTACACTGCACACACCAATTTATGCGCGTATTGATGGCAAAACCTATGAAACAACCGCTGGTCGTATGATTTTGGGTGAATTGTTGCCAAAGTCTGACAATATGCCATTCGATTTGGTAAACAAGGTTATGCCTGTAAAAGAAATCAAAACACTGCTGGCAACAACATATGAACGCTGTGGTGACAAAGAAATGATTCTGTTGGCAGACGCGTTAAAGAACACCGGTTTTGAACAAGCAGCCCGCAGTGGTATTTCAATTGGTTATGACGATATTGTTATTCCAGCCGAAAAGAAAGAAATGATTGCCCAGTCTGAAAAGGCGGCCGAAGTCATCGAAGAACAGTATCAGAACGGTTTGTTGTCTGGCGGCGAACGTTATAATAAACTGGTCGACCTGTGGCAGAAAACGACCGATAAACTGGGGGATATGGCGTATGCGGCATTGGGTAAAACCAATGGTGACAACTGGAACTCTGTTCATATGATGGCGTTGTCCGGTGCCCGTGGTTCTAAGCGTCAGATTCAGCAGTTGGCGGGTATGCGTGGTATGATGCAGAAACCAGACGGTTCTATTATCGAAGTTCCAATTATTTCGAACTTTAAAGAAGGTCTGACTATGTCTGAATACTTTACATCCACCCACGGTGCGCGTAAGGGTATGTCGGACACAGCTTTGAAAACGGCTGACGCAGGTTATTTGACACGTCGTTTGGTTGAATTGGCTCAGAACACAGTTATCACAGAACACGACTGTGGTACAACGGAATGTATCGAAGCCAAACCTGTATACACTGGTTCAACATTATCTGTTCCATTGGGTGATGTTGTTTTGGGACGTACTGCGGCCAAAGATATCGAGGGTTCTTACGAAGACGAAAATACAAAAGAAACGGTAAACTTTGTTATCAAGGCCGGCGAATTAATTACAAAAGCCGATGCCAAAAAGATTAACAAGGCTGGCCTGCCAAGCGTATTCGTTCGCAGTGTTCTGACCTGCTGCAGTGATGGTCTGTGTGCAAAATGCTATGGTATGGATTTGTCTCGTAATGCACTCGTACACGTTGGCGAAGCCGTTGGTGTTATCGCAGGCCAGTCCATTGGTGAGCCAGGTACCCAGTTGACATTGCGTACCTTCCACATTGGGGGTATTGCGGCCGGTGGTGCAGACAGTCACTTTATCGAAGTGCCTGTTGCAGGCCATATCAAACTGATTGACGTTAACACAATTAAAAACAGTAATGGCCGTATCGTTGTGTTAAGTCGCAACGGCAAAATCGCGGTTGTTGATGATGGTGGCAAAGAACTGTTCAGCCAGGCCTTGCCATACGCGGCTATGCTGATTGTGAACGAGGGTGATGCAGTTGAAAAAGGCGCCAAGGTTGCAGAATGGGATCCGTATTCCAGCACAATTATCGCCGAAACAGACGGTAAGGTTAATTTCAGCGATCTGATTGAAAACGTTTCCTTCCAGGAAGAAGTTGATTCAATGACTGGTATCGTTTCCCGTAAAGTTATCAACTGGAAAACAAACACGAAAAAGGCTTTGAAACCTGCAATCACATTGATTGACGAATCTGGTGCGGTTATTTCACTGGGGGGCAAGAAAATTGCAGAATATCTGTTGCCTGTATATTCCACATTGAACGTCGCGAATGGCGACACAGTTCGTGCGGGCGATATCATTGCGCGTATTCCTGTTCAAACAAAACGTGCGGGCGACATTACGGGTGGTCTGCCACGTGTTAATGAATTATTGGAAGTTCGTCGTCCAACGAACCCGGCGCTGTTGGCCGAGATTGATGGTACGGTTGACCTGGAAGATGCGAAATCAAAAATCATCATTCGCATTGAACCAACAGATGGCAGCGCCCCTGTTGAATATGCGGTGCCAAAGGGTACAAATCTATTGGTGCGCACAGGCGATGCTGTGAAAAAGGCTGAAAAATTGGTTGATGGCGACCCTGTGCCTCAGGATATCTTGCGTATCTTGGGTCAGAAGGCGTTGGCGACCTTTATGGTTGACCAGATTCAGCAGGTTTATCGTTTGCAGGGCGTGACAATCAATGACAAACACATTGAAATCTTGATTCGTGAAATGACACGTCGTGTTGAAATCACAAATCCTGGCGACACAGGTTTCTTGATGGGCCAGGTTGTTGACCGCGTTGATTTCGAAGAAGAAAACGCACGTGTAGCGCGCGACAATGGTCGTCTGGCCGAAGCTTCTCAGGTCTTGGTTGGTTTGACCCGCGCTTCATTGACATCACGTTCATTTATCTCGAACGCGTCGTTCCAACAGACGACCAAGGTTCTGGTAGATGCAGCGATTTCCGGTTCTACCGACAAATTGGTTGGTATCAACGAAAACTTGATTGTTGGTCGTTTGATTCCAATTGGAACTGGTGCTTATGTTCGCCGTGTCCGTGAAATTGCCCGCGAAGAACAGCGCGCAGAAAAATTGGCACGCGAAGGCAATGGCCAGCAACAGTTGTTGGACATCTAAACAAAATCGTTGTCTGGGAAAAATCCCAGGCAACGTAAAGTTTTCCTTGCAAATCGTAATGATTTGAATAAAATAGGACAGTTATAAGTAAAAAGGATAGTAAAATGGCAACGCCAAAAAGTAAAACAAGTAAAGCACGCAGCGCACAGCGCCGCTCACACGATGCATTGTCTGTAATGCCATGCGGTGTATGCAAAACATGTGGCGAAAAGAAACGCCCACATCATGTTTGTCCTGCATGTGGTGCAAAATAATTTAACCAAAATGGAAATGGCAGAAAGGGCAGGGCGCATTGTTGTGCCTTTTCTGCTTTTTTTAATACGATGTCAGAAGATAAGAAAATAATATCAATCGATGCGATGGGGGGCGACAAAGGACCGAATGCGGTTCTTGGCGGTATGAACCAGTATTTATATCAGAACGGTGAAAATAACGTATTTTTTCGTGTTTTCGGCGATGAAAAGAAGCTGCGCAGATTATTGGGTAAATACCCGCGTGTTGCCCGTAATTGCGAGGTTGTTCATGCTCCGAACGTGATTAAGGGCACGGACAAGGTAATGGATGTCTTGCGTCACGCCCAAGATACATCTATGTATATGGCAATAAAAGATGTCCGCGAAGGTAAATCTGCTGCGGTAATCAGTGCGGGTAATACTGGAATTTTAATGTCTTTGTCTAAATTGGCATTAAAAACGATAGATGGTATCGCGCGTCCTGCTATTACGACTATGTTGCCATCCGGCGCTGGGGACAGTCGTGTTGTTGTTCTGGATTTAGGTGCAAACGTTCATTGTGATGCAGCGATTTTGTTTGACTTTGCTGTGCTGGGCAGCGTTTATGCCGAAGTTGTCGGTAAAATGCCAAAGCCTAAATTAGGTATTTTGAATATTGGTTCCGAAGAAACCAAGGGCAACGAAACGCTGGTTTATTTGAACAAGATTTTGACTGAACACAAAGATAAATTGCCATACGATTACATTGGCTTTGTCGAAGGTAATGACATCAGCGCAGGCCGTGTCCAGGTTGTTGTGACAGATGGCTTTACGGGCAATATCGTATTAAAGACGGTCGAAGGTACCGCGAAGCTAATAAAACGCGTTATTGTAGAAAATTTCAAGAAATCTGTTCTGGCAATAATTGGTGCGTTTTTCCTGGTGCACGTTTTCAAGCGTCTAAAACATAAAATTGATCCGCGTTCATATGCGGGTGCCACGTTCCTGGGGCTGCGCGGTTTTGCGGTAAAGACGCATGGCAACAGTGATGCGCTGGCGTTTGCGAATTCGATTAAGTATGCTGCTGATTTGACCAAGGCAAATCTTAACGGTTTGATTGAAGAGCGTGCACGTGCACTTTCCGATATTCGTACAGAAATAAAATCCGAAGAATAAAAACACCCGCCAATCGGCGGGATTTTTTTTTAGGAAAGGAAATCGAATTTTTATTCACCTATTTTCAGGTTTGGTCGTGCGCTGCGCAGATTTTTAAGTGCTTGTTCCTGGGCGACACGAAAAGCGTCAGGGTTCCATATCTGGAAACTATTTCCGCGACCAACGAAAACGGCTGTGTCTGTTATGCCTGCGTGTTTTAACATATCGGCGGGGATTACAATACGTCCCGTCACATCAAATGCCAATTCACGTGCATCCGCGAACAGCATAGCCGACAAGTCATCCAAATCGCTGTCAAAGACGCCCATTTTATCCGTTGCGGCGGCCATTTGTTCCATACGTGACATAGTCAGGCCTTCGATGCAGTTATGTGTAAAAGAGCGGAATAAAACAACGCCTGCAAATTTTTCATTTGTAACCGAAGCTCGGAAAGAGGCCGGTACCGAAACGCGTCCCTTGGTATCCAAACGATTTTCATAAGATGAGAGAAACAATGACATTTTATGAACTTTCTAATTTTGGGGCTTTCTCAGCCGGTTTCCCTTTCCTGCTTCATGGTGAATGTAGCACGGTAATTTATGGTTGTCAATGACATTTTATAATTATTTTATGGTATTTTATGGTTTGATAACAAGAAAATGTAAAAATTAAAATAAAATGAAAATAATTGTATTTTGTGCTTGACCTACGATTCGTTTTTGTTCTAAGATGTTTGTATAGACAAGGGAAAAAGAAATAAAATCTCAAGAAATCGGCGAATTTAGCGGTTTTTTGGGAAAAACAAAATAACAAACAAAAAATTATTTCTGTAATTTGTAAATACCAACGTATTTACACAAAAATGGGGATAATTTTCAACATTCGCCCAGGAAGGAGGGGAAAGCGCATGCCAAAAAATATCAAAGAAATTATGATTGCATTAAATCAGGTTCTGACAACAACTGTTTGGGTTAACGAGGATAGACAAATAATTTCATTAGCCGATGAATTAAAGATTGGTCATAACAATGCGCCACGTTCTATCGAGGATTTGCCACGTGGATCTCTGGTTGGGGCGTATGTTTCATTGCAGATTCGTACAGATAATTTTGATACAGCGGCGGAAAGTATGGATACAAAAACATTGGCGCTGCGTGTCAAAGAAATGGTTTTCGCCGAAGCGAAAAAGGCCATGGACGCGGCCGACGGCACACTATCGTCCGGTGTTGCGATGGCTGCATAATATTGCGTTATGGCATCGCGCATCAGGACACACAGTTTCTGGTAATCCAGAAGGAAGGGAGCCACCGGTGGCAAGTAATTGCCGCCGGTGTATTTTTATTTCTTGTGCAATGGTGTTTTTTGGGGGGGGTATAATTAACATTGAAACCAGCAGGGATTGTGGTTTCGGGGCCTTAGAAGGCCTCTACGTGCAGACGCATTGCATGCGTCTTAATCCATGCATATTGTCTTTCTATGTTTGTGTTGCCTGTATTTGCTGCAGGTGATATCCGTGGGATGTGTGATTTGATTGAAGAAGTGCAGGGGATATTTAAACTGGTTCGAACGCTGGCGTTTGTTGGTGCTGGCTTTATGTTGGCAAAATATGCCTGGGCGGCAATAAGTACAGGCAAACTAAATGGCGAGGTGGATCTTGTCAAGGGGGGGCACAAAAAACGGGTGTCCCAATGCTGGTTGGGCTGATTTTGTTATTTGCGATTGGTAAGGTGTTGCAGGTTCTAAGTTCTGCCACAGGGGCACAGCTGTTGGGGTGTACGGTGGAAATATTCCAGGGTTAGTAAAAAAATACAGGGGGCAAAAATAGCGTATGAGCGTAAAAGATTAATTGTTTACTGTGTTGCAATCGCGATTGTAATGCTTTGTGGGTATATGATTGGCATAGGTTAAGAAATCCCCCGGTTTGGGGGATTTTTTTATTACCACAACTTTACCCGCTTGTCGACAGACAGATACATATTATCTGTTTTTTTGATGTCAAATGCATCGTACCAGGCATTGATGTGTGGCAAGATGCCGTTCACACGATTTTTGCCCAGCGAATGTTCGTCGACTTTGGTCAGGCGTATTTCTTCGTCTGGGCGTATGTTTTGCGCCCAGGCGCCTGCGTATGCAATAAAGAAGCGTCTGTCTGCACTCAGGTCTGCGGCGTCATTTGTGTGTGTGCCGAAATTTTTATATGCGTCATACGCAATTGATACGCCGCCATAGTCGGCCAAATTTTCGCCCAGTGTGAATTCGCCGTTTGCGTTAATTTCGTCATTGATTTTTATTTTGTCAAAGAATTCGCGCATAACCTTGGCGCGAACGTCAAAGCGTGCCGCGTCCAGTGCAGTCCACCAATCTTTCATATTTCCGTCCTTGTCAAAGTGGCGGCCGGAATCATCAAATCCGTGTGTCATTTCGTGTCCGATAACCGCGCCGATTGCGCCATAGTTAAATGCGTCATCTGCTGCCATGTCAAAGAATGGGTATTGCAGAATTCCGGCGGGGAAACAAATTTCGTTTGTTGATGGATCATAATACGCATTAACTTCGTGTGCGTTCATATACCAGATTGTCGGGTCTTTTTTCTGTCCGATTTTTTCAATCCAGAATGCGTCTTCGAACTGCGCAACGCGAATCATATTTTCCCACAACGAATCATTTTTGATTTCCAGTTTTGAATAATCGCGCCATTTGTCTGGATAGCCGATTTTTGCGCGGAACGTCGATAGTTTTTCCAGTGCCATTTGTTTAGTTTTATCTGACATCCATTTCAGGTTTTCGATGCGCATTCCATATGCTTGTTGCAGATTTTTTACTAACGTTTGCATGCGGTCTTTTGCGTCGGCTGAAAAATACTTTTCGACATAGATACGGCCGACTTCTTCGCCCAACGAACCGTCAATCATAGATACGGCGCGTTTCCAGCGTGGCTTTGGTTCTTTTTGTCCAGCCATTGTGCGATTATAGAAATCAAATGAAATATCATATGTTTTGTCGTCCAGTACAGAATCCGCGGCGCCAACAATACGATACTTCAAATATGTTTTAATCAGTTCAAAATCAGTGTCGTTCATAATCGCGATTGATTCTGCTATTGCTTCTGGTTGGGCGATATTGATATATTCAGCGGCCGTTGCGCCACGTGCAGCTAAAAATGCATCCCAATCAAATCCTGGGAATTTTTCTTTTACTTGTTCCAGGCTCATTTTGTGATAGTTCGCGTGTGGATCACGCAGTTTTTCTTTTGGATAGAATGATTTTGCCATTCTTTCTTCCATTGCGTACAGTTTATCAGCATCAACCGCAATGCCAAAATTCGACATTTGTTTTGTAATAAATTCCTTGTATTTTTTGCGAATTTCAATTGATTTTGCGTCTGTGTCAAAATAGTAATCGCGTGACAAACCCAATCCGCCCTGACCGATATTATACAGGAAATGTTCGCTGTCTTTTTCGTCCAGTGCCACGCCATCGCCCCAGAAAGCGGATACATATCCGAATGTTTTTCCCATATATGCTTCTAAGTCTTCGCGGTTCAGGTTATCGACTTCTGCCAGTTGTGGCGCAACGGGTTTTACGCCGTCTGCATTTAATTTTTTTTCATCCATTGCGATTTTGTACAGTGTGCCGATTTTGCCTGTGTCTGTTTCTGCAATTTCGCGTGTGCGTTCCAGGTTTGTGTTACGTAAAACCTCGAATGCGCCATATCGGGAATAGTCGTCTGGAATCGGGTTTCTTTTTTGCCACCCGCCATTTGCATACGCATAAAAATCGTCGCCTGGGTTAACTGTTGTGTCCATATTTTCCAGATGAATTCCTGCCATAACTACTTTCTCCTTTGTATAAGAATGTGCCCACACAATCGTCGTGACGACTGCGATAATTCCAATAATATTCCAGAATTTGCTTTCCATTTTATTTCACCAATTTTACCATTACTTCGTCCAAAACCAACATTCCGTTCGGCGTTGCTGAAATTCGGTTGTTGTTAATTCGAACCAGGTTCGGGTTATTCCTTGCCCAGTCCATATCAATAACGTTTTTTGTTTCGGTTGTCAATCTGCAACCACGCAATGTGCGCATTCCGGTCAATATCATTTCAATTGCGCGTGCATCCTGTGTTATTGCGTCCATCTGCGCGTCATTGCCCAGTTGTTCGTACCAAGTGTTGTCCAGAAATATACGTCCCGCCGCCCCGCGTCCGATACCAATATATGGTTGTCCATCCCATATGTTTAAATTGTGTTGGCATTCTTCGCCTGGTTTTGCATAGTTTGACACCTCGTACCGTGGCAGACGCAAAGTTTCGCCAATGGCTATATACATTTGTGCCATTATTTCGTTGTCTGGCAAATCCAGATTCATTTTACCAAACGGTGTATTTGCTTCGATTGTAAGTTCGTATAAAGAACAGTGTTTCAAACCCAGTGTATTAATCTGCTTGCACAAATTTGTGACGTTGTTTACGGTATCGCCGGGTAGACCGTAGATAAAATCCGCAGATACACGTAATCCCGCGTTTTGTGCCGCACTCAGCAAATCCAAAGCGGTCGTCGCATTGTGTCTGCGTCCCAGAAATTTTAATTTTTCGTCATCCAGGCTTTGTACTCCCACAGACAATCTGTTAACGCCCGCATTGCGAAAATCGGCCAGTTTGTTTTTGTCCAATGTGCCTGGGTTAGATTCGATTGTGATTTCTGCATTTGTTAACAGGTTAAAGTTCTGGCAAATGGTGTTCAAAATTTTTTCAAAATGTGCAACCGGCATCAGTGATGGTGTTCCGCCTCCAAAAAAAACAGTTGGAATATCGATGTGTCCCATTTTTTGTGCCCAGCAATCGATTTCTATGCAAATGTTTTCAGTGTATTTATCCCAGTCCGGCGCAGCGCAGGCGTGTGAAAAAAAAGCGCAGTATTTACACTTTGATAAACAAAACGGAACGTGAATATAAATATTGTGTGGCGTGTTTTCCATTGTGCTTGTATTTTACACAGACAAATTTAGTCTGCAAGTATGAAATGAAAATACTTTTATGTAGACAAAATTTATGTTATAATACGCACAACGATATTCGTATGAAGGCAGGGAAAGTATCATTTTTATCGCTGATTTTTGCGCCGCTCGTCGCGTTTGCCGCGAACGAAGGTGTTCCTTCGTACTATCAAAATTCGCCGGTCCAAACCGCAAACCAAGTGTCATACGGTCAATATGCGGACCGTGGCTATACAAAATATGTTGGTAAATCTGGTAATAAACAGGTTGTAGGGTCGCGCACATATTCGTATCAGGTTCCACGTCCTGCACCAGCTCCAACGTTTATGGGCACAATGACTGCCAATGGTATTGCGATGCCTGTGGCGTCCGAACCGGCAACATCGATTTATGCGGGCTATTCTCGTCGTTTCGCAGATTTTGAATTTGAAACCGGCGTAAATTCAATTCTTGAATGGGACGATATGGTTTGGAATGAAATTCGTGTTGGTGCCCGTCACAATTTCAGTCTACGTGAATTCGATTTATCGGTATATGGTGAATACGCGTACGGCGATATGTCGCACGGCGGTCTGTCTATGGACTATGACCTTAAGCCGTTCGAGGCACAATACCCAGAATACGGTATCTTTACAATTTCTATGGGCGACCAAACTGGGCGCAGCAATCATTTCCGTTTTGGTATATCGGCACATCATATCTGGGATATTGGTGGCTGGAAACTATCGCCAACATTTGGTTATGAAATATTCAAGCATAATCTGGAAATGTCGGATCACTATTATCCGAACCCTGGGGTATATCTGCCCCTGATGACCCAGGATGGCTATTATGTTTTTGGGAACGAATTGGGCGAATATTTTGCTGTTCCAATTGGCACGGCTGCGCCCGATGATTGGTACCAGGTTTGTATGTCGCCCGAAGATATCAAGGTTGTCACCAATTCAATGAACTCGACGGGCAGTGTTAATGGTTTTCCGTATCTGGGTGATTCCTTGGTGACGGGCGATTATCAGATATCTATGGGTACGATTCCTTGGGGTGTTGGTGCGGGCGAATGCGTTATCATTGGTGGCGATGGTCCAATTATTGTGGATGGCACAACCCATATCTATAACACGACCTGGTCTGGATTTTATGTTGGGCTTGAAATTGAAAAGCAGATGACTCTGCGCGATAAACTGCGTCTGTATATGCAGGTTGGTCTGCCAAAATATTCGTCTGAGGGTATTTGGCCAAACCGTACTGACTGGCAACAGAACCCCAGTTTCTTGGACGAGGGCAGCAATGGTGCATACTCGTACACCGCTGAAATGGAATATAATTACAGATTGTCCGATCGTTTACAGTTGGCATTAAAGGTTGATACAAATCTGTTCCATGTTGGCAAGATCGGTGGAAAATTATACGTTGCGGAATACAGTCAGTATGTAATGGACGAAAATGGTCAATATGTTATGCAGGAAGTAATTGATCCCGACGGCAATGTATACTATGTCCCATTGTTGGAGACAGTAGCGGCCCATACGGAAAATGTATCAAATTCTTTAAAGCGCGCCACTTGGCAGTCTTTTGGGATTCACCTGGGTGTAAAATACGCATTTTAATTCAAGACGGGGGAACAAATGAAAAAAATCACAGGTTGGCTGTGTTCGGCATTTTTTTGCATACCAACATTTGCTTTTGCGGACCGTGGTTCATTTGATTCTGGGCGTTGGTATGAAATGCTTGATTCTGTTCGTGTGCGTGCTGCGTCTGAAAACATATCGGAAGAAACTATTAGTGATACATTGAAATATCCATCCTTTATTCCGTCCATTGTTCGCAGTGATGCGAACCAGTCTGAATTTAAATTGACATTGGATGATTATTTGTCGCGAACTGTAAGTTCAGCGCGTATATCTGATGGAAAAACGATGGCGTTGCGTTATCCGACATTATTGTCACGTGTTGAAAATAAGTACGGCGTACCGCCACATATTATGTTGGCTTTTTGGGGGCTCGAATCGAACTATGGGGCGGTCAAATCGCGTCATAAATTGACAGATGCATTTTTCACATTGATGTACGATGGGCGTCGTGAAACATTTTTTACGAACCAGTTAATTGCGCTGATGAAAATTGCTGATAAAAACAGACTGGATATAAATTCTATATCGGGCTCGTGGGCGGGCGCTATGGGACATTTTCAGTTTATACCGACGACATTGGCCCAGTATGGTTCTGACGGTAATGATGACGGTCGCATTGATATAATCAATAACATATCGGATGCGATGTTCAGTGCTGGAAATTATCTGAATAAACTGGGCTGGAATAAGAACGAGCGTATTGTTCGTCGTGTAATCTTGCCAGCTGATTTTGATGTGTCGCTGCTGGATGGCAAGACTAAAAAGTCGTTGCTCGAATGGACCACAATGGGTGTTATAAATCCAGACGGGACGCAAATACCGCAAAAAGAAATGGTTGCAGGTCTGGTTGCGGACATTAACGCGATTGAAACTGCGCGCACGAACGCGACTGCGGCATCTGGTTTGGATGCAGATATTGCGCCAATGCCTGTGATAACTGCATATCTGACATATCCCAATTTCTATCGAATTAAACAGTGGAATAATTCAAACTGGTACGCGATTGCGATTGCGTGCCTGGCCGATGAATTGCACTAATCGCGCCATTATAAATAAAATCATTGAATATTAGGCGTTTGTTTGATACTCTTTTCCCATAGATTTATACCAAGGGATGTATTTATGGCTATCAAAGTCCGTGATTTCGAGGTGAGATTAACTCGAAACAAAGAAGAACGTAAACAAGTGCGCCAATTGCGCTATCAGGTATTTTGCCTGGAAGAGGATGCGTCTGCCACCGAAGAACAACGTGCGCTGGGCGAAGAATATGATGCGTATGATCGCTTTGCGGAATATATGGCGGTATTTCATCAGGGGCGTGTTGTCGGCACATATCGTATCATAGATCGCAATGCGGCCGAAAAAATGGGCGGATTCTATACGGAAACGGAATACAACCTGTCGAAAATAAAAAAATATCCGGGCAACATAGCGGAAATGTCACGTGCGTGCGTTGATCCGGCCTATCGTGAAAACGCGTTGGTTATGCGCTTGCTGTGGGCTGGGCTGGGTGAAATGATTGTGCGCCGCAAAATTGGTGTTGTATTTGGTGTTGCGTCATTTGTTGGCACAAAGCCCGCGCGCAGTGCCCAGGCAATATCATACCTGTACTATAACCATCTGACGCCATTGCGCCTGCGTGCGACCGTATTGTCTGAAAATTTTGCAGATGGTGTAAGTCCAAAGTTGTCACGTATGAATATTTTGCCACGTGAATTCGTGGACGAGGCGGACGCACGTGCACAAATGACCCCATTAATTAAGGGATATCTGCGTCTGGGCGCGACGTTTGGTCGTGGTGTGTTTGTTGACGTGCCATTTAATTCGTATGATGTTTTTGTAATGCTGGAAACACGCAAAATGAATGCCGCATATCAGAAACATTTCTTGGGACGTGAAAATGCATTGGGTTCGCCGGACGATGACAAAGAAAACATTATGAAGACTGTGGGTAAAATTATTACATTGCCTGTGGTTGGACCATTCAAGGTTGTTCGTGCAGTTGTTGATTTTCTGCTTCGCGAAGATGCGGCCGATGCAGAATATATCGAAGACAATGAAAAATCAGAAAACGAAGAATGATGTGTTATGGCAAAATTACGCAAGCAAAATATTTTTAACACAACAATGGCGGCGATAAAATTTGTGCTGTTCTGGGTGGCTGTTGTTATCCAATTGCCATTGTTGATTTTATTGCCACGTCGTTGGGCGGTACAATATATGCCAGTTTTTATGTGGTTCCTTGTAAAGCTGGCGGGTATCAAGATTGTTGTACACGGCAAGCTAACCGACGCGCGTCCATTGATGGTTGTATCTAACCACATATCTGTGTTTGAAATTGCAACATTTCCATTTGCATTCCGGGGCAGTTTTATTGCCAAGAAAGAAATGGAAAACTGGCCGTTGGTTGGTTGGGTTGCAAAACGCTTTGGGGTTATTTTTGTTGATCGCCGTCCTTCGCACGCACGCGATGCATTGGCGGTTGTGCAAAAGACGGTACAGACTGTTAAATACCCGATGATTTTATTTCCCGAAGGAACCACAACAAATGGGGCATATGTAAAACCATTCAAAAGTTCATTGTTCAACTTTGTTGAAAATTCCAATGTTGTGGTTCAGCCTATGGCAATGTATTATCGATACAAAGATGGTTCTGTAATTGACGAACAAACGATGGCGGATCACTTTGCGTACTTTGATAACAAAAAAATGGATATGGGGCCACACTGCAAACGCGAACGGTCTGCATTTGGCCAGGTGTTTCACATTATGATGTTGGGCGGCTTTACAGTTGAACTTACATTGCTGCCACCACCGCCCCTGGCGGGTATGGACAGAAAGCAGATTGCCGACGTGCTGCACAAAATCGTGTCGGAAAAATATATGGAATTAAAAGATAAAAAAACAGATAAAAAATAAAAGAGATATTAAAAATGAAAACAGCAATTACACCAACACGCGCTGAAAATTTCAGCGAATGGTACCAGAATTTAATCGTTGCAGCCGATTTGGCTGAAAACGCACCTGTGCGTGGTTGTATGACAATTAAACCATATGGCTGGGCAATTTGGGAATTGATGCGTGATGAAATGGATAAACGTATCAAGGCGCACGGCGTGCAAAACGCAAACTTCCCATTATTGATACCAATTGACTTTTTTAACAAAGAAGCGGAACATGTCGCCGGCTTTGCCAAAGAATGCGCGGTTGTCACCCATCATCGTCTGAAAATGATTGATGGCACATTGCAACCAGACCCAGATTCAAAATTAACCGAACCATACATCATTCGCCCAACATCTGAAACGATTATCGGCGAAGCGATGTCGCGCTGGGTACAATCGTATCGTGATTTGCCATTGAAATTGAACCAGTGGGTAAATGTTATGCGTTGGGAAATGCGTCCACGTATGTTCCTGCGCACATCTGAATTTAACTGGCAAGAAGGCCATAACGTATTCGCCACCCACGAAGATGCGAATGCAGACGCGCGTAAAATGCACAAAATGTACGGCGACTATATGCGTGATGTTTTGGCGATTCCATCGATTATGGGCGAAAAAACACCAGAAGAACGCTTTGCAGGCGCGGATCACACATATACCCTGGAACATATTATGCAGGACGGCAAGGCATTGCAGGCCGGCACATCGCATGACCTGGGCCAGCATTTCTCGAAATCATTCGGTATTCAGTTCCTGGGCAATGACGGCAAATTGCAACATGGCTGGACAACATCGTGGGGAACAACGACCCGTATGATGGGTTCTATGTTTATGATTCATTCTGATGACGATGGATTAATTTTACCGCCATCTGTTGCGCCATATCAGGTTGTAATTATTCCAATCACCCGTGAAGAAACAGCGGAAAAACTGAATGAGTATGCCGATGTGCTGGGCGATAAACTGCGTGCGGCGGGGGTGCGTGTCCTGGTTGACACGTCCGATATGCGTGCGCCGGACAAAATGTGGAAGTGGATTAAGCGCGGTGTTCCATTGCGTGTTGAAATTGGCGCACGTGAAATGGAATCTGGCAATGTCACAATTACACGACGTGATTTAGGTCGTGAATCCAAGCGCACAATACTCGCAGACGAATTAATCGCGACTGTAAACGACATTATGCGCGATATTCACGATACGATGGTTGTGCGTGTTGAAAAGCGCAATGCAGAAATGATTCACGACGTTGCAGATTTAACTGCATTGGATGCAGCATTGGCAAACGGCGAAATTGGATTTTTCCGTATTAAATATGAAATGACCACAAATGAACAGTTTGATGGACTGATGGAAAAATACAAAATCACACGTCGTTGTTTGGATGATAATGATCCGACATATGTGTTTGTTGCAAAATCGTATTAAAAAACGGGGCTTTTGCCCCGTTTTGTTTATTCTTGATACAAAGCGAAAAAATTATGATATAATATCCACAATGGAAATAAAAGAGAGAGAATATGAAAGTTTCAATTATTGGCATTGGTTCGGTTGGTTCTGCGGTTGCGACCGCGGTTGCGCGCACAGGTCTGGCACATGAAATTGTATTGTTTGATAGAAATGGCATTCGCGCACGCGCAGCCGCCGAAGACCTGGGGCACGCTGCTGCATTTTCATATGATATAAAAATAACTGCAGTAAACACATATCGTGCTATTCGCGGTTCTGATATTGTGATAATTGCTGCCGGCACGAATCAGAAGCCGGGTCAAACCCGTACAGATTTATTGCACGCAAACGCAGCAGTAATATCAGATATTATTCCGCGTGTAATGCCGCACGTTGATGCCAAGACCGTTAAACTGATAATCGTCACAAATCCGTTGGACGTTATGGTTATGCTGGCCCAGAAATTATCAAAACTGCCGTCGTCGCGTGTAATTGGTACGGGCACAATGTTGGATTCAGCGCGTCTTCGTACAATATTGTCGCGTCAGTTATCCGTATCGACCCAGTCCATAAATGCGTATGTTCTGGGCGAACACGGTGACAGCAGTATGATTGTCTGGTCATCTGCGTGTATTGGTGGGATTGATTTAAATTCATTTTGTCGTCAAACTAAAATCAGTCTGCCGCAAACCACACGCAATACAATCGAACATCGTGTGCATAATGCTGCCTATGAAATAATCCAAGGACGTGGCGCGACCTGGGATGGAATTGCGGGCGCGGTGGCTGATTTATTGCGTTGCATCGTTAATGATGAAAACAGAATCTTGACCGTGTCAACGGTTGATGGTACAGGTGACCGGGCGGTATCTGTGTCGTTGCCACGTGTTATAGGTTCGTCTGGTGTTGTTGCAACATTGATGCCGAAAATGAATGCGACAGAGGCGGCCGCGCTTCGTCGCAGCATTCGAATAATTCGCAAAAATTTTGACTTACTATAATCTTTGCAATCCCGCCTGCGCGGGATATTTTTTTGAATACAGTCCGATACCAAAAAAAATATTCTCGTGTTATATTAGTTGTATGTCTGAAACAGTTCAATATTTTATATCTGAAACGCGTGATGGATTCGATGCGTTTATATCTGGTCAAAAGGTTGGTGAAATAACCTTTGTTCGTGTTGGGGCTGATAAATTGATAATTGATTACACAGGTGTTGCGCCCGACTATCGAAACCAGAAGATAGGTTTGTCCCTGGTTCGCAATGTTGCCAATATGGCGCGCGCCCAACATCGTCGTGTAATAACGCTGTGTCCATTTGCGCGTGCGATGTTTAATCGTTTTTCTGAATTTGATGATATTCGCCTGATGAACGCACATTAAAAAATCCGTTGCGTCTCTATATATTTTTTTTCTAAGATGTCAACCGTATGTCACGGGGGAAAATTTATGCATAAATTATCACGCGCCGCATTGGTGTTTTTAGTATTTCTGAATGGTTATGTCAGTCTATCGTTGGAATTGGCTGTTCTGCGTCAGTTGTCTTTTTATGTCGGGTCCAGTGCCGTCATCACCAGCATTATTATGGCAATATTTCTGGGCTTTATGTCATTGGGGTATTTTATGGGCGAATCCCAGAAAATAAGTGACATAAAGATTCGCAAAATTTTGAATTTCAGTTTTCTGGTAATTGCAACACTGTCTGTCTGTGCGGCCAGTTTTCCGCTTATCACAAAATATTTCACGTGGATGTATGCGGGTGGCATACATTCGGGCGCAATCCAGACCTTTATTTATTCACTGGTATTTCTATCTTCGGGGCCATTTTTATTTGGGTTTAACACAACATTATTGTCACGTCAGCTGCAAAGTTATAATAAAAACTGTACAGGCAATATAATGGCGTGGGATACAATTGGTTCTGTGTTTGGTTCGATTGCGACAACGCTGTTGCTAATGCCGTTTATGGGGGTTAATTACACGGTTGTTTTGATAACAGTTCTCTCGATAATTGGCGCGTTAATTTTATCGCGCCGTTGGTGGGTATGGTTGATCTGTGTGATTGTTTTGTCTGCGTCCTTTTATATCAACAGCAACACGTACCAGCGTGAAAAACTTGGGATAATTGTGAACAATGCAAATTCGACAATATCTGTGGCAACTTGGGATGATGTTCGTGTTTTGTATATGAATGGATTGCCTATGTCAGTGTACCAGCATGACGGTACTGTTGCAGACTATGTAAATTACCTGAATAAAAATTATATTTATAATATGCCTAAAAATAAAACATATAAAATCTTAGTCTTGGGGGCTGGTGGTTTTACGCTTGGGCTGCATGATACACGCAATGATTACACGTTCATAGACATCGAGCATACGTTAAAGGATGTGTCTGAAAAATATTTTCTTAATCACAAATTATCACCCAATAAAAAATTCATAGTTGCCGACGCCAGTCAGTTTTTAAAGAACATAGATGCCCAGTATGATTTTATTTTATTGGACGTCTATTCTAATTCTTACCAGGTGCCAGAATCATTGATAACGGCCGAGTTTATGACCAGGCTGAAATCGCGTATTGCGCCAAATGGTATCATCGCGATGAATATGATTGTTTCGCCTGAATTTGGTGATAAATATTCACGTGTTTTTGACAATACGGTGCGCACGGTGTTCCCGTATAACTTGTCACGTCAATCGCTTGGGCGTTTTAATCCGTGGATTTCATCGGATGGTGCATCCAATATTATATACGTATTTCATAACATTGAAAACGACGGTCGTATTTACACAATAAACAAGACACCTGTTATTTACGACAGATAAAAACCGGGATAATCCCGGTTTTTATTTTTCGCGTTCACGTTCGCGTTGGCGGTCATCCCCGCGCGAGTTAAATATTTCTTTGAATTGCTGTGTTGTGGACGGTGTTGCAGGCTTGCGTGGCGTGCCCACTGGTGAAAATTCCATAATTTTGCGCCGTATGATATCTAATCCATCTTGAATCTTGGTTTCTGCGTCCGCGTTCCACGCATCCCGCTTTTCAGGCGGGCATTTGATATATTCATTAGTATGCGCCACAGAAGTCATTTTGATTTTATTTTTGCGAATATGTTCGAATGTTGCCCATCGTACATACTTGGTCGCCAGATTTTCGATTGGAATTGAAAACACAACATCGCGCAGTATGTCAAACGACTTTAACCACGCTTGCCCCAGTTGAACCCCCGTCAGCCATTGTTGCAGACTGATACCCGTGAACAATACTTCAATGGCATTGTTGATAATTGTTTTATCTGCCTCGCTTATTTGTACGGCTTCAAAATCCTGGGCGGATTGCCCAGATAACATCGCCAAAGTCTTTTCAAAATCAAAATCCATTACCAACCCTTATTTTATGCTGCGTTTTGTTTGTATTGCCCCAATTGCCACATTTGGATTTGTCGCTGGAATTTCAATTGTAATTGTGCGCGTTGTCCCGCACTAATTTCCAGACGCTGTTGCGCAACTTGAAATTCCTTGACTTTTTCTTCGCTTTTAACAACGTGTTGTTGTTTTATATTGTCACGCACCGCCGGCAATGCGCCCGATTGTTTAACGGGTGCGGCAACAGATTTTGCCTTGTGCAGAACAACGGGTTCTTTTTTCTGTGCAACCACAGGTTTGACCATTGGCTGTTCTTTCTTTTGTTCGATTGGCGTTGCCTGGGCGGGTTTTGCAACCTCTGTTGGCATATCTTTTGGTTTATCGGCAATTGCGGTCGTGGGTTTCTTGACCGCGTCGCGCACCATGGCAAATGTCCCCGATTGAGTGTTCTGTTGCGCCACGGACCGCGCCGTTGCCTGGGCGGGTTGTGCGACGGGCTTTGCATTCTGTTGTGACTGCGCCTGTGGCATTTCTTGTGCCGGTGGCATCGCCGCGGGCTGGGGCACCTGTGTCTGTGGCATCGCTTGCACGGATGCGGTTGTATGCATTTGTGTTTTTTCTTTTGCCTGCGTTGCAATTAATTCTTCGGTGCGTTCGTTATAGCGCGCCAAAATCAGATTGATTTTATCCATCGCAGCACGAATCATTTTTTCGCTGTGTGCGCGCAGTTCTTTGATTTTTTTATCGTCTGGATTAATTGTATTCTCGCGTCCATTATGTGTCATAATCACGCGCGACCAGTATTTTTTATGTGCGCTATATACATTATTCAGATATTTTGCAGCCGGATTCTTTTTATTTTTTGTCTCTATGAATGCGCCGCATTGTTCCAATGCCGTCTGCCACGCGCGCCCCAGTGAATATTTATTGGTCCAATTCCGCCAGGCAAATCCTGAAAACAATTGCAGATACGCCGACGCCAGTTCGCGTCTGTCAAACGGTGTCACGATTTTTGCAATATTGGCATCCAGTTTGATTACAAATTTTTCTTGGAATTCTGCTACATTTTGTTGCTTTTCCATAATGAACTCCTTTGGTTGAAGTTCTGTGGGCCACCCCACAGCAATTTTATATAGTGCGGTTCCCATATCTTTTCAAGTCCCCTATGTCAAGAAAAAAGATTTTTTGACATATGTCCTATTATGGTGCAACAATATAGATGTTCATATCGCAAAAACATACTGTTGCCAAGAATGGGCGGTATGGATATGAACCCGCATCTTGCCAATAATGGGGGTGTGGCATTTCATCAAACTACAAGGAGTTAAAACGATGAAAAAAACTATCAGTGCAGCAGTTGCTTTGTCCGTTTTTGCGGCACCTGCAATTGCAGCCAACTTGGAAAATCCGTTATATATGCCTAAACAGGGCGCGGTATATTCCAAAACATCTGCGGGCGTTATGTACAAGGTCGCAGACGATTCAAACGCACATCAGTTGAAAAATCATGATGGTGCAACCGAATTTCCAATCTGGCGTTTGCACGAAGAATTGGGATATGGTATTTTAGATAACCTGGAAGCCTATGCAAAATTTGGTTATACCCACGACGGCGACATTGACCGCAAGGGTATGCACCTGGGCCGTGCGGGTTTGAAATACCGTGCAATCGAAACAGATACAGGCTGGATGTGGGACTTGTATGCCGACGCGCAGTTGGGCGGCATCAGCGAAATGTCTGGTTCATACGATATAGATGGTTTTTCATACGATAACTATTCAAATGGTCGTTGGGGCTTCCATGTTGGAACCCAGGTTGGCAAGGCTTGGTCGAAATTCAGCACCGCTGCATTCGTAGAAGTCCTGCGTACATTTGGTAATGATAACAATAGCATTGAAGTCAAAGCGATCGATGCACGCAAATTGGGTGCGGGTATCCTGGACAGAAATACTTTGGATATGTTGGGCTTTTCGAACGAAATTTCAGTTGATTTGAAGTCTGCAACTGAAATTAATGCTGGTATCAAAATGTTTTATCAGTTGGATGATCGCTGGTCATTTGGTGGTGGTTTGACATTTAAACATCATTCAGACAATGGTGTAGATGGTTTGGCGTCTGGTTTGGGTGAAATCACAACAGAATCTGCAACCAAAGCAGCAATTGCAACTGTAATGGCGGGTGGTGCTTCACAAGAACTGGCAATGACTATTGTTCAAAGTAATCCGGCATATATAAGTGCTGCTGCTGATGCATTAACAGAAAAGCAACAGCAGGTAAAGGCTGGCTTGTTATCTGTCGTAGAAGATATGGAAGATGGGTTTGATGAATATGTATTGAACCTGACTGCCGCGTATCAGTTGAACGATGCGACCCAGGTTGCTGTCTATGGCGAATACACATTTGACGAATCTCATGCCAATTCCCAGAACGGTACTGATGTCAAGGCTGAATTGGGTGTTCGCTTGAATGTTCAGTTCTAATTTGGACGGAACCAAAAAAATAAAAAACTAACATATATTGGACAAAGCCCCCAGTGTGCTGGGGGTTTTTATAAGAATAAAAAAGGCCGTCCAACAGGATTTTGTTTTATCAGTACTTGCGTGACTGGATGCAAAATGATATAATAAAACAAAAGAAATATAGGAAAGGCATGAAAAAATTCAGTGTTTCGGCCGTGTTTACTGGTATTCTGTTAGGGGCGCCATTGGTGGCTGATGCGGCATACCCAGCATATCCTGCATACCAGTCCGCCGTCCAAAATGGCCAGATGATGTATCTGCCATCTGCGAACAGTCGTGTTGTATCAACGAACGGTTATACGCCGGCATACGGCAATGTTGCGGCGGCGGCGCCAACACGTGTGACGGGTGCGTTGCCACGTGTGGGATCGTCTCAGACAACGGCTGGGCGCCAATATTACCAGCCTGCCGACTATGATCGTCTGGCGGACAGTGGTTTGTATGTTGGGCTGTCTGTTGGGTATACTGCATCTGTTATGGGGTCTATTGTATCCGATTATATCGGCGAAGAAGATGCCTATACCGTACCAGGGGCGTTCCAGGCGGCGGATTTTGCGTCGGACAGCATTATCCCACTTCAGGTTTCGGTTGGTGCGGCCTTGAACAATGATGTTCGTGTCGATTTTTCATATTTGCGTTATTCTGGTTTGTCTTATCCGAACACGGTCCAGACAGATAACGGCAATGGTGGCTTTGTCGAGGCTCAGGTTGACGGCGGTGCAATCACGGCCAATGCCACAATGTTAAATGTTTATTATAATATTGACTCGTTCACTGGGTATCTGGCGGGCGGTTCGCTGCGTCCATATGTTGGCGCGGGGGTTGGTATTTCATTAAACACAATTGCAGACTATGTTGTCTATGACAAAACCTTTTATGCGATTGTTGATGATCCGGCCTATGCCTATGCGGGTCAGTTAACTGGGATTTCTGATATTTATGCATACCACAACGGCGGTACGAACGAACAGCTTGCCTTTATGCTGGAAGGTGGTTTAACCACTGAACTGGAAGGTGGAATTAAGCTGGATTTCTTTGTTCGCTATTCGAACCTGGGCAAGGTAAAAAATTCAGGCAGCATTGTTCTAAGCCAGATTGAATGGTTGGGCGACGGTGCCGGCGGCGAATACGAGGCGCCATATGACAGCGTTTATCACTATACCAACTGGTATGAAAGCGGTCGCCTTGGGCTGGTTGATTTAGGCGTACGTCTAAGATTACAGTTTTAATACACTTGGGCAAGCAGGGGGGACGGGTCGTGAATTATAAGTTTTTGTTGTTAGCAATGCCGTGTGCGTTATCACTGGTGCCCTTTGCTGCATTTGCGGGTATTCGTGTGGGAAATTTATCGCGTAACAATGCCCAGGCCTATCAACAGGTAAATGAGTTGCGCAACGGTTTGGCAACCCAGGCGGCTGTCACGGTTAATCCAAAACCGGCCACCGCGCCAATTCCTGTTTCAGATTCACAAATGGAAAACAGCATTCGTTCCGGTGACGCGAACTCCGCTGAAAATATGGCAAAACTGGAAAAGTGTTCGATGGTATATCCCGACGGTGAATTTGTTTGGGGGGTGCCAACATTGGGGCGCGGCGTTGGTGGGGCACCGACTTGTACGGCGGTCGTTGAAATGCGTGTGATTGGTGCGGGTCCAAATGGCACAGATGCGATTTTAGCGCGTGGTAATCTTGCGGTTGGTGACGTGCTGGATTGCAATATTTTCAAATTTCCCGAAGCTTCCTATCTGCCCGCCGCAGGCGAGGTTGCATTTCCTGAGGATGCAGCACCTACTATGGATGATGTTATTGCAGTTATGAACGAAGAGCAAAAACAAAACGCCGGCATCAAGATTGCGGCTGGGGTAATTCTGGGGGGGCTTGGTGGAAATATAACAGGCGAAAACGCCCCGGGCAGCGACTCATTACTGGGGGGTGGCAAGGACAAAGTAAAAAATACGGTTGTTGGCGCACTGGGGGGCGCGGCCCTGATGGCGGGCAACGCCTATACCGGCAAGGTTGCGGGTGATATGATTTTGTCGACGGGCGTAAACGCTGCGGCGGGTGCGGTTGTTGGCAATGTTGTGGCCAGTGGCGATTCCATTTTGCGTATCGAGCCATGCAAGGTTGATGGGCGTGATACGCACTGTTTATGGGGGTATTATGACGAAGTTGGCGAACTGGAGCAAGGCGATGTTTCGTACGTGTCATCAAAAAATCCGAATGATTTCAAGTTGTGTCACAGTGATGGAAGATGTGAATACGCTAAATTGAACGTTAATAATGCGTATATCGTTGGTGGCTATGCCGACAAAGATGGTTTCAAGCAAAAAAATCGTTCGACCGGCGAAGATATGAACATTGAAACATTATTCCGCGAAGATCCTGGCTTTTCAACCGCCACGGAAAAGTTCTGTTTTAAGAATAGCAAAATGGAACCTTATACATCTGTATCGGATTGTACGGATATGTGGGTAAAATTGGACGGCGTTGTTCAAAAAATCACCAAACGCACCCCCGCAATGGTCGCGGATATTAGTGATAAAACATTTGGCTGGAAAAAATCTGATTGGTCAGATTTATCTAAAGATATTGGGCTCAAGATGGTCTATGGTCGTTCGGGTTCCGGCGTTGCGACAAATTTGACCGCCAATGGCGTGTTGCGACTCAAGGATATTAGTTTTACCCCACTATATCAAGATTCCGAAGACGGTGGTATGATTGATTTGAACAATGGTGCGCGTATGCAGGCAACATTAACTGGGGCGGGTGTTGGCGGTGCAATGGGGGCTTTTTCTGCATACCAAGGTGCGCAAAAAGAAATCGAAGAACGTTGGCTGTTGGCCCAAGAAGAATATCGCGGACAATTATCAAAATTTTACTGTGCAACGGGTACGCGATTCTTGTCCTCGTATAACTCGACATTCGAGATTATGGATATCAGTGCAGAATAAAAGATCCACCGAAATGGTGGATTTTTTTCTTGTGTTGGTGTGCTGATTTTGCTTATATTCAACCTGTTTAATCAAAAGGAAGTATGTTATGTTTAAAGGGCTGTCAGAGGTTCAAGTTATTGCAAATCGTGAACGGTTTGGTACCAATGAAATGCCACGTCCAAAATTAAAATCTGGGTGGCAATTTTTTATCGAAGTTTTCCAGGATAAATTGAATGTCGTGCTGTTAATTATGATGTGCATGTTTATTGCGTTGTCTGCATTTGGCTATGGCAGTGTGTTCGAAGCAATGGGCATTGGGATTGTATTATGTGTTGTTGCGGTAACGACGGTTGCGACTAAGTTGCGTGGTCAGCGCAGTGCCGAAGAATTGCGAATAAAGTCATCTATGCTGAACGTTGACGTTGTTCGCGGTGGAAAAATCGTTCGTATCCCCAGTACAGATGTTGTTGTAGAAGATATTGTTATTTTGCGTGCTGGTGAAATGGTTCCGGCCGATGGGTATGTTATAGCGGGTACGATTGCTGTTAATAATGCGATTTTGAATGGCGAAAGCGACGAATGTGAAAAAACAGCTGTGTCAAAGGATTTTGTTTACGATTATGATGCCAAAATAACCGGCGATACATATACAGACAATCACAGTGTTTTTTCTGGTACGACGGTACTAAGTGGTGAATGTAAAATTCGTGTTGCACGTGTTGGCGCGTCAACCGAAAATGCCAAAATAATGTCAACTTTGCACTCGATTGATGCAGTGAAAACAACTATGCAGATTCAGCTGGACAACCTGGCTGAAAAAATCAGTAAAATTGGTTCGGTTTGTGCTGCGTTAATCTTTTTAGTTTTGCTGGCTGTGAATATTCATACATCTGGATTATCTGCGGACGCTTCACTGATTTATATGGTGTTCAGTGCTTTGACTGTTGCGTTGACAATATTTGTTGCCGCGGTTCCCGAAGGTTTGCCTTTTATCATTGGCATTATCACCAGTCAGAATGTTGCTACAATGATTAAGAACAATATTTTGGCCAAGAACCCAAATAAAATTCCCGAAGCGGGCAATATTCAAATTCTGTGCACTGATAAAACGGGAACACTAACACGTGGTGTTATCGAACCTGTATATAACTATTCTGGCGACGGTTCAGAATTTGGTTTCGGCAAGGTTGCAAATAATGCTGTGTCTGAAAAATTCCTGAACATTGTTGCATTAACGTCTGGCGCAAATTATGCGACGGACGGCAGTGTTGTTGGCGGGAACTTAACTGGGCGCGCATTGTTTGGTGCAACCAAAAAAATTGCGAAACATATTACAAAGATTCAGCACGATATAACTGTGTCTGACCGCATTGTCTTTAACAGTGCGAATAAATTTTCCGCTGCCAAGGCGTCTGACGGCGTCTGTTATTACCTTGGTGCCCCCGAAGTGGTTTTGGCGCACGCAAAACATTATCTAGGTTCAGACGGTAAAGTTCGTCCAATAAACTGTGATGTGATTTCTGATTTGATTAAACAAAATGCGTCGCGCGCAATGCGATTGATTGCGACTGCGTATTCTAAAACTTGGGCCCAGGATGATAAGTTGCCCGATGATTTGGTTTTTGTTTCGTTGGTTGCAATGCGTGACCAGGTGCGTGATGGTGTGCCAGACGTGGTTGCATCAATGTGCAAATCTGGCGTCCAGGTTATGATGATAACGGGTGATATATTGGATACTGCGCGTGCAATTGCGATTGATTGTGGCATTATGTGTAATGATGGTGATATTGCAATAACCGCGGCTGAATTTGAAAATATGTCTGATAAAGACGTCAAAAAGGCTTTGTCAAAAATCAAGGTTATCGCCCGTGCGACCCCTGATACTAAATTGCGCGTTGTTAAACTGGCACAAAGTATGAAATTGTGTATTGGGATGTGTGGCGATGGTACAAATGATGCCCCCGCATTAAAGCGTGCCGACGTTGGTTTTGCTATGGGGGACGGTACAGATGTGTGCAAAGAATCCTGTGATATTATCATTACAGATAATAACTTTTTGTCCATTGCCAATTGCATATTATTGGGCCGCACATTTGTGCATAATGTTATCAATTTTTTAAAGTTCCAGTTGCCAATAAATTTTGCGCTGGTGGTGTTAAGCATAATATTTCCGTTGGTACTTGGGTTTGATGCCTTTACTGCGGTTCAGATTTTGATTATTAACATAGTAATGGACAGTCTGAATTCATTGGCATTTGGTGGCGAACCCGGGCGCCCAGAATATTTGTCTGAACCAGCCAAGGGTAAAAACGCACCATTGATATCGCGTGCGGTATTATCCCAGGTCATATGGACGACAATTGGTTTTGTTGCGGTATTTGGTATATTGGCATTGCCGACCGTTCGTGCGCATTTTGATACATCTGCGACATATATGTCTGCGCGTTTTGCATTGCTGGTGATAATGGCGATTGTAAATGGTTTCTGTGTGCGTGTTGATGGGTTTAATATATTCCGTCGTTTGCGTGCGAATCCGATGTTTATGGTTGTTGCGTTTGGTGTTATTGCGGCCACTGTATTGTGTGTGTCATTCGGTGGCGCGGTATTACAGGTTGCGCCGTTAAACGCACATCAGTGGGCGATAGTGTTTGCATTATCGTTGTTGATAATACCAGTAAATTTTGTGCGCCTGATGTATATGCGTGCGCGCGGAAAATAATCCGAACACGTTTTATTAATTGATATGCACAATTATATCAGTATAATTGCGCATATCTTATGGGGTAAAAATGAAGAACAAAGCCGTTAAAATTGGAATAATTGCAACAATATTGCCACACATTTTTTGTTGTGGTTTACCGATGTTGTTGGCGGTTGTTGGTCTGGTTGCGCCTGATGTGGCGCACTTTCACCTGTTGCCACATTGGTTGGAACCATGGCTATTTGTGTTTTCGGGTGCTATGTTGGTACTGTCGTGGTATTTGATTTGGCGCGATTGTCGTTGCGTATGTGAACATTGTGGCGGGAATAAATCGCACCGCGCCCAGAAAATTGTTGTTGGTGTTATAACGGTGTTGTTTATTATCAGTTTATTATTGCACGTCGCTTCACATCATTAGAATTGTTTGACAAGTTGTGCGTGGAATTGGAACTGTTTTTGGTTATCTTCGTATGATTTTTTTATTTGTCTGTAAATATAAAGTTTTCGAATTGGGCCATAAATCGGAATCAAATTCAGTGCAGTATTTTTTATATTGTGTCGCAATAATTTGTGCCATGCCATCTGAACCAGTTCGTCATGAATCTGTTGAATTGTTTTATTTTGTTTGTTTGTATCTTTATATGGCACCATAATGTCCCAGTCGTACCAGTTGTGCCATTTAATCATTCCGTCTTCACGCAACGACAGTTCCATTTTTGTATTGTTGCTTTGCAGACCGCCGCATTGTAATTGTGGGTAATAGATTTTATAGCCAAATCCATTTTGTTTCGCGCGTCCAATTCGCATTGTTGGGCCTTCTTCGTGAATTACAATGCGCGTATCGTTTGCGTGGCAAACTTGAAAATACATGTTGAACCATGAACGTGGCTCGAATTTCAGTTTTATTCCGCGCGCATCAAAATATTCTGGAATTAAAACACGTTCGTTTGTCATCTGTGCATCCAATGCGCATGACATAATGCGAATCTTGGTGTGTTTGAAATCGGAATCACCTGCCACGGCGCAAATCACGTCGCGCACGCCATCAATACTTTTTGCGCTACGATATCTATCTACACTCATATCAAGTTTTAATACTCGATTTTGTTGTCCCAGTTTCGATTGTATGTGTTTTATATCGCCCAGTATCTCATCGCGATGCGTTCCGTGAATCCAGCGTGCATTAGTTTGAATTATATATTCGTCCGATTTTGATAAGTCTAGTTTGTCAAAAATACAGCGCAAATAATGTGGCTGCATGTCATATATCAGCGACCATTCACCGCCCGTCATAAAAATGTCTGTAAATTTAACATCTGGCGCATTGGCATAGCATACCACGTCGTCAACCAGTATTGTGTTTAATGGGTTGTTTGGTGCCGAACACTCAAAGCATCGTGCGCAATTTTCATTACATTTATTCGTCAGGCGAAACCGTATTTCGATTGGCGCGTTTGTCCATTGGCTCAGAAAGCGTGATTTTTGAAAAGGGTGTATAAACTCTTCGCGGAAACGTTGAATAAATCCGCGTTTGTCCGTGTGTTCATTTTGTGGTACTAAAATTGCATCACTATCATCTGTCATACTTGACAGTATGGCACAAAATATTTTGTTGTCAATTTGTTTATACGAACTTCTCTGGCACCAGATTACATATGTTTTTCCATATGCGGCGCAGTAATCCGGTGTCTGGCGCGTGTTTGTATACACGTGGCGCATCATCACCTGGGCGGCTGCCGGTCCAGATTGGTTTACCATTTTCGTTCAATGTCACACGCCAAGCGGTCTGTGTATCTTGAATAATCATATCTCGCAGTTTGTTGGCAAAATCGCGGCTTTCGAATATTGCTACATTTTCAGTGTTATAGTACGCGCTGCGTGGATCCAGGTTAAAACTGCCAATCCAAGAAATATCGTCATCGAACACCATTGTTTTGCTGTGCAGTACGGAAAAGCTGGATTGTTTACGTTCACGGTCGTGTTCTTTGCCTCGCAGGTTTTCTGCAGACACCATAAACTCGTACACATCGGCCCCTGATTCAATAAGTTGTTTTCTGTATTTTTCCCATTTTGCATAAACGGTCGGTGCATTGGTTGATGCCAATGAGTTGGTCACAATGGTCATATGTACGCCGGCCTTTTCTTCGTCCAGCATATGTTCCAGTCCGCCTTGGCCCGGCACAAAGTATGCGGCCGACAGATACACGGAATCGCGTGTCTTGCTCCACAAATGTTGCAGTGCGCGAATGATATCGCCGTGATACGCTTCTTTTTCTTCCATCGTCATCTCGACTTTTTCTGGTGGGTCGGCCAAGAATTTTCCACGTCCCCAACTGAAATCAAATTTCTTTTGTTTGTATTCGCGCATAGCCATATTTATAATTGTGTTGTACTTTTGAACATCCTCGGACGCACGCTGTTCAATTTCTGCAAAGGACTTTTCCAGTTTTTTTAGTGCCTTTTTTGATTTTGCCTTAGGGAACACGGACGCAGGAATCGATAAATGATGATTCCAATAGTCATTAAAACTGTTTGTTGCAAAGTGTGTCATATCGCCAATAAACAAAACGTCTGTATCTGAAAAGTTTGACGCGGTTTCTGGATAGAAATAATTGCTGCCGACATTTCTGCCGCCTGTGATATATGCAATATTGTCGATGATGAACAGTTTGTTATGCATACGCGAATTCAGGCGATTAAAATCTGTCAAAAACTGTGGATAGTACAGCAGTCTTGTTCGGTTGCCTACGGTATTAAATACTTTAACTTCTATATTCGGATGCTGGTTCAGCAGCATTACATCCACGATATCGGATTTTGTTCCATAGTCGTCCAACAGGATTCGTACTTTGACCCCGCGGTCTGCGGCGCTTTTAAGTTCTGCGATTAAAACCTTGGATGTAAAATCATTACTGTAAATATAGGTTTGTAAATCGATTGTTTTTGTTGCCATTCGTGCGAATGCGGAACGTATAACGAACGCGGACAGTCCGTCTTCAATTAGCGTTGCGCCCGACGCGTCCGCACGTGCTGCCAGTTCAGCTGCATAGCATTGTGCGATTGGTGTGTCATATGGGTTATAGTCAAAATCACTTGCGCTGACTTTTGGTACATAGTTATCCAGTCGTGAATCTGTGGTTGTTGTTGGCACGGTTGTGCAGCCTACCAACGGCAAAGCCAAAATCCACACAGAAACTTTTTTCAGTATTGACACCACTGGATCCTTTTTGTTATTCAAAATCAATAACCCCAGCATAACATACCTTTGATATAAATTCATTATAATTTTTAATGAATTGGGAAAAAATACCTTTGTATAATTTTCCTGGGTGAACTACAATGAAATAAAAAAAAGGGGGTTATATGTCTCAGAAAATACTGGTCACGGGCGGTGCGGGTTATATTGGGTCGCATACCTGTGTTGCATTAATTGAATCTGGTTTTGATGTTGTTGTATTGGACAATCTGTCGAATTCGAGTGCGGATTCCTTGGATGGTGTTGCACGTATAACGGGTAGACGTCCTGAATTTATAAATGTTGATTGTACGGATTTGCGTGCGTTGCGCGCCGCGTTTGTCCTGCATTCTGATGCGGTTGGTGTGATTCACTTTGCGGCGCTCAAGGCGGTTGGCGAATCCGTGGAAAGGCCTTTGTTATACTATCGCAACAATCTGTGTGGTTTGATGAATGTTCTGGAAATGATGCGTGAATATGATATTCCGAACATAGTGTTTTCATCATCTGCCACGGTCTATGGTGTGCCAGATGTGTTGCCTGTCACCGAAGATACTCCGCTTCAGCCGGCCACATCGCCGTATGGCCAGACCAAGGTTATGGGTGAAAATATAATTCGCGACACAGTTCGTGCGTATCCGCAAATCAGTGCCACATTGTTGCGTTATTTTAATCCGATTGGTGCGCATCCGTCGGCCGAAATAGGCGAGTTGCCAAACGGTGTTCCAAATAACCTGATGCCATACATTACACAAACGGCGGCGGGCATTCGTGAATGTCTAAGTATATTTGGTGACGACTATGATACGCCGGACGGTTTTTGTATTCGTGATTACATTGATGTAAATGATCTGGCGCGTGCTCACGTTGCGGCGTTGCGTCATATGTTGTCTGGGGCGACAGGTGTTGGTACCTTTAACTTGGGGACGGGTCGTGGTGCGTCTGTTATGGAATTAGTAAATGCGTTTCGTGATGCGACGGGTGTATCGATTCCGTACAAGATTGCCGCCCGCCGTTCTGGTGACGTTCCAGCAATTTGGGCGAATGCGGATATGGCAGAGCGTATTTTGGGGTGGCGCGCGATTGTGCCGCTGAATGAAACGTTGGCGTCTGCCTGGCGCTGGCAGAAACGTGTATCTGGCATAAAATAAATCAAAATCCTTTGGAATAAGATTGATTTTTTCATTTGTAATAAATCTGTCAATATGATAAAATTAAACATAATAGAAGGGAAGGTTTATCGTGAAAAGATTTATTGCCGTACTTGCAGGATTGCTTGTTTTGCCCGCGTTTGCTGAGGTTGCGCCCGTTTACTATGATGACACGGTCGAATATTCGGACGAAGAAACACCGACGTCGGACGACGTGGCGGAACAACAGGCAGCAACCGTTGTTGTGCCACTGGCCCAGCCATCCGCGGCAAGCCCACGCAACGCCAATCACGCTATTTCACGTGCGGTACCAACGGCGGCAAAATCAAATGTTTCAACACGTGCAAATTCCGGTCGTGTTGTTGCGTCGCGCACAACATCAAATGCGACAACGGCGCGCACCGCCACCCGGACGGCACCCCGTGTTGTATCACGTGCATCGCGTAATGCTGCCTCGCAAATTGCAACAACACGTCGTGCAATGCAGGCGACACCTGCAACCGTTGCGCGCGCATCTATTGTTCAAACGGATACCGTGAACACACCGTTGTACGCGGGGCGCGTTGGAACACGTGCCAGTGCGGTTCGCGCCCGCATCCCAACGGTCACCAGTATATCTTCGAAAACATCTGTTAATGAAACGGCTGCGTCAACAACATCGATGGATGAATTGGCGCAAATTACCGATTTTTGCAAGGCCCAATACACATCGTGTATGGACAATTTCTGTAATGTTCTGGATGATAACCAGGGTCGCTGTTCCTGTTCCAAGAATTTAAAGAACTATACCAAAACAGAAGAGGCATTAAAGGTCGCGACCGAGGCTTTACAAGACGTCGCGCAACAAATCCAATATATTGGCCTGTCATCTGACCAGATTGAAAGTTTGTTCACCCAGACCGAGGCTGAATTGCAAATGCAATCGACCCAGGACAACACACGCCTTAAAAACGATTTGGACAGAATTCGTGATTTAATAGTT
>JAZRLB010000005.1:0-36978 GCA_045646625.1 Candidatus Enterousia sp. | reverse complement strand
GGCAGAAATTACAAATGAACGTAATGCAGCATTAAGATCGTATGCAAAATCTGCAGATGTTGCGACTGAAGTGGCCGCAGCCAAGACTGAGGCGATTACCGGCGCCAAGACTGCGGCAATCGCAGAAGTTCGTGATATGGGATTTGCAACAGCGGAAACAATGGCGGCGGATATCGCAGCTGTCAAAACAGAAATTACAAATGAACGTAATGCGGCTTTGAAGTTGTATGCAAAATCGGCGGATGTTGCTACTGAAGTGGCCGCAGCCAAGACTGAGGCGATTACCGGTGCCAAAACCGCAGCAATTGCAGAAGTTCGTGATATGGGATTTGCAACAGCGGAAACAATGGCGGCGGATATTGCCGCGGTAAAGGCTGAAGTTGCCACGGAACGTAATGCGGCGTTAAAACTGTATGCAAAATCTGCAGATGTTACAAGCGAAGTTGCCGCTGCTAAGACAGAAGCGATTGATGCAGCAAATGTTGCGATTGCAGCCGAGACAACTGCGCGTCAGGCAATTGTGGCAAACCTTGCAACCAAAGATGAATTAGAAACGGTAGATGGTAAGTTCAAAGACATAAGTGGTACGATTGCGAATGACCTGTTGGCGGACAACAGCTTTAAGAGTGGTGTTCTGGAAAGCTTAGGTGATGACATTAAAGAATTGCCAGATGTTGTTGCGGGCTTAGGCACACGCTTAGATGGTGTTGATACTCGTTTGTCTGGATTAGGCGATACTTATGCGACTAAGGATGAAGTAGACGAAGTAGAAACGGCAGTTAACAACAGATTTAATGGTCTGAATACAGAGTTCGTGCTGGCGGATAACTTTGACACCTTGGTTGGTGAATGGGTTGATGGCAAGTTCGTATTGAGCAGCGAGTTCGATGGTAAAGTTGCGGGTCTGACGAATGGCTTTGCGACTAAGGATGAATTGGAAGAAGCGGAATCTACAATCGACGGTAGATTTAACGGCTTGAATACTAAGTTCGTGCTAGCGGATAACTTTGACACCTTGGTTGGTGAATGGGTTGATGGCAAGTTCGTACTGAGCAGCGAGTTCGACGGTAAAGTTGCTGGGTTGACAAGTGGGTTTGTGACTAAGGGAGAACTGGCAGATGCAGAAAGTGCGATTAACAACAGATTTAATGGTCTGAATACAGAGTTCGTGCTGGCGGATAACTTTGACACTTTGGTTGGTGAATGGGTTGATGGCAAGTTCGTGCTGAATACAGACTTTGATAGTAAAGCAAATAGCTGGTCAAAGGATAAGTTCGTATTGAGCAGCGAGTTCGACGGTAAAGTTGCCGGATTGACGAATGGCTTTGCGACTAAGGGTGAGTTGGCAGATGCAGAAAGTGCGATTAACAACAGATTTAATGGTCTGAGTAATACATATGTTGCAAAGGATGGGTTGGCAAGTACAGTTGCCGGTCTGAAACTGAATGGTCAGCCGATCTTTGTGAATACAGAAACGTTTGGCACATTGCTAGATAGTGCGGATTTGAGTAAGAACAACAGATTTAGTTCGTTGAGCACGACAGTGTCCGACTTGAACACGACTGTTTCTGGATTTGATGATACGTATGCGACCAAGAGCGAAGTGACAAATGAAGTAGAATCGCTCACAACTGAAATGGAAGGTATGAATACTATTTTGACGAACAAGATCAATGTAGCAAAGTCTGCGGCAATTGCGGATGCGAAAACATATGTTGATGGCAAGGGGTATGTTGTTGCTGGCAACTTGGTTAATGACTATGCGTCATTAATTGGTCAGAAGTTGCTGTCAAATGATGTCTTTGCAAAGAATCTGTTGAATGTAAAGGCGACGGATACAGAAAAAGCAGTAATTGCATCAAATGCGGCACTTGAGAGTGAAACAACAACACGTCAAGATGCGATTGCAGGCCTGCGTAGCAATATATTGTTGGGAGCAGATACTTTGGATGGTGCGTTGCAAAAGTTAGCAACAACTTCTATTAGAGGCAATAATGACTGGTTCAGAAATGCGGTTATGTTGGGTACCGATAATATTGCTAGTGCGCTGCAAAAATTGACAACGACTTCGGGAACACCTTTTATAGCTGACAACAATTGGTTTAAGGTGCGGAATGGGGATATTAGTACCGCTAAGACCAATGCATCAAGTGCACTGACTAAGGCCAATACAAATGCGACGAATATCGCAACGAATGCGACGAATATTACGGTGAATGCCACGTCAATTGTGACGAATGCGATGAATATTACGACGCATCAGAACAAGATAAACGAGGTTGTTGGCCTTGTAAGTGGAAAAATTAGCGTTTGTTCAACAGGGCTAAATGGTGTGCAGACTTGTTCGCTTCCAATTATAAGTCCATTAGGCGGCACGACTGGAGGAGAGTTCCCTAATGTTCCTGAGATTGAAGCGCCTTGATAAAAAATCCCCCGATTGGGGGATTTTTATTGATTTGCAAAGTTGCGGTTGTAGGGGGCGGTTTTTGTCATTAGCCTCTGGAGCCTTGGTTATGTGTGCACAAATAATAAAGATTCTATTATGGTCAGGATTTGAACCGCCAACAAAAGTTTTAACCCCCCTATTCCCGTCTGTGCAGAAATGATGAATTGGATTCTTATAAGCTGTGGGAATGCAGAGGTTTTATGATTCTTAAAAAGATGTGGGGCGATAAAAGACTTGAAGTGTTTTTAACTTTTGAATTTAGTTCAAGAAAAAATCCCCCGTTTGGGGGATTTTTTATTTCTTTTCAGAAAAGTCTGCGTCGACGGTGCCGTCGTCATTTTTCTTTTCTGCACTGTCTGCTGATGCGCCCTGCTCGGCTTGCTGTGCTTTGTACACCGCTTCGCCCAGTTTCATAGCGCGTTCGCTTAATGCGTCGGTTTTTGCCTTTAGGCTGTCGGCGGTTGCGTCCGCTTTGGCCAATTCGTCAGACAATTCTTTCTTGGCGTCTTCGATTGACTTCTTATCTTCTTCACTGATTTTGTCGCCGTGTTCCTTTAACGATTTTTCAATGCTGAATATTGCTGTTTCTGCTGTGTTTTTAGCCTCGGCCAATTCGCGTTTCAGTTTATCTGCTTCGGCATTAGCGGCGGCTTCGTCAACCATACGTTTGATTTCTTCTTCGGACAGACCGCCATCAGATTTAATAGAAATCGCCTGTTCCTTGCCTGTGCCTTTGTCTTTGGCCGATACGTGCACGATACCGTTCGCGTCGATGTCAAAAGATACTTCGATTTGAGGCATACCACGTGGGGCCGGTGCGATACCTTCTAGATTAAATTGACCCAGCAATTTGTTATCCGCTGCCATATCGCGTTCGCCCTGGAATACGCGGATGGTTACAGCCGACTGGTTGTCTTCTGCGGTGCTGAATACCTGGGATTTTTTGGTTGGGATTGTTGTGTTACGGTCAATCAAGCGTGTGAATACACCGCCCAATGTTTCAATTCCCAATGATAATGGAGTTACGTCCAGCAACAGAACATCCTTGACGTCGCCTTTCAGTACCCCGCCCTGAATCGCAGCGCCCATACCGACAACTTCGTCTGGGTTAACGCCCTTGTGCGGTTCGCGACCAAAGAATTCTTTCACGGTTTCTGCAACCTTGGGCATACGTGTTTGACCACCAACCAAGATTACTTCGTTAATTTGTGATTTTTCCAGACCTGCGTCCTTTAATGCCTTTTTGCATGGTTCGATTGTGCGTTCAATCAAGTCTGCAACCAATGATTCTAATTTTGCGCGTGTCAGCGTTGTGTTAAAGTGTTTTGGCCCCGATGCGTCCGCCGTCAAGAATGGCAGGTTGATGTCAGTTGAGGTCTTGGATGATAATTCAATTTTTGCCTTTTCTGCGGCTTCTTTCAGACGTTGTAGCGCTAATTTATCGCCTGACAGATCAATGCCGGTCTGGGATTTGAATTCTGCAATCAAGTGTTCCAAAATACGTGCGTCAAAGTCTGAGCCACCCAATGCTGTATCACCGTTGGTGGATTTTACTTCGAATACGCCGTCAACAATTTCCAAAATAGATACGTCGAATGTGCCGCCACCAAGGTCATAAACCGCGATGATGCCGTCTTTGTCCTTGTCCAGGCCATATGCTAATGCAGCAGCTGTTGGTTCGTTAACAATACGCAATACGTTTAAGCCTGCAATGCGACCGGCATCTTTGGTTGCCTGGCGTTGTGAATCGTTAAAGTATGCAGGTACTGTGATAACTGCGTCTGTCACAGGTTCGCCCAAATATGATTCGGCGTCTTTTTTCAATTTTGCTAGAATCATCGCAGAAATCTGGGATGGGGCATATTTTTTGCCGTCCATTTCAACCCAGGCGTCGCCGTTTTCGCCAGCCACGATTTTATATGGAACGCGTGCTGCGATTTCTTTGACCGCCGGACTGTCAAAGCGCAAGCCCATCAAACGTTTGATTTCATAAATTGTGTTTTCTGGGTTTGTGACTGCCTGGTTCTTGGCAGTAATGCCGACCAATTGTTCGCCGTTCGAAGTCAATGCAACAACAGATGGTGTAGTGCGTTGACCTTCGGAATTTTCGATGATTTTTGGGTCAGATCCGTCCATAAATGCCATGGCTGAATTTGTTGTGCCCAAGTCAATACCAATTACTTTTCCCATATTTTTTACTCCTTAAAAAATTTGCTTACCCACCATATAGTTATGCAAAATTTCTTTTCAAGTGGCAATAGTCATATTTTCTTGGGATTTTTATTCGGTTGGTTTTGACAATTTCTTGGTTATAGAATATTATGTGAGTATGAGAAAATACTTTGATGCGCATTGCCATTTAATAGATGCAGATTTGACGGCCAATGTTTGTGCAGTTGTTAATGCAACAAAAATAGTTGAATGGGGTGCTGTGTTGAATCAAGTGCAGGCAAATTCAAATTTGTGTGGCGCAATTGGAGTGCATCCTTGGTTTGTTGGTGAATTGGTGGATGGCTGGGATGTGTGGTTGTTTGATTTGCTAAAATCTAATCCAGATATTTCCGTTGGTGAAATTGGACTGGATAAGCATAAGCCCAATATGGATGTGCAAATTGATATCTTTGTTAGGCAGTTGGAAATAGCAATTGAATTGCGGCGCGGTGTAAATTTGCACTGTGTGGGTGCGTGGGATAAAATGCAACGTTTGCTAAAGGTGTGTAAGGCGGATAAATTGCCCTTTGTTTTGTTTCATAGGTACAAAGGTGGGGTGGATGAAATTGAGAAATTGTCATGTAAATATAATGCGTTCTTTTCGTATCGTGATGTAGATTGTAAAAGGATATTGTGTACGCCTGTGGATAGGGTTTTAGTTGAAACGGATTCTGGAAATCCAGCGCAGATTGTGAAAGTTGAATCAGATATTATTGCCGCTTGTGGAGAAAGAAAGTTTTTTGAAAATGCAACAAGGATGTTAAAAGATGGATAGATTACATAGAATTCGTTTGTTGTTTGGGGACCAGGCTATAGAAAAACTGAAAAAGTCAACTGTTATGGTTGTGGGATGTGGTGCGGTTGGATCGTTCTCAATCGAGGCGTTGGCCCGTACAGGTGTTGGGCATTTAATAGTCGTAGATTTTGATTGCGTAGAAGAGTCTAATATAAACCGTCAATTATTTGCGTTGGAATCGAGTATTGGTATATCCAAGGTTGAAGTTGCGTGCAAGCGTATTTATGATATAAATCCGGAAATATGTGTGGATGCATTGAATTTATTTTGGGATGAAAACACCCAGTTGAATCTCAGGCCTGATTTTATAATAGATGCGATTGATAGTGTGGAATCAAAAGTCGCCCTGTATCGGTGGGCAAATGCGCATAATGTACCCATAATTTCCAGTATGGGGGCAGCGTCCAAGACAGATATATCAATGATTAAAATTGCACCAATAAATAAAACAGCTGTTTGCCCGTTGGCGGCACGAATTCGACGTTTAGTGCGTGGGACGGACTTGGAAAAAATACCGGCGGTTTATTCGTGTCAGGTCCCAGTCCCCGTGGTTGGACACGCAAAAAACCTGGGGTCAATCATTACTGTGACGGGGGCGTTTGGGTTAATGTTGGCGAACTTTGTGATTGGGGAAATTGTCCGCGATAAATAACTTTGACACGGCTTGTGCTTTTATACTATATTTGATGCAAAGGGAGAATATTATGGCTTGGTCTCAAAAAATAAAATCTGTTCCTGGTGTATGGTTGTCTGTTCTGGCGCTGGGGGTGGCGTTGGGCGGTTTCTTTGTTGGTGATGGGATTTATCGTGCAATGTCTGGGCGGACGGTTACCGTTAAAGGATTGGCAGAACGTGATGTTGTGGCGGATACTGCGGTGTGGAATATAAAAATTAATGCGGTTGGTGGCGATTTAGCAGAACTGCAACAGCGTATCGATTCTAATATCGTCGAAATTCGCTCTTTCTTGGTTGATGCGGGATTTGCGCCGGATGATATTCAAAACTTGCGTGTTCAGGTGCGTGATAAATATGCTGGATATTCAGATGCAGAACTAAAAAATCAAAATAATGACGGACGCTATGTTATAGAAACAGGCGTTATGATACGATCGAATAATGTTGCGTTGGTTGATGCTGTGTCGCGCCGTATGGGCGAGTTGGTGCGTCGTGGTATCACGATTACAGAAGACTATGCAGGGCCAATATACATATTTAATGGTTTGAATGATATAAAAATTTCTATGATTGAACAAGCAACTAAAAATGCAACCGCCGCCGGTGAACAGTTCGCCAAGGATGCAGATGCGCGCCTGGGCAAGATTAAAAATGCTAATCAAGGGGTTTTCAGTATAGAGTCCCGTGATCCAACCGATTCTTGGTCCTCGAACGAACGTCAAGCTATAAATAAAAAAGTTCGTGTGGTTGCGACAATAACATTCTATTTGAAGTAAAAAAAAGAACCGCCGATTTGGCGGTTCTTTTAATTGCCTTTTAATATGCGGGCTTTGTTTTTGTCCCATTCGCGCTGTTTGATAGTTTCGCGTTTATCGACTTTGTTTTTACCGTACCCTATGCCCAATAGAACCTTTAGCTTTCCGCGATTGTTGAAATACAATTTTAAAGGAACGATTGTAGCGCCCTTTTCCTGTAATTTGCCAATCAAGCGATTAATTTGATTGCGGTGCAGCAACAGTTGGCGACTGCGGCGTTCGTCGAAATTTACAATTCGGGCGGCGGTTGGTAATTTTTGAATTTCAACACCCGCCAGCCACAGGTTATCTCCGCGACGCTGGACAAAGCCGTCGACAATAGTGACCAGGCCATATCGTATAGATTTTATTTCAGCACCAGTCAGTGAAATGCCAGCCTCTATCGTGTCTTCGATAGAATAATTAAACCGCGCTTTGCGGTTTTCAGAAACCTGACCTGATTTAATAATTTGACGTACCATAATGTTCGATATTTTATATTAATAATGAATTGAATGCAAATTTTTATAAAAAAACGCCCAAACAGGCGTTTTTTACATTTCTGATGGGATTTTTAGACCCATTAAATCAATTGTTTTTGCCAATGTGTCGCGTGCAATTGTTGCAATATGCAGACGTGCCGCGCGTGTGTCCGCGGGAACGTCATCGCGCAGGATTGGGCAGTTGTGATAGAATGTATTTATCAACTGACACAAATCATAGGCATAGTTAGCAATCATATCTGTGGCGCGGTTTTCAAATGCGCTGAGTACAGTGCGTTCAAAGTCTAATATGCCAATCAACAGATTGCGTTCATCTGCGTTCAACGGCATATAGTTTGTGTTTGGTGTGCCGGTTGCACGCTTTAAAACACTGTTCAGACGGACTGCGGTATACAGAATGTATGGACCAGTGCGACCTTCGAAGCTGGTGACGGATGCAGGATCAAAGATGTAATCGGAACGCACATCGTGCATCAAGTCATTAAACTTAACCGCTGCCAATGCAATTGCAGAAATTGTATCGGCGTCCAGTTTTTTGCCGGATTCAGATACGCGCGCTTGGACCGCTTCGTTCACTGCATCAATAATGTCGTCCAGGCCGGCCGCATTGCCGTCGCGTGTTTTGAATGGTTTGCCGTCGCGACCGTTAATTGTGCCATATCCTATGTGTTCCAAGTTCTTGTAATCAAAGATTCCGGACAGTTCAGAAGCGCGGAATAATTGTTCGAAATGCAGTCCTTGGCGCAGGTCTGTGAAATATATGATTTTGTCTGGGTTGTCAACTTGTTTACGGCAATAAACGGCGGCCAAATCTGTAGAATCATATGTGTCAGCGCCACGTGAGTCTGTCCACATATATGGTGGCATTGGTTTGTTGTCGTCTTCGCGTTTGACAATTATAACCTGGGCGCCATCGCTTTCGGTAATTAAATTTTTGGTGCGCAATATTTTTTCAACATCGTCCAGGTATTTTGCGGCGTTGCGTTCGCCCAAATCATAATCAAATGGCAGAATGTTTAGGCGCTTTACTGTGTCATTCATCATATCCAATGAAATTTTTAAGAATTTTTCGTACAGTGCAAAATAGCCCGCGTGACCGTCCTGGAATTTTGCTTTGATTTCTTGGGCGTGGGCCTGGAATTCTGGGTTCGTTTTGGCGTACGCGCTGGCCGCAGGGTAATATGTGTTTAATTCCGATGTGTTTACTTCAAAGTCAACGGGGGTGTTCGGATTAAAATCATTGCTGAAATACGGCAGTTCTGGATGCAGGCGTTCAATCCACGCAATTACCAGTGCCATTGGTTTGCCCCAATCGCCAATATGATTCCACGAATATGTTTTGTGTCCCAGCAACTTTGCAATACGGTTAAAGGTATCGCCAACAATAGATGTGCGCAGGTGGCCAATGTGCAGTGATTTTGCAACATTGTATGCGCCATAGTCCAAATCAATCGTTTGTGGGTTGTCTGTTTTTGGGTTTTGTTCTGCACAGGCAGATTGCCAAATAAAATCATCGCGCAATTTAATGTTTATAAAGCCAGGACCGGCAATTGATGCGTCGGCAACAAAATACAATTCTGTTAATTTAGGCAAGATTTCCGCCGCCAATTCGCGTGGGTTTTTGCCGGCTGATTTTGCCATAACCATTGCGGCATTGGTTGAAAAGTCTCCAAAATCGCGGTTGCGTGGAACTTCTAGATTTACAGATGTGCCCAGTTTTTCATTAATTGCGTTTGATACATATTTGTATAAATTCATTTTTTTGATACCCCCGCTGTATAAGATTTTATATTGGTAAAACAATTCTGACGCGCAGACCGCCCAGTTCGCTGTTTTCCAGGAACATTTGGCCACCGTGATTTTCAATCGCGGTTTGCGCAATAGACAGCCCCAGCCCCGTTCCGCCTGTGTCGGTGCCGCGCGCGTCATCCAGGCGTACAAATGGGCGCATCGCGTCGCGTTTGCGGTCGTCTGGGATGCCAATGCCGTCGTCTTCGATGATAACTTCGATTGAATCGACGGAATCGCGTTCTGTGATTTTTATTGTCTTTTTTGCATATCGGGCGGCATTTTCAATAATATTGCTGAATGCGCGGGCCAAGGCCATTGGGCGTGCATAGAACTGGACCGGTGCTTCTGGGAAATCGGTAATGATTTCTTTGTTGGGCGCCGCGTCGCGGGCAATACGTGTCAGCATTGGTGGTAATTCTGTGGTTTGTTCTATTTCAGGCGCTTCGCCGCGGGCAAATGCCAGATAGCCGTTAACCATTTCTGTCATACGGTCAATGTCGCGGATTAAATCAGCGTCGGTTGCGGTGTTCGTTTCAACCGCCAAGCGCATACGTGTTAATGGCGCTTTCAGATCGTGACTGACGGCGTTTAACATATCTGTGCGTGTGCGATTGTATCTGTCCAGGCGTTCCTTCATCGTAATCATAGAAGATGCTGCTTCGCGGATTTCTTTGGATCCGGTTGGCTCGAATCCTGGGGCGTCAAGACCGCGGCCAAAGCGGCTGGCGGCGCGGGCAATGCGACGAATGCTGCGTGTGTGTATGATTATAAACGGTGTAATCAGAATTGATACAATCAATATCGAGCCCAGTAACCATATGATGAATACTTCAGTGCTGGTCGAATAAATGCGATATAATGATGTGCCAAATGTTGCAATTTGATTGTCGCGTGTCGGGATGTCTATGTATACCAGGCGTTTGCCGCGGTCCATATAGACGTTGGCACGACGCTGCAAACGTTTTGACAATTCTGATGACAGGCGCCCTGTTTCGTGGGCGTGGTTATCATTGTGTTTCGGGCGGTTTAATTTTTGGTGGAATGTGACGTTTATACCAATGTCGCGCGCCATTTTTTTGACGGCATCGGTATTCCCTTCGTCAATGAAGTTCGTCATTGTGGCAATTTCCCCAGCCAATGTGCGCGCCAATGTATCATGTACGCGCGACCAATGATTGCCAAAAAAAGCGTTGGCAACTATGACCTGGGCGACAATCAGCGGAACCAAAATCATTAAAATGGTGCGCCATAGAAAACTGCGTGGAATCAATCTCATACTTATCCCTGTTTATGTTGTAGGGGTTGCAGATTTATCAATCAATTTATAGCCGCGTCCCCGAATTGTTATTATGTCCAGATGTGATAATACTAAATTTATTTTGCTGCGCAAGCGTTTTGCAACCATTGGTGCTGCGGGTGCAATGTTGCCGATGGGGCGTGTTAGATGTTGCAGCAATTTCTTTTCTTCGCCGGATAATGCCAAAATGTGTGGCGTGCCCAGCGCATCAGATACAAAAAATTCGTTGTCTGCGAATGTTAACCCGCTTGGCATTTTTGCAGCGGTGGTTGCGCTTTGGCAGATGATGTTGTTTAATCGCAGTATTAATTCGCGTATTTGGAATGGTTTTGCCAAATAGTCATTGGCGCCGCCAGATAATCCTGCAATTGCGTTTTCAGAGCCACTCAGTGCCGTTAACATAATTGTTGGGGTAATGTTGCCAGATTTGCGTATGTTTTGCAGGAATGTTAAACCGTCCATTCCGGTCATCATTCTGTCCAGTACGATTGCGTCAACAGATAGACGAGTGAGTATTTCTGAGGCGCTTTCTGCGGATGCTGCGGTTAAAACGTTGAAACCTTCGCCCTGCAGTCCCGCAGTCAGGGCTTTGCGCAACATTTCATCGTCATCAACAATCAGAATGGTTTTGTTCATCTATTTTTTTAATGGTTCTACCGCGTATTCGCCGGGTTGGATTGTGCGCATAGCGTTGTTTGCGCCTGCTGTGTCTTCATCATAGGTTGCAGCGCGGAATTTCATATTGCCGGTCGCAAATTCTGTTTTGAACAGTGCATAGCCTGTGCCACCGCCAGTTGTTGGACCTTGCATTCCCAATGAATAATAGCCGCCCAGGATTCCATAATCCAAGTCGATATAATCCAGGCTGACAATTAAGGATACACTGCTGATGCCGTCGCTGGTCATATTGCAGGCAAATTCACGATTTGAAAGAACAGCTTCGGAATTAACAGGAACCATAATGTCCATAACGGTTGGTTCGCAGACGCGACTGATACCATTGACCAAGAATTCATAAGTCATACCAACAGTTGCCTTGGACAGTCCTGTGGACATGTTGACCTGGGAAATAGTTGCCTTGGGAATTTTGACCATCGCGTTGGCGATACCGCTGCGGACAGGAAATGAAATTCCTGATTGCAGGCAATCGCGTGAAAAAGGATCCGCTTCACAGATGTAAACGCGCGAATGTGCGTTCATCATAAACATATTGGCCAGGCTGTTAAACAGAAATGAACGGGTAATACGGTCGTTCAATCGTGTGCAGCCAAAATTGCGGCAAATTACCATTGGGCGGTCTGCAAACATCACGCCAGGATGGATGTTGGATTCATAAGCGCGCGCGTCCATAATGTTTTGGTCGTAATTCAGACTGTCTGCGCGTTCCATAAATTCCGTTTCTGGGATAAAGTTAGGTTCGTCGGGATATGCATAGTATGATTGGACCGGCGTTTCAGTGTAAATTGTCTGAAAATTATCATAGACAATTTCGTCTGCGTGGGCAGAAAATGTGCATAATCCAACGAAGATAGCGCTTAAAATTCTTTTTGACATTGCGTTGCCTTTGGTTCTTTTGGATTAAATATTAGAACATTTTAGATAATTGTGTCAAAACAAAAAAATATTTTTATTGAAATTTGTGTTTGCTTTGGTCTAAGTTAAAAACAAATAAGTAAAGAAAGGTGAATTTGATGGTTGATTTGATTATTTCTGGCGAGTCTGGAAAATTGCACGCAGTGTATCATAAATCCGCAGTCGAGGCAGCGCCTTTGGCGGTGGTGCTGTCGGGCAATCCGCGGCAAAAGTATCATATGAACGATCGTGTATCCTATGCAATGTTTCGTGCGTTTATGGATATTGGTTTTTCTGTTGTGCGATTTAATTATCGTGGGGTCGGTGATTCCGAAGGGACAATTGGAACGACATCTGAAAATATGCTGGATATAGCAACTGTGATCGACTGGATTCAAAATCATAACGAAGATAGTGATAAAATATGGTTGGCCGGGCATCAGCTGGGGGCGTGGTATGTATTACAGGCGATGATGCGTCGTCCTGAAGTTTCTGGCTTTGCATTGGTTTCGCCGGATGTCTCGGTGTCTGATTTTGCATTTTTGTCGCCACGACCAAATCGCGGCTTGTTGTTGCAGGGGGCGGCAGAATCAGATGATGCGCGCGCATTTGCGGCGCATATGACCCAGGTTTTGAAAAAGCAGGCACAAATCGATTTAGAAACAATTCGTGTTCGTGGGGCGGATGCAATGTACAGCCAGCCGGCCGATCTGCGCCAGATGTACAATGATTTAAAGGCATATGTTGGACGCGAAAACGCAGAAGATAAGTTGTTATAATTATGCAAAATAAAGAACGCTTTTTAGATGCAAATATTCCAGATGATATGGCGGCAACAATTCGTCCGCGTTCGTTGGGGGATTTTATCGGACACGAAAGTCTGAAACAGAATTTGTCTGTTTTTATTTCGGGGGCACGCAGTCGCCATGAGGCGATGGATCACGTGCTGTTGTATGGTCCGCCCGGGCTGGGCAAGACAACGTTGGCCCACATTGTTGCGAATGAATTGGGAACTAATTTTCGTGCAACTGCTGCGCCTATGTTGACCAAACAGGGGGATTTGGCGGCAATATTGACGGCGTTGGAACCTATGGACGTCCTGTTTATTGACGAAATTCATCGTTTGCCGACCGCAATTGAGGAAGTGCTTTATTCCGCAATGGAAGATTTTAAGTTAGATATTATGCTGGGCGAAGGTCCCAGTGCGAAAAGTGTGCGTATCGACCTGCCCCCGTTTACGTTGGTAGGTGCGACTACACGTACGGGGTTGTTGTCTAATCCACTGCGTGACAGATTTGGAATTGATTTAAGATTGACTTTCTATGCACCGGAAGATTTGGCCAAGATTATTATGCGCAGTGCAAATATTTTAGGGACACCAATTGATGCGGACGGTGCGTTAATGCTGGCAAAATCTGCACGTGGGACCCCCCGTATCGCTAACAGATTGTTAAAGCGTGCACGTGATTTTGCCGGCGCATTAGGTAAAAATCAGATTACCGCAGATATAATTAAAACTACACTGTTTCAATTACATATCGATGCCTGTGGTTTAGATGAAATTGATCGCGAATATATGAATATGATTATCAAGTTCTATGCGGGTGGTCCGGTTGGGGTTGAAAACCTGGCGGCGGCTTTGTCTGAACCAACAGATACAATCGAAGATGTGATTGAGCCATATTTGATGCAGCTGGGATTTGTTCAGCGTACGCCACGTGGTCGTGTAATCACTGATATGGGGTATAAGCATTTGGGGTTGGAAAAATAAGGGACACACGAAATGTTAAAACATCAATATAATTTTACAATTGAATATGTAGATACTGAAAACACCCGGATTGTTTATGCCTGTTCTGGTTCGCGTATGAAATATATCCCAGAAGAACTGCGTAAAGAAGTGATGAGTATTATGGAAGAGTAAGGATAATGCGTGTCGTAATTGCTCTTGTATTACTGTTTGGTGTGATGGGATGTTCGTCCGATGTCGCATATAAAAACGCAGCCAAGCCATATACCGTTGCGGGAAATACGTATTATCCGCTGAGTCAGGTGGAAAAATTCAATGAGTCTGGTGTTGCGTCTTGGTATGGAGGGCGCTTTCAAGGACGCAAGACAGCTAGCGGCGATGTGTATGATAAAAATAAGATGACAGCAGCGCATAAAACTTTGCCTTTTGGGGCCAGGGTTCGTGTTAAAAATCTGGACAACAATAAGAGTGTCGTTGTTATCATAAATGATCGTGGGCCGTTTATTAAGGGGCGTATAATCGATGTTTCGCAGGCGGCAGCACGGAAATTAGATATGCTTAATTCTGGTGTCGCCAGGGTTGATATAGAAGTTTTGGATTAAAAATGGCTAAGATACATAAGTTTCCTTTTACAATTGCATATGCTGACACAGATGCCGAAGGCATTGTTTATCACGCTCGTTATCTGGAAATTGCAGAACGAGCACGTATGAACTGGCTGCGTGGTAAATTGTATGACGGTGACGATGTTGGTTTTGTTGTTCGTGAATTAAATATCAAGTATTTGCAGCCATTGCGTGCAGCCGATGAGGTCGTTGTAGAAACCCAGATGCAAGATGTTGGGGCGGCGGTTGTAAAAATTGAACAAAAGTTCGTGAAAGATGGGAACATTTGTGCTATAATAAATCTTAAGGTGGCGTATTTGGGAGCTGATTTGCGCCCGAAACGTATACCAATGGATTTTGTTAATGCGTTGATTTAATAAAAAAAAGGAAGGGAAATGGGGAATAATTTTTCGTTGTTAAGCCTGTTTACAGGTGATTTGATGACACTGTTTGTGTCGATTGTGCTGGTTGTATTCAGTGTTATGTCGTGGGCTGTTATCGTTGAAAAGTTCCGTTTGTGGCGTGGGCAGAAAAGAAATCCACTTAAGATGAAGCCAAACGAAAATTTGGATGTGTTTATTCGTCCGTTTGATAAGAATTTGTGGTTTTTGTCTATGGTGTCATATATTTCGCCATTTATTGGTTTGTTTGGTACGGTTTGGGGGGTTATGGATTCCTTCGCATCAATTGGCGTTAATCAGTCGGTCAGTATTGGCGTAATTGCACCTGGTTTGGCGGTTGCGTTGGGGACGACTGCGTTGGGGCTGATTGCGGCGATTCCAGCAGCGATTGCGTATCAGGTTTATTCCAAGAAATCTGATGATTTATATGAACGCCTGGAATGTGCGTGCAAAGAAATAAAAAACCAGAAATAATGGTGCGCTGATATGTCAAGATTAAGACGCAGAAAATCAGATTTTTCAATTCAATTAACGCCGATGATTGATGTCATGACGGTATTATTGGCTGTGTTTATGGTGACAACGCCAATGATGACGACTGGTATTGATTTGGAACTGCCGCGTGCAGGGGCGTCTGCGATGACTGGTAATGATCACGCAATTCAAATAAGTGTTGATGCAAATGGACGATATTTCTTGTCTGAAATGGAATTGCCACGTGATGAAATTGTAAAACGTGCGATTGCGATGCGTGGGGAAAATCCAAATCTGACCATTATGATAAATGGTGATACTCACGCTGATTATGGTGCGGTGATGAGTATGATGGGGAAATTGAAGGATTCAGGTTTTCAAAAAGTTGGCTTAAGAACACAGCCGGAATAAAAACAAATGGCAAAGTTTAATCAGTTTTCAACGGAAAATTTATTAATCTCTATCGGGGGGCATTTGGCCCTGGTGGCAATTATGATTACGTCGGTCGCGATCGTGCTTAATCGTGCACAGTTGGTTGCGCCAGACAGAATTCAAATTATGGAAATTGATTTGGATGATGTGGTTGTGTCTGGTGATGAGACCAAGTTATATAATGTCGGCCAAGTAGTTGAATCAAAGCCAGAAGAAACAACGATTGCCCCAGTTGCGGTGCCAGATAAAAAAGAAGTCAAGGCAGAAGAACCGGATGAAGTAGAAATAGAGGCGCCAACTTTGGTCGAAGAGCCAAAACCAGAATCTGAAGAAATTGCAGAAGAAGCACAAAAAGAGCCCGAGAAAAAGCAGGAAGAAAAAAAAGCGGAATCTAAGCCGGTAGAACCTGCACCAGCGGCGCCAAAGAAAAAAAAGGTTGTGCGCGTAAATCGTGAAGTATTATCGTTGGAACGCACTTTGACGGTTTCTGTTGTTGATGCGTTGCGTGTTGCGATGACACGTTGCTGGGTGATTGATACAAAACGGGCTGATATTTCAGATATTCGTGCGGTGGCGCATTTGACTATGCGTAAAAATGGCACGGTTCGTGATGTCTGGTTTGAATCGGCGGCACGTGCAGAAACAGATCCGGCCTTTGCATATGTCTTGGAAACAATTCGTACGGCAATTAATGTATGTCAGCCATTCCGTATGCTGCCGCCGAATGAATTTGCAAAATGGGAAAAGATTCAGTTGACGTTCTATCCGACCCAAGGCAAGGTTATGTAGGAATAAAAAAAATCCCCGAAATGGGGATTTTATTTTTGTTCACCCATAGTTCGGGCCGCGTTTAATGCGTGGCGCAGTGCCTGTTCTGCTATTTGACGAATTTTTGGTGCAAATGTACGCATATTCATTGTGTCTGCGACCGTATTGCCGAATAAGCGTGAGATATATTCAATCTGGGTCGGGGCAATAATGTATACGTCACTGGTTATGTCTGATGGTTTAAGTTTTTTTACTGGCTGTTGCATAAGTGTGTCCCTCCCCTTTATATGCCCTATTCTATCATAAATTTTTTATTTCGCACTTGTTAATTTTGATGAATTTATTATATAGATAAAGTATCTTGACCGCAAGGCGTAAAATTGCTATATATTTCGTGATAAAAGTAAGGAAAAAGGTAATGAAAAATATTTTAGGTATGTTGTTGGGGTCTGCAAATGACAGATTGGTAAAAAATTATGATAAGACCGTGTCCCTGATTAATGATTTGGAACCGAAGTATCATGAAATGACAGATGAACAGCTGCGCAGTCAAACGGATGTGTTGCGTGCGCGACTGGCAGCGGGGGATAAAGAAAAAGATATCTTGCCGGATGCGTTTGCATTGGTTCGCGAGGCTTCTATTCGTGCGATTGGTTTGCGACACTTTAATGTTCAAATGATTGGCGGTATGGTGCTGACTAATGGTCAAATTGCAGAAATGAAGACCGGTGAAGGTAAAACGTTGGTTGCAACGCTGGCGATGTATTTAAAGGCGCTGCACGGCAAAGGTGCGCATTTGATTACAGTAAATGATTATTTGGCATCACGTGACGCGATGTGGATGGGCGAGGTTTATAAGTTTTTGGGTATGTCGGTTGGTATTATTCAACACGATATGACCGACGAAGAAAGACGTGCAGCATATGCCTGTGATATTACGTATGTGACTAATTCAGAGTTGGGGTTTGATTATCTGCGCGATAATATGAAGTTCAGCAAGAAACAACAGGTTTTGCGCCCGTTCTTTTATGCGATTGTTGACGAAGTGGACAGTATTTTGATTGACGAAGCGCGTACGCCGCTGATTATTTCTGGGCCGGCCGAAGATACCAGTGAATTGTATGCAAAAGTTGATGCGGTCGTGGCGCAATTTGCAGAATCAGACTTTAAAAAAGATGAAAAAGATCGTCATGTGGTTTTGACTGAAAGTGGTGTCGATACCGCTACACGTTTGCTAAAAGAAGCGGGTTTGTTAGTTGGTGATAATTTGTATGCGTCCGAGAATGCCGCGCTGGTTATGCATATCCAACAGTCGCTGTTGGCGCATCATTTGTATCAGAAAAATGTGAATTATGTTGTGCGCAATGGTGAAGTTTTAATTGTTGATGAATTTACGGGGCGCGTAATGAGCGGTCGCAGATTTGGCAAAGGGCTGCACCAGGCAATCGAAGCCAAGGAACACGTGCGCGTTCAGCCTGAAAATCAGACGGTTTCAAGTATTTCGTATCAAAACCTGTTCCGTCTGTATCCGACCTTGTCTGGTATGACAGGTACCGCTATGACCGAGGCGGCAGAATTTGAAGAAATTTATAAGTTGCGTGTGGTGTCAATCCCAACAAATCGTCCGGTTGCACGTAATGACCATCACGATGAAATTTATCGCAATAAAGAAGAAAAATATAATGCGATTCTGAAACAAATTTCAGAATGTGTCGAACGTAAACAGCCTGTGTTAGTTGGTACGGTTTCAATTGAAAAATCTGAAGAATTGGCGGCAATTGTACGTCAGAAGTTGGGGATTGAACCAGCTGTTTTGAACGCCAAGCATCATCAGTCCGAGGCAAAAATTGTTGCCCAGGCGGGTGCGCCGGGCGCGGTCACAATTGCGACTAATATGGCGGGCCGTGGTACCGATATTAAATTGGGGGGTAATGCAGAAGAATTGATTGCGGCACTGGATGCGGATGCGCCAGATTTCGAAGATAAAAAGAAAGAAATATATGCCACAATCGAAGCAAATAAAAAATTAGTTCTGGACGCAGGTGGTTTGTATGTAATTGGAACAGAACGTCATGAGTCCCGTCGTATCGATAATCAGTTGCGTGGACGTTCAGGACGTCAGGGGGATCCAGGTGATTCTAAATTCTTCTTGGCGTTGGATGATGATTTAATGCGTATTTTTGGGGCCGCGCGTTTGCAGGGTATGTTGACGACACTGGGGTTGAAGACAGGTGAAGCAATTACGCATCCGTGGATTACTAAGGCGTTGGAAAAAGCTCAAAAACGAGTAGAAGCACGCTATTTCGAAGCGCGTAAGGAATTGCTGAAATATGATGACGTGGCCAATGAACAGCGTACAGTTATCTATAAGCAGCGCGACGATTTGATGACAAGCGATGATTTAAAACCGTTGGCAATGGAGATGATCGGGGATGTTGTCGAAATCATTTGTGAAAATAACATCCCAGAAAAGGCAGTGCCTGCGGATTGGAATCTGAACGGAATTCATAACGCAATGCTGCGCGTGTTCGCGTTGGATATTACAGATATAGAAAAGTGGAAAACAGACGAACAGATTACAGAACGTAAAGCATATGAAACATTGGTTAATTTGGCAATGCGCAGATATGAACAGCAGGCATCAAAATATGGTCCTGAATTGATGCAAATGGCTTCGCGTCAGATGATGTTGGGGGCGTTGGACGCGGTGTGGAAAAAACATCTGCAACAGATGGATTATCTGCAAAGTGCAATTGGCCTGCGCGGATATGCCCAGAAAAATCCATTGTATGAATACAAACGTGAAGCATTGGATTTGTTCAAGAATACGGTTAATAACTTTAAGATTATGTCTATTTCGTATATTTCCCGTATGGAATTGACACGTGATGATGTGGCAGCAACCGAAGCGGAACGTGCAAAGCACGATGCGGAACTGAATAAGGCGGCTGGTATGGAATCACGTCGTAATGCGCCCTGCCCATGTGGTTCAGGCCTGAAATTTAAGCATTGTTGTGGTAAATTGCACTAATTAAATTTAGTGCAATTTATCGGTTTTTTGTTGGTTTGCATAAAGGTATAAAGGAAAGGGGTTATGCAGCAGTTTATTCATCTTCGTACACATTCGCGTTTTTCGGTGGGGGCCAGTACGCTGACCATTAAACAGATTCCAAAATTGTGTGCGGGTGCAGGAATGACTGCGTGTGCGCTGACAGATACAAATCTGATGTCGGGATGTGCAGAATTTTCCGATGTTATGCCTTCTAATAAACTGCAGCCGATTATTGGGGTGGAGATTTCATTAAATCACCATAATGCAGACCCAAAGATATTGCGGGCCACTTCTTTATCCAGAATTGTGTTGTTGGCACAAAATCATACAGGGTATTTGAATTTGTGTGAACTGAACCGTGTTATGTATATGCGTGGTGAAAATCATCACTTGGGGGCGCATATTTCTTTTGATGAGCTGGCATCGCACAGCGATGGTTTGATTTGTTTGTCTGGGGCACATTTGGGGCCGGTTGGTATGGCTGTATTAAACGGACAGGAAGATTTAGCCCGTGAATATGCAAAACGTTTTGTCGATATTTTTGGTGACAGGTTTTATATAGAGATTCAGCGGCACGGTTTGGAAGATGAAATCAAGACTGAACCTGCATTTTTAAATATTGCGCGTGATTTAAATATTCCGATTGTTGCGACAAATGATGTGTGTTTTGCGTCAAATATGGACTATGAACCTGCGGACGCGCTGGGGTGTGTGTTGGGTCAGACCAAGGTTATTGATCCAGAACGTCCAAGAAAATCATCGGAACAATATTTTAAATCCTATGAAGAAATGTCGGAAATATTTTCCGATCTGCCCGAAGCGATTGAGAATACCGTTGTAATTGCCCAGCGTTGTGGCTTTATGGTTAATGTGCATGAAAAACCATTGCTGCCACGATTTGGTGATGACTTGGATGCGGAATGTCAGATGTTGCGCGATGATACTATGAATGGGTTAAAGCGTAGATTGGAACAGCACGGAATCACAGATACAGCGCCATATTACGAACAGGCGGAATTCGAACTGGGGGTTATTATTGGTATGGGATTCCCGGGGTATTTCCTGATTGTGGCAGACTATATTGATTGGTGCAGAAATAACGATGTTTTGACTGGGCCGGGTCGTGGGTCTGGGGCTGGGTCTATTGTGGCATGGGCGCTGGGGATTACGAATGTTGATCCGCTGAAGTATGGATTGCTGTTTGAACGTTTTTTGAATCCTGATCGTATTTCTATGCCGGACTTTGACGTGGATTTCGAACCAACAGGTATTGAACGTGTGTTGGCGTATGTGTGTGATAAATATGGACACGATTCTGTGTGCCGTATTATTACGTTCGGTTCGTTGCAGGCGCGTGGGGCAATTCGCGATATTGGCCGTGTTTATGGTATGCCCTATTCCAAATCTGACCGATTATCTAAGTTGATTCCGCAGGACGCCAAGACATTAAAGGAAGCGGTCGGAATGTCCACAGAAATCCAGGATATTTTGAACAACGATGAAGATTTAAACAAGGTTGTGACCGTTGCAGAAGAATTGGAAGGCAGTCTGCGTAATCTGGGCCAGCACGCGTGTGGGGTCGTTATTGGTGATAGGCCAACGACCAAAATTGCCCCTGTTTATCGTGATCCTGCCAACCCGTTGCCGTCGTGTCAGTTTGATGGAAAATATCTGGAAAAATCGGGACTGATTAAATTTGACTTTTTGGGTCTGGAAACCTTGGTTGTATTGAAGTATGCAACGCGCCTGATTCAGCAGACGCGTGGTGTGAATATTGATTTGGACCAAATTCCGACCGATGATGCAAAAACTATGCATTTGTGGCAACAAGGGTTGACAGAAGGTATATTCCAGTTTGATGCGCCTTTTGTTCAGCAAACATTGCGTAAAATGCATCCGACTAGTTTCTTGGAAATATCTGCGTTGAATGCGCTAAACCGTCCGGGCCCTATTGCGTTTATTCCGCAATTTATCGCGCGTATGCACGGCGAAGAAGAAATCGAGTATGTACACGAACGGGCGATACCAATTCTGAAGGAAACGTATGGTATTATCGTTTATCAAGAACAGGTTATGCAATTGGTGCGTGCTTTGGCTGGATTTACCCGTGGGCAATCTGATAACGTGCGTAAGGCTATGGGTAAAAAGATTATATCAATGTTGGACGAGTTGGAAGGTCTGTTTTATGAAGGATGCGAAAAAGAAGGAACGCTGGATCGTGCAACTGCCAAAGATCTGTGGGAAAAGTTTAAGGATTTTGCAAAGTATGCTTTTAATAAGTCACACGCAATTGCATATTCAATTGTTGCCAACCAATGTGCGTATTTAAAGGCGAATTATACGCCCGAATTTCTGGCGGCATCTATGTCCAGTAATTTGAATGATACAGACCAATTGGCAATTTTTGTAGATGATGCTAAAACAAATTTTGGAATTCAGATAGTTGCGCCTGATATTAATCAAAGCGATTCTTTGTTTACAGTAAAGGATGGCAAGATTGTTTATGGTTTGGCGGCGTTGAAGGGTGTTGGAACCGTTGCAACAGATGCGATTGTGGCGGAAAGAAATGCAAATGGTAAATTTAAGAATTTGACCGATTTTGCAAAGCGCTGTGGACCGATTATAAATAAAAGAATTTTGGAGGCGTTTGCCAAGACGGGTGTTCTGGATTCCTTGGAACCAAATCGTGCTTTGATTTATATGAATGCAGATGCGATTTTGTCCTATGCGGCAAAGTCCAAGGATGGGGCGAATATGTTGTCGCTGTTTGCGAATACTGTGGAAGACGATGTGACCGAAGATAGGTTGCATAAGAATTTGCCTAAGACTGAACCGTGGACGTTTGGACAAAAGTTAGAGAATGAATTGTCTGCATTGGGATTCTATATATCGGCACACCCATTAGATCAGTACAAGCATTTAATTGCACGTGCTAAATTGGTAACAAGTGCAACATTAGAAGGACTGGGTGACAGAAAGTCGGTACAGATTGCCGCAAATGTAAACTCGTTTGGACGCCGTCGTACTAAGACTGGCAAAGAAATGATTACAATTAACGCATCTGACAGTGCGGGAAATATTGATGCGGTGGCATTTGGTGATTCTGCGATAGAGTTTGCGCAGACGTTGGCTAATGAAACCGTTGTTCTGATTTCTGGCAAGACTTCAAATCGTGATGATCGGGTGTCTATATTTGTTGATTCTATTACGCCATTGAATCAATGGGTGGCCAAAATTGCTAAGAAGATAACCATGGATATTCGCGACCAGGCAGTTTTGCAAGATGTAAAAAAGGCTATTATTGCCCTGCCCCGTGGATATACACGTGTAGAATTGGTGCTGCACGGTGCGGAAAAAACTGCGACGGTTGCGTTGCCTGGCGGTGTCGAGTTGGGCGCAACAACAATTGCGGATTTAACGGCGCTGGGGTTGAGGGTAGAGGTGGAATAACAATGACAGCAACGCAAAAGCATATTCCAGTTTTGTTGGCAGCGGTATTGGACGCGCTGGGGGATATTCAGGGCAAGACAGTGGTTGATTGTACGTTTGGTGCAGGTGGGTACAGTCGCGCTTTTTTGGCACGTGGCGCCAATGTTATTGCATTCGATCGTGATCCAAATGTTGTGGCCGATGCAGATACGTTACGTGCAGAATATGGTGAACGATTTTCTTTTGTGTCCCGCCCCTTTTCGTGTGTTGCAGATTTAGAAACACCCATTGACGCCATTGTTTTTGATTTAGGTATTTCATCTATGCAGATTGATATTCCTGAACGTGGTTTTTCTTTTCGTGCGGACGCGGCGCTGGATATGCGAATGGAACAAAGTGGTGTAACAGCCGCGGAGTTGATTGAACGGTTAACGGCTACGGAATTGGCGGATGTGTTGCGGAACTACGGCGATGTAAAAAAGGCAAACATATTGGCACGGGCGATAAAAGATGCGCGCCCCCAGACAACATTTGCTTTGCGTGATTTGATTCATAATCCAAAAGATATTGCACCTGTGTTCCAAGCGCTGCGAATAGCGGTGAACGATGAGATGGGTGAAATAGAACGTGCTATGGCAGCAGTGCCGAATTTACTGGTGGCGGGTGGAAAGTGTGTTTGTGTGACGTTTCATTCGCTAGAAGACAGGATTGTTAAAAATATATTCAGAAAGTGGACGACAGCGCCTGGCGATCCGCGTTTGCCAGTGCTGCGGGAAGCGCCATTTCAGTTAATTAAAACAATGTTGCCAACTGATGATGAAATTGTAAATAATCCGCGTGCGCGGTCTGCCCATATGCGTGGGGTTATAAAAAATGGAGGCAGAAATGACACGTAATGTTAAAAATTTAGTTGAGGTGGTGGACGCAAAGCGAAAAGTTAATCCACTGGATTTGTCATCAGACCAGGATTTGACAATCGCATTGATAAATTTGGTTGCAATCGAGGATATGGCGCCAGGTGGTTCGATTGCACAAATGGTTGGTGATGTTCGTGAGAAATTAATGTCAAAAATGGTTGCAGACGAAGACAAACTTGCGTGTGCACGCGAATTCTTGTCCAGGGCAGCACTGAATATGAATGGTGGTGATAAAGCGCAAAAATCTGGTGATGATAAGGTGGCCTGGGAAAAGTATGATGCGGCATATGATGCATATGTTATGTATTTGGCGACTATTTATGGGATTGTGGAATAATTTTGTATTGATTCAATTGGGCTAAAAATGATAAAATGAAGAAAAGAGAGAATAGATTGAAGTTTCAATATACAGATTTTTGCCGGTTTCTTGCGCTGTTGATGGCGATGATCGGTGTGTCGACGGCAGATGCGGCGCAGCAGCCTAATCCACGCAGTGCGGTTAATACGCATATGGCGTCCCAACGTATAAATCCTGTGTCGCGCGGCGGCGGTGATGGCGCTCAGGTTGTTTCAAATTCTGGCCGTGGCGCGGCACGTGCAGCTGTTGCGCGTTCGATCGTTGGCGGTGGCCGTAGCGTGGTGGCGGCGCGTGCGGGCGTGGGGAATAATGCCCGGGCGGCGTCGGCAAATGTATCGCGCAGTGCAACAATCGCACGTTCGGTCGAAAATGGCGCCAGAATGGGGGCGAGTGTATCAAATTCTGGTTTGGCGCGTGCGGCGGCGCGTGCACGTGCAACAGCTGTTTTTACAGATATATCCAAAATTGGCGGTGGGTATGCGACCTGTCGTGAGGCGTATGCGACCTGTATGGATCAGTTCTGTGCCAATGCAAATGATACTTATCGTCGTTGTTATTGCAGTCCAAAATTTACACAGTTTCGAGATACAGAAAATGCCTTGGATGAAGCCAAGTTGTTGTTGATGCAATTCGAAGATAATAATTTGAATGCGGTTGATAAAACCGCCGCGGAAGTAAATGCAATGTATTCTGCCACAATTGGAGAAGCGGCAATTAAAAATGATACCAGTGGCGCACAGAATATATTGAACGAAATTAGTGATTTGTTATCTGGCAAAAAAAAGATTAATAAAAACAGCGCCCAAGAATCATTGGGATTGATTGCTGTCGATTTTTCAAGTGAACTGGACGATGTGTGGGGTGGCGATACTAAGTCTATTTTTGATGCCGGGACGGGTGTTGATTTAACAACACTTGAGGGGCAGGATTTGTTCAATGCTTCTAATAAGCAGTGTGTTCAACTGGTTGCAGAACAATGTGAAAACAGTGCAACATTAAATATGGCGACCAGTGCATATGGTATTATGATTACTCAGGATTGTAATACATATGAAAAAAAAGTGAATTCTAAGCGCGAAGCGGTTATGCAAACTGTGCGCCAGGCTGAAAAGTTTTTGCGTGAAGCGCGACTGGAAGAATATCGTGCACATAATTCTGCCGATGTGAATGAATGTATATCCAAGGTTAAAAATGCAATTACATCTGATATTGCGTGTGGTGCAAATTATAAACGTTGTTTGGACTATACAGGTAAATATGTCAGTGCCACAACAGGTGAAGTGACGTATGACCCATCTTTGTTTAAGTTAACGGAACAAATTACGTTGACAGGTGGTATGGATGTATTGGGAGACAATCCAAATTACAACAAATATTTGGATGAGAAGAAGATGTTTGCCACGTCGGCACTGGATACTTGTCGTGATATTTCGGATGTTGTTTGGACAGAATTTAAACGCAGTGCGTTGATTGAAATTGCCCAGGCACAGGAAAATCTTATCGAAGAAACCAAAATGTCGTGCGTAAGTACGATGGTCGAATGTTATGACACCCAGTCAAATGCATTAAAGGATTTTGATAATACAACTGCGAAGACTGCGGGGGCTTTGTCGGGGTATGCGTCCAAAGCAATGTGCGAAGAACGTGTGACACGTTGTGCGGCGTTATACGATGGCGCGCAGTGCAAGTTTGACCCAGAAACAGGTAGGTTGACATCGCGTTGTGGTTTGACGGCTTTGTTGGAATTTGTTGATACTGTTGATAGTACACGTGTGGCCGAAGGATGTGCAACAGCGATTGACAATTATATCAAAGATTTGTGTACGCCATCAACTGGTACAATGGGATTTCCGTGGAACTGTCGTGGTAAAAATATTGGGTCGGTTGCGGATGATGCCAGTGCGGATGCAAATGCTTCGTTGACTGCAAATGTTAAGTATTATGCGATTCAGAATTGCAGTGATCCAACGGTTAATGAAAAAACTTATGAAGCACTGCCATTGCAGACCAGGACCCAGGTGGCGAATGCTCTTTTAGATGTTTCAGAACAGTTGTCTTATCAGCTGTATGATACCTGTGAAAGTTTTGATGGGATTTGGGCTCAACGTCAGGTTGCGGGTGATGAATTGCTGATGGCGTTTTATTCCAGTGTTTTTGGTGGGCAAAGCGAGGGTGCGTCGACATCCAGTGGCGTGTGTTTGGAAAATACAGTTCGTACACAGTGTTTGAATTATAACGAGGACGGAAAAACAACAGTGGCATCGTATGATGCCGCTAGTGATGAGTGTGTTTTCACAGAAGAATGGTATGAATCGCGTTGTGCATTGCTTGGAAATGGCTATTTAGAGAATGGCATTTGTTATGTAATGCCGGAATAACGTGGGGGAAAGATAGATATGAAATATAGATTTTTACTTTTTTCGTTGCTGGGTGTGTTGGTGTCGGAAAGTGTTTTTGCTGCTCATCACTTTGATAGATATGTAAAAACGGTAAGTAGCTCTATTCGCAACAGCTGGATGACCCCCTCCAACGGTTCGCGGGCTGTTGGCGAAAAAGTTTATGGTGATACAGGGGGGGCGGGTGATTTTATTTTGGCTGGCGCACTGGGTACATCGGGTGGTCGTGGCACGTATGGTGACGAATATGCAATAGTTTCTGTTGTCGCAAAACAGATAGTTCCTCATGGGGGATATTTTTGTCCGCAACAGATTCAGTGTGGTAATAAAAATTGTTATTTTAGTTCGTGGGCAAAGTATTTTAATCCTGATGGTTATTCGGAAGATAAGTGTGCCTGGTTTTGTGAGGCGGGGTATGCAGGTACAAACTGTAATAAGATTGCAACAACCGTGGGAATGGATACGCTAACAAATGAATCAGGATTGTTTTCGGGGTTGGGGCTGAAGCAAAGTGGTGGTGATGATGATTCGACCGAGAAGTCGATTTATGTATTTAGTACTTTTTATGCGGACAATGGCGAGAGAACCGATATTGACGGAACCGATGTTTTGTTGGGGGTTGTGGAGTTTAAGGACCATGGTGTTGTTGCGGGGCCTGTTGCGGTTCAATGTCATTCTAATACGTCCTGTGGCAATCATTCATATGTGTGGGGTGTGTCTCAGTATTCTAACCTGGACTATAAATTATTATGTGCCGAAGGCTATATCCCAGATTCATCCGGCACAGATTGCGTTAAATTGACGCAAGATACGTTAAATTTATATACCGCTGGAGTAGGTTATGAAATGTGTACTGGCTGGTCTGAAAGTGGCTATGATAGTGACATTCATTCAATTGATACATCAAGTGGTTGTGTTAAGTTTATGTGCAAGGATGCGACCAAAGCTTTTCCAGCAGTTGGAAATTTTGAATGTGTGGACTGTGCCGCCAGCATTCGTGGTGGGCAAGATCCAAAAACTGGTTTGTGTGTACAGTGTAGTCAGGTGGGACAATATTTTGATACTGGTACTTCAACATGTAGAACGGCACTTGGGTTTAGTAAGACAGATATGCAATATGGAAAAGGCAAGACCAAGAATAATAATCCGGAACCCGCTAATCAATGTTGGACCAAGACGGAAACGGATGTTTATCGCACGTGTGTGACGGGCAAAACGACAGAAACGTCGAATTAAAATCCCCAGAAATGGGGGGGGTATTAGGCACGATTAACTTATATGAATAAAAGTTATTTTTGTCATTAGTTAGCAAAGGAATTCGTTTCATAGGCGATATACCGTTTTGCGGTTTGTGCGCCGTGTCCCAGGCCTATGTCGGGAATGCCGGTTCGATTTTGTCGTATGTCGTCACAGTTTTGATATATATTTCCAAGAATGTCTAGGTATGCCTTCATTGCTCTTTTCCCTTTGGTATAAGAAAAAGCGCGCCATTGGCGCGCCTATTTATTAACGCACAGACGCCTGTTGGAACAATTCGTCTGCTTTGACCTTTTTCTCTTTGGTCTTGACGTGTGTCAACATTGCATCCAATGCTTTGCGTTCAAACAGCATACCACGCAGCATAGCCAAGGCATTCTGATTCTTGTTGTAGAATTCAAATACCTGTTTTGGATCTGGATAGCGTGCCGCTTCGGACCAGATTGCCTGTTGCAAATCTTCGCGGGACACTTCGACCTGATTCTGGGTTCCCCATTCAGCCAGGATTAAGCCCAGTTTTACACGGCGTTCTGCGTCTTTGCGTTCCTGTTTTTCATCCCATTTATGCCCGCATTTTTCATCGTGGCAATGCGCGTGTGAACGTTCAAATTCGTTCTTGGCCATTTCCAATTCCTGGTTCACAAGTGTTTCAGGCAAATCTAATTTAACTTTGTCCGCCAATGTGTCTAACAGTTCGTTACGCATTTCGCGTTGTGCAGCCTCGTTATACTGTTCTGTTAAGATGTTGCGGATGTGTGCCTTTAATGCATCAACAGATTCCTGGCCGACCTGTTTGGCCAATTCGTCGTTTAATTCAGGCAGGATATGTTTGCGAATTTCGTGAATTTCAACCGCAAAACGTGCATCGGCGCCCGCCAAATTTGCCGCGTGATAGTCAGATGGGAATTTAACGTTGACATCGAATTTATCGCCAATTTTGTGGCCGATGATTTGATCTTCAAAGCCCGGAATAAATGCGCCTGAACCCAAAATTAAATGATGTTTTTTTGCTTCGCCGCCTTCGAATGCTTCGTCGCCAACAAAACCTTTGAAGTCAATAACTGCGACGTCACCGTTGGCCGCTGTGTATTTTTCATCCTGTTTTTCGGCAACGCTGCGGGATTTGCGGATGTTTTCCAGTGCAACTTCGACTTCTTTTTCATCCAAGTCCGCAGTTTTCTTGATAACTGTGAATTTTTCCAGGTCAATCGCAGGCAAAGTTGGTAAAATGTCAAATTCCAAAGAATATTCAACATCTTTGCCGATTTCCCAGCCGGCTAAATCTGCGCGTGGTGCACCCGCCAAACGGATTTTCTTGTCGGCAACGTATTTGTTCAAATCTTCGTTCATCATATTGTCAATTGCTTCGCCATATGCAGACGCATTATATTTCTGGCGCAGAATGTTCAAAGGAATTTTGCCTGCGCGAAAGCCCGGCATTTTAACCTTTTTCCCGTATTCCAGCAGGATTTTGTCCGCCGCAGCCTGGACGTCGGTCGCAGGAATTGAGCCAGTGACAGAATAGTGTAAATCTTTGATTTTTTCTTTTGTGAACATTTGTTTCCCCTGTTAAATTATAAAATTGCGGAATGATTATACACGCTTTTTGAATGAAAGCAATAATAAAATATCCAGGGAAAAATTCCACTGGATTATATGTTGTTTGTGATTATGATTTTATTCTTGGCCGTTCAGTGCATTCAGCATTTTATGCACCAGTTCACGCTGGGCATCAGTTGGTAATTTCCAGTACAAATTGATGATGTGCAACGATTCATTCTTGGACAATGGGTCAAAATTATCCGAGTCAGATACGTGCGTTTTGGGCAGATGACCGTTTCGGGGTTCGCGTTCTATATGCCCAGGCAGGCCCGCAAAGAAAAATGATACAGGTGTTTCCAGTGCAGCACTGATTTCAAACAGGCGTGACGCAGATATGCGATTGCCCGCAGATTCATACTTTTGAATCTGTTGAAATGTGACACCACAGATTTGTGCCAAATCTTTCTGGGACATTCCCATCATAACGCGACGCAACTGCATACGCCGCCCGATGTGTTCGTCAATTGGGTTTGGTGCAAATGGTTTGCCGCTCATATATTTTCTCCCCGTTATAAGATATCATTCTTAGGCTGTATTTATACATTTTTTCTTTTGTTTTTGCAATTAAAAAACGGATATGGTATCCTGGACGTGGATTTAATATAAGGGAAAAAGATGAAGAAGCCACTTGTTTTATGTATTATGGACGGCGTTGGAATTAATGACAGTCCTGATAAAAATGCTGTAAAAATTGCGCATATGCCGTTTTGGAATGAATTGTTGGAAAAATACCCGCATTCTAAATTGGATGCCAGTGGGGTGGCGGTTGGCTTGCCACAGGGCACAATGGGTAATTCCGAGGTGGGGCATATTACAATTGGGGCTGGGCGTGTGGTGAACCAGTTTTTGCGCAGATTTCAGATAGAAGATTGGGACAAGAACCCATATCTGGCTGATTTTATTGCGGATGTGCGTCGTGATGGTGGAATTGTTCATGTTGGTGGTTTGATGTCTGATGGGCGCGTGCATTCGGATGTAAATGATATTTTGACAATAGTTGAACGTATTTTGGACGCGGGGTTGCGCGTGTGTATCCACTTTATTGCGGATGGGCGTGATACCCTGCCCCGGTCTGCGGGAAAGTATATTGCGCTGATTAAGGATAGATTGGCCGCCCCATTGGCCGATGGGCGTGCGTTTTGGGGTACTCTGTCTGGGCGATATTATGCGATGGACCGCAATCAGAATATGGACAGAACAGAACTAGCGGTGGATGCAATTGCGTATGCAAAATCAGACCATCACGCAAAAACAATAGATGACGCTTTGGCGGACGCCTATGCCCGCGGTGAAACGGACGAGTTTATACGCCCGACTGTGATTGATGGCGATGTGGCAATACGACCAAATGATGGTTTTTTGTTCGGCAATTATCGCAGTGACCGTGCACGTCAGATTATGCGCGAAATATTAAAAACGGGTGCACATATATTGTGCTTTTCCCAATATGGCGAGGGATTGAATGAATTGTGCCCTGCCCTGTTGCCAGATGTGGCGGTTGAAAACACCCTGGGCGATGTTTTGGCGGCAAATGGAATCAGTCAGTTGCGTATCGCAGAAACAGAAAAATATAATCACGTGACATATTTTTTTGATGCGGAACGTAATATTGACTTTGCAGGCGGGAACAATATTTTGATTGCATCCCCGGATGTTGCGACATTTGATATGAAACCTGAAATGTCGGCGGTGGAAATAACAGATGCGTTGATACCAGTTCTTGGGGAATATGATGTTATTATTCTGAATTGGGCCAATGGCGATATGGTCGGGCACACGGGCAATATTGATGCGGCGGTTCGTGCGATGGAAACGTTGGATGCACAATTGGCGCGTTTGGTTCCTGCGGTGTTAAAACTGGGCGGAATGGTTTTAATAACTGCAGATCACGGAAATGCAGAAAAAATGTGGGATGATGAAAATAATGTGCCGTGGACGGCGCATACAACCAACCCTGTGAATTTTGTTGTGGTGTCAGATAACGCGCCGGCGGTTCGCGATGGCGGGTTGGCCGATATTGCGCCCACAATGCTGAAAATTCTGGGGATTGCGCAGCCGCCCCAGATGACGGGCAAATCATTGATATAAAAATCCCCCGATTGGGGGATTTTTGTTAGTGTGCAATTATTATGCGCACACAGATAATAAGGATTTTATGACCTGGGGCCCGCGGTCAAGCCGCGGGATGACAATGTTTCTATGAGCAAAGAACAACGAGAAAATGTGGAATGTATTTGTTTATCTAAATATTTCTTTGTATCGGCGATGATATCATAGCATTTTCTGGATTGCCGAATCGTGGTCAAAAGAAAAAAATTTTTTTATGGGTATTTTTTACTTGTGCAATATGGCCTGTTTTTTCTAAGATAAAGGTGTAAGGAAAAAAGAAAGTGAGAAGAATGTCTAGATTTCTGCGGCTTTGCGCCTTTTTATCGATAGTGTTATTTTCAACCAATTTGTTCGCGGCGAACTATACGTGCGAAACATATCGTAGGTATACTTCCTGTAATCCTGGGTATTATATGACCGTGGATGGTGCATATAACGCCACGCCAACGTTGGGGAACAAGTGTACGATTTGTCCCACGGGCAGTTTTTGTGCCGGCGGTACATCGAATAAGGAATCATGTGAGGCGGGTACGTATGGTGCAACCACAGGGTTGAAAACGGCCGCCTGTTCAGGTAAATGTTCGGCGGGTTATTACTGTCCAGCGGGATCGACGTCTTCTACGGCGTATGATTGCGATAATGGCAGCACGACATCGAACAGTAATAATATTTGGACATCCAATGAGGGCGCCGGCGCACGAACACAATGTTATCGTACGATTAATATTAACAAGAATGGTGCTTATGGCTCTGTTGGGGTTATGAATCCTGTTCGTCAGGTCGGTCAAATGATGGACGGCACAGTTAATTCAACGCAAATACAAGTTTATTATAATACTGAGTTTGAGTTGCCGACTATAACAGGTGTGTCATCAACAAATGAGGCGGCTGAGGGATTGGATAAACTGTACAAAACGGGGCATACATTTTGTGGTGGTTGGCGGACAACCAGTGCTGTATTAACCTGTACTACAGCAACTTGTCCAACCACAACGACGTTTAAAACAACCAGTACGGCTTCTACGTTGACGTATTATCCGGCGATAAAAAGACACAAGACCACGATAACTCTTAATGCAAATGGGGGAACTTGGTCAACAACCCCCAGTACCATTAATTTGTGTTATGGATCATCGTATTCATCCGCCGTTTCGATACCAACCGCGCCAAGTGCATCCGTGGAATTTGCAGGTTATTATACCGCGTCATCTGGTGGAACACAGATTTATGGTGCCAATGGTAAACTGATTATAAATCCATGGGATTCGGTTTCATTGGGGTACGCAGATGGGGCCAGTAAGACACTGTATGCACATTGGGTTGACGCCAGTGCCATAGAATGTCAAGCGGGATATTATATGCAACGCGGAACAAACACATGTATAATGTGTCCAACGGGTTCATATTGTCCAGGCGCCGTGTGTGACCCGGGCAGCAGTGATGATTGTGGAAGGGTTGCGTGTCCTGCTGGTACCTATAATTCGAATACTTCTATGTCAAGTGTGTCGGCGTGTACAGTCTGTGCAAATGGATACTATTCAAATGGTGGCGCGGGCTCTTGTACATCATGCCCGACAGGCAGCACAACTAATTTGAAGTATAATGAATTTTCTCTTAGATATACAAATTCTGGCACAACAAAAGAAGAACACGCAGGGTCGGCTTCGTGTTATATTGATTGTCCGGCCGGGACTGCGGTTTGGTTAAACGGGGGTAAATGTGGTATTCCGGCTGATACTTTCTATACTCAACGCTTTATAAATGGTAAGCTTAATGGTAAGTATATTGATCAATTTGCATTGGGATGGTATTCTAATCCGGGCAGATATATGTATGGAGATTCTGTAGATAGACGTCTTGGTAGTAATGATCTTTCTAAATTGGGGGTCGGGTTTTGTGTAAATTTGCCGGTAACGCCTGCGTATACAGGCACACAGGTAAATAATCCGACGAGCTTTGCAGTATTTATGACTGATTTGACGTCAACCGCGCCAGCAACTTATGCAGGACGTTCCGCGTGTAAAGCGCAGTTGCCAGCGGGCGGATATTTACTGGCAAATGGCGACAATATGAACATACAAATTCGACCATGCGCGGCGGGATATTATTGCGTGGGTGGTACGATAAGTTTGCCTGATGATACAGGTTTGTTGCCGCAGGTTATGGGGATAGAAGATTGTGATACCGGCAGTGCAACAACGAGCACGAGTAACATTTGGACATCAGATACGCGCGCTACGTCTCGTAATCAGTGTTATCGTGATATTATATTAGATAAAAATGGTATGAGTGGGACATTGACACTGAACAGTGGTCATAACTGTAAGGGCATTTCCGACGCTGGCGGCACGGCGGATGCAACATTGCAGGTTTATTATGGTACGCAATGTGGCCTGCCAACAAATCAGTTAACGGGCTCGATCGGAAGTTATACCACGTATCATGGAGCGGGCACCTGGGGCACAGAAGAAGTAACAAATACTCATCAAGGGCAAGTGGTGTTAACAACAACAAGTTCGGCTAGCACGATCACTTTGTTCTCGGAATATTATGTTGATTGCAGTGCCGGATCATATTTGCCAGCCGGCGAGGCGGTTTGTGAAATCTGTCCCGGGGGTGATAAATATTGTTTCGCTGTGCTTAACTTATTGCCCTATCAAGACAGTGATTCTAGGATGGGTACATGTCAAGACTCTTGGATCACTGATGTCGGCGCAGTATCGCAATATGATTGTTATTATCCGATTGCATTGGACAAGAATGGATTCAGCGCAACATTGACAGCAGGGGCTGGGTGTGAAGTTGTGGATTTTGGCCATACGGTCAATGCAACACTGAAACTGCATTATAATACCGCTTGTACGTTGCCAACGGTATCGCTTAAGCCACTACGGGAATGTTATCAAAATAGCGCTGGTTGGGCAGCTACGTCTGTGTTCACGGCGACTCCAAGACAGCTTAAGTCAATTTCGGCATCTACATCTGTACCATCGGCAAATACGTATTATTTGGTTACAAATGGCTGTGCAGAGGGTTGTTATGCGGAATCTGCCACGGGGTCAACTTGTTCGTCGTGTGCTGGTTTGTCCGGAACAAATGGATTCTATAGTTCTACTGAATCTGGCGGACCAACCATTGAAAATGGTGGCGTGGAACTGGGCGCAGGTGTGTGTTATGGTGTAACCGAACCAGGCGAGTATATCGGGCGCGAGAATATGGCACCATTCCCATGTGCAGATGGCGGATATTGTCCAGGTGGCGCGCATGTTGCATATGGTTTAACCGGGGGGTTGGTAAGTTGTGATACTTCTGGTGCCTTCTATAATTATTCAGATGGCGATCGTATTAGTGAAACCAGTTGTTATGGCCATATTACCCTGGATAAGAATGGGTTTAGTGGTACGTTGACCAAGGATACCGGTACAGGATGCAAGGTGGCGGAAACAGTAACGGGTACAACCAACGGTGTATTAAAGTTTTATAAAAATACCGAATGTTTGTTCCCAGGATTCAACGGAACCCAGACTGGGTATACGAACGCAACCGATTGGAACCACGACAAGAGGTTTTCTGGTTCGCCTGTTATAGGAATTGAGGCGAGAACAACTTCGCCAGCACAAACAACATACTATGCACGCAAGACGTCCTGTGCTGGGGATTATTACAGAAAAGATAATTTAACGTGCGATTTGTGTTCATCGTTGGCGAACACAAGTAAATTCTATAGCAAGAGTGCGGCGGGAACAGTAAGTGATTCATCGGTTTGCTATGGCACAACAAGGGCGGGTGACTATATTAAGACACAGAAATCGGGTCCTGTGACGTGTGATGCAGGCGGATTCTGTCCAGGCGATTTGGATGTATATTATGGTAGTACCGGTGGGCGTACGGAGTGTAATCCTGGTACGGCAAATCCTAATACTGGTTCAAGTGCACCTTCTGCGTGTGCGTCATGTGCCCCGGGAACGTATACAGATAGTTTCGGCAACACAAGTTGTTCAACCTGTACAGAAGGTTCTTTCTGTCCGGGTGGCACTAGAGAAACTTGTCCACCTGACTTTTCCCATTCGGATGTGGGGGCAACGAACAACAAACAATGTTTTTCTGATGCCTTTACCCTGCAAATGGATGGATTTAGCGGGACACTGAGTAATGGTGTTGGCTGTACGGTTGAACAGGCAGATGGCGCGGCTGTATTGAATGTTTATTATAATACAGAATGTACATTGCCAACGAATACCCTGACCCAGACAGGTTATATGCCTACAACGACCTGGGCGCTAGATTGGAACTTAGGTTCTGCGGCTGTGTCCAAGATACCGGCATTGACCGAGTTGCCAACTGTGCGTACCTATCACGCACGTAGGGTGGCCTGTGCGGCGAATTATTATAAGAGCGGCAACTCAACATGTAGTACATGCTCGTCGTTGAGTAATACAAATGGTTTCTATAGCAAGAGTGAGGCGGGAACTGCAAGTAATTCATCCGTTTGCTTTGGTACCACAACGCCGGGTAAGTATATAAAGACCGCAAACAGCGGTACCCAGGAAACGTGCCCAGCGGGATCAGCTTGCCCTGCGACAAATGTGTACTATGGTAAATATGATACAACAGGTGGTGGGCGTACAGAGTGTTCAAACTGGACTTATTCGGGTTCTGGTGTCGCATCATGTACAGCGTGTCCAACGGTTGAAAACGGATATACCAAACTGGACAGCACAGGTACAGGTTGGACTTCGTACAGCAATTGTAAGGAAACCAAAGCCTATAGCAGTGTCAGTGCCAACTGTGACGGTGGCGCATTGACCAAGACCGCAACCAGTGCGACAACTTGGGGTGCGGTGGTAAGTACGCTGACTGCAAAGGCTGGATATGGTGTAAGTGGCAGTGGTGATAGCACAACGTGTTCTGCGTGTGGTGATGGTAAGTGGTCTGCGGCTAAATCTGCGACGTGTAGCGGTATTAGTGCTGGGTGCTATGGCACAAGTGCAAGCAGCGCGTGTCCAGCGAAGTGCGCAATTGGTTCGTACAGTGCGGAGGGTGCAAGTGCTTGTATCGCTTGTGCAGGCGGCAAGACAACATCCGCCGAAGGTCAGACAAGCTGTAATGCTGACTGTTCTAACAACAGTGGTGTGTATGGTTGGGCGACGCCAAGTTGGAGTGCGAATACCGTAGCCAATCTGTGTACGGTTAATACCTGTTCGTCGAAGTACTATAAAAACAGCAATGCTTGTGCGTTGTGCAGTGGCTTGGCAAGCGGGTTCTATCCAAATAGTGATGATGGTAATAGTTCTGGTTCAAGTGCGTGCCGTACAGACAGCCTGAGCGGTAAGTATGTTGAAA
>JAZRLB010000004.1:0-86813 GCA_045646625.1 Candidatus Enterousia sp. | reverse complement strand
ATCACGTATTCTGTCATTTTTTATTCTCGGAATTTTTGTGTTGTTCCAGTATTCGTTTTTATATATTTCTTTGGCCTGTGCGGCGGTTAAATATTTTACATCAGTTGGAAATTTTTTCTCTGGATGCTTGTTGGCATATCTATCCAACGTGCTTTGTTTTATTCCCATATTTGTAGGTTCGTCATTAACCTGATCTGTACCATCTGTATAGCCCCCTTCGGGTTCTTTTAGTTTATTGTACGCTTGTTCAAAATTCTTATCAATTCCTTTGTTTGTATCAATATTTTCCATATCGTTTTTCTCGTTTTGTTTCTTTTCTAATTCTTGATTTATTTTTACTTCTGTCCAATGGCCGGGTTTAACAGCACCGCGCTCTTTGATTTTGTGCAATTTTCTGAACTTTTCTATTGCATCAAACAGTTTCTGGTTCGGATACGGGTTTGGATTGTCGGGTGTTTCGCCCGCACGGGTATCTGGTTCATAGCAATCCAACTGGGTCAGTGATTTTTTTAACCATTCTACATCACGTGTATCAACATTTCTGTCTGGGGCAACCGTGCCATGCAGCTTTGATTTGTGTTGTTCTGCGTTTTCAACATCTTCCCAATTTAATGAACACCTGCAATTTGGATGGAATGGCGGTCCTGATACAACAACACCGTCAACAATTAACGCAACACACCCGCCACATTCGCCACCACAATCAACTGTGGCATATGTGTGTTCGGGCTTGTCCTCTTCCAATTCTTCTTCTATTTCTTCTGTGGGTGGTTCTGCATAGATACCAAGAACCAGTTCGCCATTTTCATTCCATTTGGCGTCCTGCCATATATCACTCATAATAAAAACTCCTTTTGTTTAAATAAAAAAAACACCCGCAAATACGGGCAATAAAAAAAGACGACCTATGTCGTCCGCTGAATGAAAATATTATATCACAAAACGCATAAAAATTCAACAGAAATCAAAACACAAAAAAACGGTTCTCGCCCGAACCGCCCAAAATTAAAAATCCCGCAAACGCGGGATTTGTTAATGGGGCCCCGAATTTGACACAGTTCTACCCGAAGATGTACAACAAGTGCTTGATTTAGGCCCATTGTTGAATGAAATATTAGCGGAAATAAAAAATAGTGGTCTGGTTATTCCCAATGCCTGATGCCGAACTTGTCTACCCGTATTTTTCGGCCTAGTGAAGATATGACGAATATATTGCCGTCTTTGTGGTACGCAGCTTTGGCGTTTTGGAATTTGAGCTTGTTGCCTTTGTTCTTTTTTACAACTACGCAGTCATCTTCCCAGCGATAATGTATGTCACTTTTTACTGCCATATTTTACCCCTTGGTTTCTATGTAATCAATAGAACTCGCAAGGGGGATGATATGGTCTTTATTGGAATTTTATCTATATTCTGGCTGTTTCTACGGCATTTAACAACTGTACCGGATTGGTGTTGTAATAACGTTGGGTAGTCTGGATGTTTCGGTGATTGACTAACTGTTTTACCAAAAATGGATTGATGCCGTTGTTAATCATTTTAGTTATGAACATGTGTCTGCCTAAGTGTGAGGCCCCATGAATTCCGAATTTTTGGTATATCGTGCTGAAAATACGGCAAATGGACACTCGATTAAATGGCTTGTTTTGCTTTTGTGACGTGAACAGGTATGTGTTACCATCCAGTTTTTCTCCATACTTAGCCGTCAAATACTTGAAGTAATTTTCTAATTCTCTCCTAAATTGATTGTTGATGTAGTATTTGGCCGAAAATTTACCCTTATTCTTGTCACAGCTCAAATCTATGACATCTTTGGCAGTACCATCGGCATTAAATACATCCTTGACCTGCAAACATCTGAAATTGATGCAGCGAAGACCATTCAGTGAGCAGAAAAACATCATGCGGATTTGTTCACTGTGATTGATACCCTTGATGTAGGCCAAGATGTCTTTCAGTTTTGAATCTTTTACGAACTCTTTGTTTACCATTTTATTTCCTTAGTATAATGTTACACTTTATTTGTATGTTATTATATTGTAACATTTTGCTGCTGTCAAGTTATTAACGCGGTTTGCCACTCTTGGTTTTCTGGGGCTTTCCGCGTTAATGTTACAAAATGTACCTTTTGTAGCATTAATAAAAATACCCGTCACATGGACGGGCTGAATCTGATAAAAACTATTTTACATTACTGCTACTCTCAAATCTCCATTGGCAGGACGATTGAAAGGAATAATCTTAGCCAAATCCGCATCCGAGATTTCTTTTGTTGCTGCAACCATATCATAATGTGTTTGAATACGCAGAAAATACCCCTGAGATAATCCAAAATAACGTGTCAGACGTAAATCAACCGCTGCAGAAACACCACGTGTACCATGCACAATACCATGAATACAATTTGCCGGCGCACCAATCGCACGTGCCAAAGCATTCATAGATAGTCCTAGTGGCTCCATAAATTCTTCTTTTAATAACATACCAACATGACCAACATTAATAAAGTTAGACATTTTATATCCTTTTTGTTGTATGTATTATATAATATGTAATAGAAAAAATCAAGAGTTTAATGATACTCTACTATTTCTACCTTATTTGCTTCACCATCATCCCAAGTAAAACAAATTCTGTATTTGTGGTTGATACGAATACTCCATTGGCCTTTGCGGTCTCCGGATAAGGATTCAAGCATATTGGATGGTGGTACACGCAAATCATCCACGTTTTCAGATGCATCCAACATAGTCAATTTCTGAAAAGCACGCCGTTGAATATCTGTCGGGATTTTCTTAGACCGTTCCCCATTGAAAATCTTTTCTGTTTCCCGACAATTAAACGATTTTATCATACCACGTACCTGTTTCTAAATCATACGAAGCATACCCCTTTTCATAAGTATAATCAAGTAATATGTGATGATTGCAGGGAGCGATTTGGTATGTTTCAAAAACTGAGTTTGTAAAAACCTTCGCTCTTGGAACTTAGTTGGTGAGCATTTCTGTGTAATTTTTTTAGTTTTTTAACTCCGCATCAAGAGCTGCAAAATAGTATCTAACTAATAATATATTTTGGATTATCAAAGCAAACAACAAGTATAAAATACAAAAATTCACTATGTATAAAATTATACTGTTAGGAATACGAATAAAATCCAAAGCTAATAAGAAAGAAATGTAAACAAACGATACATATATGACAGTTTCGTATTTATTTTTTAGTACTTTATAATAAGAGTCGCCATTTTGATTGGTTTGCTTAAAAAGCTTTACTAATACTCCCTTTGATATTTGAAATAAAGCGGTCACATTCAGCATAAGTATGATAGAAAAAGAAGCTATAATGTTGCTATAGCTTATGTTTTCTCGCATAAGAAAAATTATAATTCCAGCGATAAAAATAGGGACAACAAATGCTAAAATTTTATGAGATTGATTCTTCCAAAATAAATTAAACATGCACAGCACCTATTTCTTTATCTAGATTGATTTTGGAGTACTCGGCCTTGAAATCATCTATACTCAATCTTCCGTTATTTACGACCTGGTTTTGCAGGCGTATCTTTGTTGTCACAGAGTTTGTATTTATTATATTTGTAAACTTATCGTTGTCTGCTTTGATTGATACGCTTTTATATGCGGAGTTGCTCAACATTTCTCGTATTTTTGACTTGTTTTTAGCGTTTAGTTTCAATCCAGCAAACTTGATGCTCATTGAGATTTCTTTTATTTTATCATTGGCAGCGTCTATCAAATGGGTTCCTTTTATCGCCTTAATCAAATCATCTTCTATGCCAAACATTGGGTTTTCTGGTTTTGTATAGAAAGTAATTTCTGCCAAGTTTTGAATTTGATTTATCACTTCTTCTTTAGAATAAAATGGCTCAATTCTGATTTCTGCATCCCCCAATATTGTGGCGAGCATATTCTGAAAATCTTTGACAGATACACCACTAGATGACAATACCAGTTTGGATTTTTTATCCAAAATTATATAGTCGTACTTTGAATCTATTTCATTTATATCTTTTTGAGTTTCAAGTCCTGTTTCAATATTTCTCAAAGTGTCGGAATTTGGGGTTCCATGGTCTACTTCATATAAAATATAATCAGGCTCATTGAGTTTTTGTGCAATAACAAAAGTTCCAGTATTGGTTTCTGGGTATTTTTGTGGCAACAACGAAAAGTCATCAATATTAGTCTTGCTAATATTTAACGTCAAACATGTCATAAGTCCATAGTAAACAAAAAAACACAATATTCAATATGTTTTTCATAAACAAACAATATTCTTTCTGTGTTAAAAGTGCTTCAAAGGGCGTTATAGGCCCTCATATCTATACATGCCAACGAAAACACAAGTAATTTTCTAAAACACCTCCCGTCAGTGTTGGCGAGATTTTTTATTATATTTTTTTGATATTCCTTTATTTTGTCCGGCAGAAAATAAAATTTATTGCCGTCCCATTCGCTGAACTAGCCAGCGGTCTGTTACCGTCTGAACATCCATAATTCTGGTAATTCTAATTGGCTAAGAGTTCTGTTCTTGTTTCTGTGCTTCTAAGAAACAGGCCACTATTGTTAATAACTTTATTTCTTCACACTCCATTGTCCTTACATCTATCTCAACCCAATTTTTGGCAAATTCTTTGGCAAATTCATCTGCTTGCATCAGCCCCCAACGCTTGTCCGACGGCGATGCACGGTCGTTTAAATATGAAAATATTTTTTCCAACTGATAATATGCCATTTGGTGCATTTTCTTTGGACGAACATATAACACTTTATCTAGTGCATCGTACAACTTTTCCCCATCCATTTCATCAATCGCATCACAAATGTCCGATATTATACTTAATGCTACTTGTTGAACCTTAGCAACGGCCTTGTCATTGTTTCGATTAGTATACGGATATGTAAGCAATGATTTTAACATTGCAACGTCATAAGTGCTTTGATAACGCTCTGTCATAATCGATAAGATATCGTCTAATACCAAAACGGGGTCGCCTAATTCACGCTTAACCGTTCTTCTTCGCCACATATCCTCTTTGTTGCGTATCCGCCGTTCTAATTCATCAGCGAGATATTGTATCAACTCATATCGTTCAAAGACATATGCCATTAAATCTGCATATGGAATATTTATTGTGAATGAAGCGCTGGTATTGCCAGAATAAACGTGTACGCCAACGCATCCTTCCTTACAAAAACCCTTATGAACAACCACAAATGGCGAGCAATGACAGTCCTTTATTCGGTTCATCAAACGCCCCCAACTTGTGTCCAATGGATGTGCGAAAGATATAGACCTTATATATTTGAAAATATCATCATCACTTGGAATGTGTTCATCAGAAAACTCAAAAGGCGGAGCCTTACAAATACTCCCAAGATACCTAGGCAATCCATGTTCAACTAAATTATAATTCAACCCAAGTTTCTCAAACAATCGCTTAATCGCATCTACCACAATGCATGCATGTATTAAAATTAACAGCAATTCATCACTTGTTTCGGGGAGGTCTGTGCATGCCAATAGATGCCCCATACTGTCATCAACCCTATCCATCATGGCACAAATATAATTATAATTCTTTTTTTCTACTTCATCTTCATAGAAAATATTTGTGGAATTAACAACCTCTCTCAATTTATTACAAAGATTTTCTGTCGGCACATTCATATTTTACCTTTTTTTGCAATTTGTTATATGCTCAGACTATCCCGCATATCACAAACAATCAAATTTCAAAACTACAATGTAACAAAAATATCAAAAAATCAATAAAAACCCAATTTTACCAAAAACATAATCTATTGATTTTATTCCCGGTTCGTTGTATACTTCAAATTGAATCCATAGGGATATGGATTCGGGGCTGTGCTAAGCCCATTCTGTTCGGTGCAAAATTGCTAATGGCATCGTTATCTGATGTCATTCCTGTGGTTTTGTGTCGTGATTTATCCCTGACTTGTATAAGTCGGGGAGCTGTTTGCTATACAACAGGGGTAACCCGAAAGCGACAGAATCAATAACAGAATGATTAGCAACTCCCCGACCGCCTAACATCCCATGGCGGTCTAACTTTTTACAAGGGGATAAAAAATGAAATCGCTTAAGAATAATTGCGTGCATTCAAAAAAACACAAGTGCAATCATTCTATTTTTTTTCAAAAAGTGGCTTTTATTGCAACTATAATAATATTTTTGTGCACGAGTTCAATTGCTGCGATATTCAAAACCGATATATCAAATAAAGCAGACAAAAAAATTGTTGAATTAACATATCCAGATTCATGGGAAATAAAAGATGGTTCTAAACCATATGAAATAAAACAATTGATTAGTTCGGATGGATTAAGCATGTGTTTTATAGAAGTTATAGAGTTAAACGAAATTTTTGAAAACGATAAGTGGGATGATTTTTTTAACGCACTTGAGGATAATAAGCCACCTATTTTCTTCCGTATTATGTCCAACCAAGGAATTGATAACATAGAATCGTACGAACGTATCAATTATAATACATATATGGGGTTACGGGTTGTGCATTACGGAAAGATTCTTGTTAAATCAGCAACTGGATTTGGTAAGCAGATGCTTAACATGTTTGGGCACAAAAATATTTTATTCGGTATACGTTGTTTGTCGGTGGGAAAAAGTCAACAGGCTGCCGATAAAAGATTTGAACATGAGTTTCCTACATTTATAGAGATAACCAAATCACTAAAACTAAAATAACGTATAATATAGCAAAAAAGGAGGTCAGAAATGAAAAAAATATTTTTAATTTGCGGCATTGCATTTGTGTTAACATGTGTTTTTTGCGGGGGATATTATTTAACAATTTATAAACCACGTAGGACTTTTGCTAGCGAAATTATTGCCACGCTAGGCGGAGACGGCAAAATAAAAGCACATTGCATAAAAGACCGTACTGGGGTCATAAAAATGCAGGACGGCGAAATGTTGCCCAGGTATTTAACCATAGAAGATAATGAAAGAATAAATAAGTTATGTGATTGCACAGTAGAAAAAGCTTATTCTGCATTTAGCGAACCGGAAATTGTTAACAAATTAACGGCAATCAAATTGGATGCAGAAATGGCAGAATTCCTTATGTATGCTCTTATGACGCACTACAAAACGTGTGAATACGAAATGTTGGAATTTCTTGACAAACGATACAAAGCTATAACACCCGATTATCAAAATATATTACGGTGATAGGGAATTAACTTAAATGATGTCTTAGAGTATTTGTCCTGTATAAAATAGGTAATTCTATTGCTGTGAAACAACATAAATACATGCGCTTAAAACAGCAAATTAGCACATATCAAATTTTTGACATCATAAAAATTTATTCTCAAATATACCACTTTATAAAATTCGTATAAATGACTATATCAATCTCGTCCTTGGTGGCGGGATTTTTGTTGTAAATTTGAAACAAGCCCATAGACATGCCGTTTTTGCCCCGGTGGCTTGGTTTTTAATATTTTTGTGATTTTGGGCTTGAATTTAGCCAGCTTTGCTGGAGAAAAATTATTTATATATCTTATATTTTGCATGAATGTTTTTTAGTCGCTGGATTGTTATTTGGTGAATAAATGCGAATCCTGCTTTTGCTTCGGCACTACCTGGTTGGACTTTCTCAGGTATTTGACACAGGATGAAGCTTCGTGTGCCATCGTCTAGTTTATTTTGAACCATTACTGCTTCGGCTGTTGTTGCTGAACCAGCAAACGCATCAAGCACAACGGCATCTTTCTTGCCAATCCATTTGAGTAAATCCTGGATAAGTTTGACTGGTTTCTTGCCAGCACTGAAAGGCACGCCACCTTCCTTCTGTATACGACTTTTTTCTGAGTAATATCCCTTCCAGATGTCGCCACGAATTACAGAATTGGCCAGTACACCATTATCATCTGTCTGCAACTTATTATAAAAGGGCTTTAAATGATACACAGTGCCGTCTTGCGTTTTCTCTAATAATTTGCCGTCATATTCAAAAACAACGCCTACAGGGGCATTAAAATCGCTTTTAACTGGGTTTTGATACGGTTTAGTTCTCTTGTACAGATTTTTTGATAGACTTTGGTACACATAGTCTTCAAAATCGGTGTCAAAATCCATAAGTTTAGCGATGTTCTCGTTTTTGATGGCTAGTTTGTGTGCTTTGAACCGCCGGACTATATCAGGCTGCTGTTTTAGGAAGTCAATCAATGGTGTTTTATTCAATTTTTCATCCAAGACAATATTAAAACCAGATGTAAACTTGTCGTCAGCTGTATCGTATAATCTTTGCAAAAAGTTGACTTGAGACTTATCTTTTGCGTAGACAAGTAAATACCCCTTGGTGCTGGGAAGTTTGTATTGAGTATAACCCGACACTGGGCCTGCTGGAATAGCCATTTCTATAACGATATTGTTTATAATATTATCTCTGCCAAATACTTCGTCCAAAATCAGTTTTACGTAAGCAACTTCGTGTTCGCTGACAGATAACGCAACTAAGCCGATGGGTGATAGTAGTTTTTGCACCAGTTTCAAACGTGGCAACAGCATAGACAATAAGTCGCAAGTACCGTCAAAGCTATCGCTGTATGCTTGTTTGACCCGTGTGCTTGGCATGTTATAAGGAATGTCAAGATATGCCAAATCTACACATTCTTGATAGTCGTTCATCATGGCTTTCATCGCATCCAAGTTGTTGCCGATGTATAATCTATTGGGCGAATTTTTGTTAGCGGATTTTTCGTTGTGATATTTATATGGTTTAAATCGTTTGGAACTGGGTGTGTCCGATAATTTCTCTGCAAAATCTCGACCATTAAATTGCAAGAACAGGCCATTTTTATTCTGTGTTCTAGTGGTGTTGTTTTCGAAATCTGACAAAGAGCCGACCAACGCATCGTATTTGTACCATTGCCCCCACTTTTTATCATGGTTTATAGCGGATATTATGCCGATTTCTTGTAGTTTCTTTATAGTATTTGTGACTGTTGGGCGTGTTAAACCGGTCTTTTGTACCAAGGTTGTAATATCCATCTTAGGCGTTTTGCAAAATTCATCCAAGATACGCATGGCAGACTTTTTGCATTTGCCGATATTTTCAACCTTTAGTCGGTCTGCTGCAATCTGCTCTTGATTGAAGTTTGCTAATGTTTGACGAAGATGTTTTTTATTGTTTTTCATGGCGTAAAGTTTTTCATTTTTCCTTTATTTTCTCAACCAATAAATAAATGAAAATTCTTTTATATGCTATTACATGTTCTTTTGTGTCCAGATACAAAAATCCAGAGTGGTGCAACATAACCATCTTACTTAATCTGACTTTTGCGCACCGATAAGTTCTTCGTATGCAGTTGCTACGCTCCACTCTTTTTGGGGACGTTCCCGCTTGCAACTGACTACGAACTTATCTGGGTGCTTTTGTTATCACTAAGCAATGCAGGTAAATTTATGGATGTTTTGGATGTTCTATATATCAAGGAGAATACAAATGACATACACACAACCACTTACTCATGAAACATTACTGACTGTTCATGAATTAGCCAATTTGCTAAAAATCAAACCCGACACTATTTATCATTGGCATCTTCGCAAAGCTTACCCCGAAATCAAAAGAGTAAAGATTGCAGGTAAAGTATATTTCAAGTTATCTTCTTTGCGGCCTTTTTTGGATGCAGAAGTGTCTTAGTTTGTTTATAGGATTAGGTATATTCAGACAGTTATTTCTTTTCAATATAACACCAAACCCCACCCATAACTTCAACGTTGATAGTGACGAAGGAGTGTATGGGTATATTTTTTCTTGTACCTTATTACCGAACCATGTTTTCAAGTAGAATAGATAAGCACCTTCATCTTGGATATATCTTGCATTTGGACTGTTAGTATATTTGTTTAATTCCTTGACCATATATGCACAAACACCTTCCTTGTCATATATGTATCTTAGGTTTATCACTGTACTAAAAAATCCAAAATACTCCCTTACTTTATCAATAGCTATTATCAATCGTCTTAGTACGTCCATAGCTTCACCACAGTGTTTGATAAGTAAGTGTACATGCCAGAAACCACTTTTACCACGTTCAAACACACCGACAAAAGGCAATGGATTACGTTTCCAGTTATGTTCGCTGGATGTAAATTTCCTTTCTATTGTGCGGATAATATTACGGTACATTTCTTTGGCAGCCTGTTGATTTTTTGTCCTTTTATATCCTGATTGGTTTACATGGGGCAATTTGATGGTTAGTAACGCCAAACATTCCGATTTCATAAGGTCCAGAAACCATGCTTGTTGTTCTGGGGTCATGCTGTATTTATGGTTTCTGTATATTCCTTGGTCTTCTGCATAACATTCATTGTTGAACATATCCAATATATCTGTGACTGTTCTGCGGGATATTTTGTCTTGGGTTGCATCTTTGTACCACGTTCTTCGTTTTATCGTATTTGCATACCTAGTTAATGTTTCTGTATTTTTGAAAAAGTTAGTTGTTGGTTCTGTGTTGCTCATAGTTGAATACCTTTATGGTGTAGTGATAGACCCCGTCTGGAAAGCCCTTGGACGGCAAGATTGTAAAAAGACCCACGTGGCATATTGTGAACCGATAAGCAATCCCATTCACCCCACGCAGTCAATTGAATAGAACTGCTGTTTTGGATAAAAATGGAAATGTTTGATTATTTATGATGGTTCAGCACTGCAAATGCATGCGTGCACCCAACAAAAAAGCCCTTAAAGGGCTCATCAAAGAAAAATTGCTTAAGAAATTATTGCAATGAGATTTCTGCTTTGAACCGCAGCAGTACATTTGCTTGTTTGCATGTAATTGGATAGCCAGAACACATCTGTTCTGTAATATTGCTTATCGCAGGATGCACATACATACCTGCAACCTTGGCCATTAATACCAAATTTTCCCAATATTCTGTACCCAATCCCATAACTTCGCGGACTTCTTCTGTTTCACTGCACCTTCTGCACATAATTAAACCCCTTGGTTACATATAAATAGAACTGTTGGTACGGTCCAAATACACAAAAAAATCCAAAAATAAAAAATTTTTTTCAAATTTTTCCAAAACCACCTTCTCGCATGAGTTCTACAAATCAAGAAGCAAGACGGTCGAGCTTCTATCACTAGTAGAAAAAGAAGTAAAATCATGCTAATTGATAAGAAAATAAAAGCGATTGCGATAACACGTGTATCAACCAAAAGTCAATGTGATTCACTGGAAGTTCAGATGCAGGCAATCAACGCATACTGTGAAAATCATCCGGAGTTAGAAATTGTTAATATTCATAAGTTGAAAGAGTCGGCTTATTGCTTAAAGGCAGGCGATTTAGATGACATTATCGGGAAAACAAAAGATAATTTTGCAATCATTATATCCAAGGTTGACCGTTTAACACGCAACATTAATGATTTTTATGTGTTTGCAAAAATGGTACGGGAACACAACATAACATTTCACATTATCCGAGAAGGTATTGTTTGGAACAAAGATTCTGGTCGGGATATTGAAAACACTATTATGGTCCTGATAGCACATGCAGAACGTGAATCAATCCAAATCAGCGAGAGAACAATCGACTGTCTTAGAATATGTCGGGAAATGGGCAAAGCACCATATCGGGCCCCATTTGGATATATAAATTATACAGAAGGTTCGGAAACGGGAATCAAGTTACATGAAGCGAACTCAATAATATTAAAAGAATTATTCCAGTTGTATTCAAGTGGGAATTTCTCATTAGAAATGTTGAGCAAACACGTGCAGCGTAAATACGGAATATATTTAAGCAAACAACGTATTGATTGCATATTACGCAACAGATTTTATATTGGCTATGCAATGTATGATGTCGTAGAATATAAGCATATATACAAAACAATTATTAACGAGGAGGTATTCTACAAATGTCTGGAAATTCTGAACGGAAAACGCACAGTCAGCAAGAAGCCAACAAAACAACTGGTGTCGCCATTGCGTGGCCTTGTTCGCGATAAAGAAACCAAAGCCCTGTTCACGCCGTATGTTAGTCGCCATAAAACGGTCAATTATCTAAAAACCAAAGTAAGCGGAACAAAAAACCTAAAAGAAAGTGATATTATCAATGCTCTTTCAAAGGGCCTGAAACAATTAAATGACAGAACAGATGTTGTATCGTTACTGGATGCACAGATTAATGCCGACAACATAACTGAACTGGCAAATATTTCAAAATGCATCGCCAACGAAAAAAAAGAAATAAAACGATTTGAAGAACGGATTCAAAATTTGTTGACTGGCAATGCCTATGGTGCCACCCCCGATATGATTGCCGCATCAATTGAAAAACTAAACAAACAGCTATCAACCCATCGTGGATTTTTACAACAATATCAAAGCAGAGAAAAAGAAATCAAGCAAGATACAGTTATAATAACGATGGACATATTACAAAGCTTCAACAACATGGGGATAGAAAGTAAGCATAACATGTTGAAAATACTGTTTAAGAACATAATATATCATAACAATTCCATTACATGCTATTTTCAGGACGGTTTAGGCATAAAGCCAATCAAGTGCATCATGGAATAATTAAATTGATTTAATGTATTAAAGATTTCAAACTCCCCAAAAAGGGGTTTGAAATGCATGCAGTTTTATTAGCCAGAGTTAGTAGTAAAGAACAAGAGGACGGTCACAGCTTGGTAGCACAGCTGGACCGTCTTCATGCATATTGTTTACGCAAAAATCTGGATATTATTCAAGAATTTACACTGGTCGAAAGCTCAACGCGTGGGGAACGGCCTGAATTTCAAAAAATGATTGCCTATATAAAGAAACAATCCGGCAAGGTGGCACTGGTCTGTGATAAAGTTGACCGATTGCAGCGTTCTTTTCGGGAAGTGCCGATTTTGGAACAACTGCGTAAATCAGATAAGTTAGCACTGCACTTTGTAAGCGAAAATCAGATATTGGATTCTGGTGCTAACAATTCACAGATAATGGCCTATCAGATTTTTGTTATGATGGCAGAAAATTACACAAACTGCATCAGTGATAATGTAAAAAGGTCTTTTGAAAAGAAAATACGTGAAGGCACGATATTGACCTGTGCCCCGATTGGATACTTGAATACAACAATTAATGATGCACGTACAGCCATTATTGACCCAGAACGTGGACACAAGGTTCGAATGTTATTTGAAAAATACGCCACAGGCAACATATCCATACGTCAACTGGCCGATTATGCAACAGAAATCGGGCTAAAAACCAGAAGAAATAAGCCAATCAGCCCCAGTCAAATGCATCTGATTTTATGTAATCCTTTCTATTATGGAGAAATGAAAATCAAAGGCAAACTGTACCCGCATTGCCATGACAGACTTATAACCAAAGAAATTTTTGACCTGTGCGATAAAATAAGGTCCGGCAAGTATAACAATGTGTCACGCAAGAAGAAAAAGGACATGTTATTGTCGGGCTTTGTTCATTGTGTGCACTGTGGCAAATCATACAGTCCATATCTGGCCAAAGGGCGTTATGTATTCCTGAAACCACCTAAAAGTGATACGTGCCGGCATTATCACGTGTCCGCTGCGCCATTCATGAAGCAGATTAATGAAATACTGTCTGCATTGCACTTTGGACCATCATGTTCGGGGCAAATGATAAAAGCTCTACAAGAAAAGCAGACCAAGGCAATATTGGAAAAAGACAGATATATTGCAACGCAAAATGAAACCCTAAGTAAGTTGGCTATAAAAAAAAGCCGTTTAACGGAACTATATCTGGACCAAGGGATAAGTCGGGATGAATACGATACAATCATCAACGACATCAGCAAACAGCAACAAGAAATTCGTGACCAAATGGTTAGAACGGATGACCGGATTGGTGCATTCTATGCCAACTTGATAAAATGTGCAAAAATCGCAGAAATCAGCCATTTCTTATTCAAAAGTTCGAACTTTTGCCTAAAACGACTAATTTTGAAATTGATAAGTTCGAACCTTTTTCTGGACAATAAAAACACAGTTATTTCAATAAGATACCCCTTCATAGACATGGTCCAGAAGGGGTGTCGTCAAATATGGGGCGGATAACCGGACTCGAACCGGCGACATTTGGTACCACAAACCAACGCTCTAACCAACTGAGCTATATCCGCCATACTGAATCTTTTTTGGTGGAGCTGATCGGACTCGAACCGACGACCCCTTGCATGCCATGCAAGTGCTCTACCAACTGAGCTACAACCCCGTGTGCCGACGTATTTTATATGTATCAAGAACAAAAGTCAAATTAATTTACGATAAAAAGCATCTTTATAGATATGTTTTTGAAAAAAACGATGAAATTTAAGCTTATATTTATTCTTGCCAAGTGCGCGTTTGATTTGCTAATCTGATATCCAAGACCAAGGAGTATTAAATATGGACTATCAATTGTTAAAATCCGAAGTGGAACAGAAAACCGCCCAAACACTGGAGGTTTTAAAGAATGAATACGCAGGGTTGCGTACGGGACGTGCATCTGTGCATCTGTTGGATGCGGTACGTGTCCCCGTGTACGGTTCTGAAATGCCGATTAATCAGGTCGCAACCGTTTCGACCCCTGATAACCAGACACTGTCTGTGACGGTTTGGGATATTACAAATGCGCCGGCGGTTGAAAAAGCAATTCGCGATTCGGGGCTAGGACTTAATCCGATGACGGCTGGCGGTGTTATCCGTCTGAATATGCCCCCATTGACCGAGGAACGTCGTCGCGAATTGACCAAGGTTGCGGGCAAATATGCCGAAGAAGCAAAAATTTCTATGCGCAACATTCGCCAAGATGCAATGGGTAAAATTAAACGCGCGGTCACAGACAAAGAAATTTCCGAAGATGACCAGCGTAAATACGAAGACGATATCCAAAAGGTCTTTGATAAACGTGGCGCCGAAGTTGACGCTATGGCGCGCGAAAAAGAAGCCGACATTATGTCCGTTTAATTCTTAAAATCGGGAATAAAATGTTAAAGTTTTTCAAAAAGAAATCATCGCCCGCCGTTACCTCGGGAAAAGTGCCCCAACACATTGCGTTTATTTGTGATGGCAATCGTCGTTGGGCGGAAATGCGCGGTCTGCCACCATTAATGGGACACCAGGCGGGAATTGCAAACTTTGAAAATCTGGTTGATTGGTTTTTTGCACGCGGCATATCGACAATCACATTCTTTTGTTTTTCCACAGAAAACTGGAATCGCTCCGAAGACGAAGTAAACTTTCTGATGGATTTGTTCTATACAGAATTAACCAAGAATATGGAACATGCCCTGGAAAAGAATATTCGTTGTCGTGTTATTGGGGCGCGTGATCGACTGCCTGAAAAATTGGCGGCCCTGTGCGATGAACTGGAAGAAAAAACTGCTGAAAACACCGGCGGTACGGTTGCGTTTGCTGTGAATTATGGCGGTCAACAGGAAATAGTTGACGCTGTAAACGCGGCGATTTCTGCGGGTGAACCGGTCACATTGGAAACATTTGAAACGTACCTTGATACGGGCGACTTGTTGCCAATTGATTTGATGGTTCGCACCAGTAATGAAAGCAGGATTTCTAATTTCCTGCTGTGGAAACTGGCATATGCAGAATTGCTGTTTGTGCCGGAACATTGGCCTGATTTGGTAAAAAACGAACGCGGCTGGCAAAATGTTCTGGACGAATTTGCAAAGCGTAATCGTCGTTTTGGCGGTGGTAAAAAGACAAATTACCTGGGTAAAAAGAAGTAAAGGGGGCGTGTTATGTCAAACACAACACAAAGAATAATTGTGGGTGCTGCAATGGGGCTGGTTGCGGGACTTGCGGCTGTGGGTGAATACTTTGGGATTCCTGCAGTTCGTATGTTGGGAATAACGGTTGTCTTGGCGATGATTGTAGAATTTGTTTTGTGCCTACGTCGTGCGGGGCTGGCAGTTGTGCGTGCTAATATGATTTCCTGCAGTGTTTTTTTGACTCTGTTGGTTATCATGTTGGCGGCAATCAATATTGTTGGCGCGCGTCCTTGGATTGTGCTGTTGTTGCTGATGATTATTTGTGCTGCTGATATTGGGGCGTGGTTGTTCGGTCGTTTTATTGGCGGTGACAAGATGTGGGAACGTCTGTCGGCTAACAAAACTTGGTCTGGCCAGATTGCTGGTATAATCTGTGGTACATTTGCGAGTGTAATGTATGGTCTGTTGGGGACGGATACATTTATGCCACAATTGATGTGGATTGGCATCAGTATATCATTGTTATCCCAGTATGGTGATTTGACGGCCAGTTGGATTAAACGTAAACTAGGGACCAAGGATTTTGGTACGCTTTTGCCGGGGCACGGTGGTGTGCTGGACAGATTTGATGGCTGGATTTATGCGTTGCCATTGGTATGGTTAGTTATGATGTAAATTTTATTGGTAAAGGAAGGGTAAAAATATGCAGGTATTATTAACGATTGCAGCGTTGTTGATTGTTCTGGGCGTTGTTGTATTTGTGCACGAACTGGGGCACTTTTTGGCGGCACGTTGGGCGGGGGTACGTGTTGATACCTTTTCTATTGGATTTGGTCCTGCGATTGTAAAATGGCATGATAAGCGTGGCACGCTGTGGAAAATTGCGTGTTTGCCACTGGGGGGCTATGTTTCCATTTATGGCCAAGAAGATATGTTCAACCGCAAAAAATACAAAGATTTACCTGCGGATAAAAAGGTTGGACATTATCTGTCTGCTCCTGCCTGGAAGCAGTTTATAATTATTGGTGCCGGTGTATTTATGAACTTTGTTTTGGCTTGGTTGATTTATACATCGTTGTTTATGTTCCAGCCACGTCTGGTTGGCAATTCTCAATTACCGGTTATTGGCCAGGTTATCCAAGAATCGGTTGCGTTTAATGCGGGTGTAAAACCTGGTGATACAATAGTTCGCATTGACAATGCCAAGATAACGAACTGGGGCGAAGTTATTTTGGCCAAGGAATTGGCTTCAAATCGCGATGCAGATGTTCTGATTGTTCGTGGTGATGAATTGGTAAATATAAAACTGTCGCCGGCCGATCGTTGGGGAATGGTGGCGGACGGCGCGCGTCGTGCTGATCCAAAGTCTCAAGGCTTATTCCGTGCAATGTATTCGGGCGCACGTAAAACATATTATGAATCCAAAACATTGTTGGTTGTATTGAAACAAATTATCACTGGCGAGCGTTCTTCAAAACAGTTGGGGTCATTTATAACCATCGCGGAATATTCAGGAATGGCGATGGCTGCAGGCTTCTTTAGTTTGTTATCGCTAATTGCGTTACTGTCTGTGAATTTGGGGGTGCTGAATTTATTGCCATTGCCGGTATTAGATGGGGGGTATTTGTTGATTTTAATTATCGAGGGTATCACACGTCGCAAATTGCAAGGCCGCGGAATGGAAATTGCCATTATGTGCGGTTGGGTATTGATTCTTGGGTTGTTTATATTAACAATGTGGAATGATATTGCACGTGTATTTGGGTTATAAAAAATGAAGAAAGTATCATATATTGCATTATTGTCATTATTTGTTGTGTCAAATTCTTTTGGCGCAACTGTTTCGCGTATTGATGTGTCTGGGAATCAGCGTATGGATGATGAATCCATTCGTATATTATCCGATGTAAAAATTGGCGATAATGTTGGTGAATCGCGCACAAATTTAATTGCAAAAAAATTGCAGGAAAGTCACTATTTTTCCAAAATCAATGTACGTATGTCGGGCAATGTTTTGAAAATTGATGTGGTTGAATCACCAATTATCAATATGGTGACGGTTGAAGGTAATGATGAAGTGTCCACCGATGACTTGAAAAAGGAAATCAAGACCGCTGAACGTTCGTCCTATGATGCGGCTACAATCGGTGCCGATGTCCAGCGTATGTTGACCGTGTACCAGCGCCAGGGTTTTTTCGGCACAAAAATCGAACCCCAAAAAATTGAATTGCCTGACAATCGTGTAAATATTGTCTATGAAATTACCGAAGGCCACCCGACCTGGATTACGGATATTAAATTCGAGGGTAATAAAAAGTTTTCAGACCGCACCCTGCGGGGTGAAATTTTGTCACGCGAACACGCCTGGTGGCGTTTTATGACGCAATTTGACACATTCGACGAAGACCGCATCCAATACGACGCCCAAATGTTGCGCCAGTTTTATCTGCGCAACGGATATGTTGATTTCAACGTGACGGACACATCAGGCACATTTACGCCTGACCGTCAATATTACTCGGTTGTATTCACCGTGGACGAAGGGGCCAAGTATGATTTTGGTAAATTAAATGTGGACAATCCGTTCCCGGATGTGCCGACGGACGAACTGCTGGATGTGATTGCCATGAAAACAGGCGACACATACAATGTTGATTTAGTTGATGAAACATTGTCTGCATTGCGCAGTGCGGTTGCGGACTATGGGTATGCATTTATTAATGTTGAACCCATCCCGACCAAGAATGATGCCAATAAAACGATTGACCTGACGTTCAAAATTCAAAAGACCAACCGTATTTATCTGAATTCAATTAACATTTTGGGCAATGTTCGCACATTTGATTCTGTGATTCAACAGTCATTGCCAATGCGCGCCGGCGATCCTTTTTCTTTACAAACCATCGAAGAAGGTCGCCAGAAATTAATGCGTACGCGTTATTTCAAAGACGTTCAAATGGTGCCGACCCGTGTCGCTGATTCTAATATGATGAATCTGGATATCAAGGTCGAAGAACAGCCAACCGGCGAATTATCAGGTGGTTTTGGCTGGTCAAATATCAACGGTTTTATGGTTGATGCGGGCATAACTGAAAACAACTTTATGGGACGCGGACAAATTGTACAAATACGCGGTTCTATTGCTGAATATCAGAAACAGGCATTATTCAGTTTTACCGAACCATATCTGTTCGGTCGTGCGCTGTCTGGGGGATTTGATGTGTCGTACACAATGTATGATTATTCGAACCTGGGTGGTTTTGGTTATGATCGTGATTCCTTGACATTGGCGGGTCGCATGGGTTGGCGTTTAACAGACCATTGGACACAAAATGTGCGTTTATCTGCTGCATTTGATCAGAATTATGATATCCAGGCAGCTGACGGCTGGCAAGAGGCACGCCTATACACCCTGGGCACCAATTTCAGATATTATAATCTGGACACAAACTTTGCCCAGAATACACACACCGGCGTGGTTGCGAATGTTGGTGTTGCATATACCGGCTTTGGGGGCACGGAATCGTATATGCGATACAACGCAGACATTATTGGTATGATAAAGTTCTGGGATGACCGCTGGCAACTGCGTTCATCATTGGACTTTGGTTATATTCAGCCATTGGGGGGCGATTATATATCGCGTGTTTATCGGTATTTTTTGGGCGGTGAATCGCTGCGCGGATTTGATGTTGCGGGTGTTGGCTCACGCCTGTGGTATAATTCTACATACGCATTGGGCGGGTTATGGAAATTAAATGGTTCAACCCAGTTAAATTTCCCAATATTTATCCCAGATGAATATCAGATTAAGGGCTTTGTATTCTTTGATTACGGCGTTTTAGGGAAACCACCTGAAAAAGAATACACAGATCCCGTTTATAACTATGCCAATGACATCGATGATTCTTGGCGCACATCTGTTGGTGTTGGTATTTATTGGAATACGCCGATGGGGCCAATGAATTTCAGTTGGGGCTGGCCATTAAAGATGACCGAATACGACCGGGAACAGCGCTTCTTGCTGTCGTTTGAAACTCAGTTTTAATCTTGACGGCGATTGTAAAATTTGCGTATAATTAAAAAAACAGGAAAGGGGGATATATTTATGAAGAAATTATTTTGTGGCGTATTGTTGGCATTGTGCCTTGCCGGATGTGGCCAGGTTTATGATCGTGAACCAGTTGGCGTTGGATATGATAATAATGAATTAAAACTAAGTCCATGTGCCTGCATTATGGTGCACAACGTGTAATATGATATAACCTGTTCTGGAACCGGGGGGACGGATGCTGAGATATCCAGACGAATTTAACACACCTACATTTCCTGCGGGGCCGCGTATTGCGTTATCCCGCACACTTTCGATTGCGATAATGATTGTGTTTTTGCTGATAGTTGTAGCGTGCAGTTTATTGTTATGGTCGCGCAATTCTGTACGCGTACACCCTTTTTTGGTATCTGTTAACGACATTACAGGCCAATGGGAAATTGTTGGCCATCAACACGGAATTTCCCGCGAAATGACTTCGGACCGCTTATTACAGGAATCAGTGATCGGAAAATTTATGCGCAATTGGTTTTGGATTGCAGAAAATCAGGATATAAACACAGCGCGGTGGAATAAATGTGAACGCGCGACTGATTGTTCGCCTGAAAATAAATCTGGCGTCGAAACGGGGGCTTGCGGAATATATTGTATAACGGGGGACGATATTTTTTCTCGCTTTACATCTGATGTAAAGCCAGAATATCAGTCGCGCATATTAAATGGTGAAACCTGGCGTATTGATATGTCGTCGATACAGATGAATCCGATTGGTGAAGTGACCCCGAACGGTGGCGCCTGGCAAATCAGCGCAACAATTCTGTCGAATAAAAACGCCCCAATAAAAATTTTGGCATACGCAACGGTTGCCAGTAATGCGGATTCATATCCGCAAACATTGGGGTACTATGTAGCCGACTTTAACGCATACAAGATGAACTAATGAAGAAGCTGATAATATTTTTTTCAGGTTTATTGCTAATGGCGCTGATGTGCGTTGCATTGGTTTTGTCTGGATTAATTTATGACACGGGCGAAAAGGTATCTGTTGACACTTATTTTTTTCAGCCGGGCGACACTGCATCAATGCGCTTTGAAGATGTTCTAAGTGACAGTGACGTTGGTGTCAATGCGATGCGTGAACGCCTGATTGCAAAATATATAACGGAATATTTCTATGTGACTCCAGATGTCACGGACATAACCCGCCGTAAAGAGGCCAGCACATCATTGGCGCGTATGTCAACCCGTGCAGTATTTACCACTTGGCTGGAAAAAGTTGCGCCAGAACTGGAAAAAATGGCCCAGGACAGAATGCTGCGTACAGTTTCATTGCTGTCATTGGTCCAAGACACAAATAAACAGTATTGGATTGCGGAATATGAATTGAAAACGTGGCGTACACCGAATAATTTTTCCGTATCTCCTGATATCAGTCGTGGAACGCTTTACCTGGGTATAAATTATGCACCTGGTATGCGCGATGTTGTTTGGGGCACATCTGTTGAAGAATACCTGGAAACAGATGGTGACCCAGCCGCCGCATTTAAATTCATAGTTATTGATGTTGCATCACACGACTAAAATGGGAATAATATAGTATATGAAACAAATGCTGAAATTTTTTATGATTTTATGCACGGTGACATCTATTGGGGTTGCGTGCGCTGATACTGACGCATTCGATTTTAACGAGTTTGCCATTGTGGACAGTGGTGACACCGACATCACGATGGATGACGTTGATTTAAATTCAGGTGCATCGGTTGCATCTGTTGGGGCATTTGATATTGCGGGCATTATGTTGGGGATGTCATTTGATGATGTTTACACATTGTTTTTTCGCGAACGCGGTCTTTACGCCCCGCGTCAACAAAATGGCATAATCTATACCATTCACCCAGATTGGAAAAATAATCTTGACTATGAATGTCGTAACCAGGGCACAGTTGTTCCAGCAGAACTGGAAAAATGTATCAACAGTCTGGCGCGCAATCGTGGTCTGTTGTATGCATCTGAATTACATCTAGTTCGTGAAAACACTGGGGAAACCATAGTGGTTTATTTTACAAGCAATGCAACAGATAATCGTGTATACCGTGTGGTTTATAACAATGATGTGAACGAGATTGAAGGGGCGGCCGAAAAGTTTGAAAAACAGCGTGAAAATAAAATCCTGGCTTTCTGGCAGCACGTGCTGGATAAATATGGTGCGCCAAATTCAGGAACGGACCATTGGATTTCCAGTACGAATTCATACGACCCTATGTTGATTGCATACTATGGCGCGCTGGATTTGGTGGACAATGGTCGCAACGCGTCCGATTTGGTCAAGAACATCCAGTCTGCGCGTGAAAACTTCCGGGCAAAGCCGTATGCGTTCTAGAACATCATATTCCAAGGGTTTATTTGCAGAATTTCTGGCCCGCAATTATTTGCGTCTGCACGGTTACAAGATTGTTTCATCTCGCTATATTACGGGTCGTAATACCAATCGTGCGGAAATAGATATAATTGCGCGACGCAGAAATCTGTTAATTTTTGTCGAGGTGAAAAATCGTCCTGACGTACAAACCGCATTTGACGCGATTACGATGCGTCAATCGGCACGTCTGCGTCGTGCGGCGGAAACATTTATCGCGCGCATTGGTTGGACGGGCGATGCGCGGTTTGATGTAATTGTGGTATGTGGGCTGCGTATTCATTGGATAAAAAATTCTATCTAAAGTATTGAAAGTTTGAATTTATTCCTGTATAATTTACACGTTAACTTTAACATAAAAGGAGAACCTATGAAAAAAGCATTGTTGGCATTGGTTGCCGTATTGACATTAAGCGCTTGTGGCGGCTATTACAAATCAGGTAACTGTGAATATGAATTCCTGCTGCACAAAGATATTTCTGTTTCAAAAATCATCGGCAATATGACCGGCGGTTGTTAATAAAAATCCCCCATTCGGGGGATTTTTATTATCGTTCCTTCTTAAGCAATAGTTTCTTTACAACCTGCACAAAATAGGGCGTATCTGTCTTTGTGACAATTTTTTCAAGTTTGTCGCGGTTTTTTTGCGACAGAACTAAACACCCTGTATCAATACTCCAACAATCCTTCATTTTATTTTTGAACTCCCGCTGTTCTGCATATCGCTTATCGTGTGCCTGTCGTGACAGGTTTGGATTTATATGTTCGATTGCGAATTCGTAAACATCATCAGGGTGAAAACCAAACCCAATTCCCAGAATTGCGGCCGTGATTTGTTTCCAACGAGAAACATCTGGCGCCCACAGCGCTTTGGCAATATCGCCACATACACGCGGGTTCTGTGCCCACAAATACTGTGCATAATAGTACGTCAGGCGGAACGCGTCATCAATTTTAGAAAAATATTCATCCTCAAATTCTTGTTTTGGTATGGTTGTATTCCATATTTGATAAAACCATTCCAGACAATATGCTGAATCAATTATTTGTTTTTGCGTTAATCCTCCTATCTTGTATTTGTAGGCAAACCTGTGCGTGGTTTTCAATCCGACTTTGCGCAATTGCCTGTCCAGATTCAGCGCGCTTGATGTAAGCGCGTTATTTTCTTCCTCACAAATGTTTTTATATTCGCAGGGCGTCATATTGACTGGCACAATGGCGGAATCACCAATAATTACACCTGCAACACACCGATTATTAATTGCAAAATTATTGACTTCATAATTGCAAACCTCTTTCAAAGAAGTAGTTAAATCATTTGCTGAAAATTTATCCCCTGGTTTAATCATAACAAACCATCATCGCCGCAAAGAGATATATTGTCAATATTTATTTTAATATATCACCAGATTTGATATATTCTGCGGTATCTTTTTTCAGGTATTTTTGGGCGCGTTTTGCATATGCCTTGGCATCATCTTTTTGGCCGATCATATTATAATATTCTGCCATTGCCCACGCGCTGTGTCCAGGATTGCGGTCCCCATATGTGCGTGCCAGAACCCAGTATGTCAGCGGGGCGGGGGCCTTTAATAACGCGCGCTTGCACATTTCGATTGCGCGCGCCTCGTCGCCTGGTTTGTTGCGTTCGCTTAATACCAATGCCAATGCAGTCTGAATCTGTGGCGCATCCCTCACCAGTTCCAATGATTTTTCATACGCCTTGACACTGTCGTCATAGTGCCCAAATTGATATTCAATATCCCCCAATAATTCATAGAAATATGGATTGTCTGGATGTCGTGATATTAGTGTCTGCGTACCCACACGCGCCCCATCCAGATTCCCACCGCGCATATTTGCGATTGCGCGCGCATAAATCGCCGCATCAGATTTATCAGAATTTGGATATTTTTCACGAACTTGTTTGGCGCTGTCCAGATATCCAATAAGTTTTGCACGCACCAATTCGTATTCTGCCGCATTGGCCGACTTCCATTTTTTATCATTATTGATTTGTGCAATCTGTTCCCGTACATTATTTAATCTTTCTGTGGTCAGTGGGTGATTTATACGGTTTGGGTTAATACGAGATTCCGCCGCGCCCGTTAATTCCTGCATTTGTTCCAGAACGGTGATAAATCCATTTGGATTTTGCTTCGCACGAACCATTAAATCCACGCCCATATTATCGGCAACACGTTCTTCGTCACGCGTGAATGCCAGCATAGATTGTTGTGCAACCCCGGACGAGCCCGCTAAAACCCCAGCCCCCAGCGTCGGATTGCCGCCTGCTACCATCAGGCCCACCCCCAACGCCTGAATCAGCATTGTGCGCTTCATTTCTGCGTTCATTCGGTCTGACATTTGTGCCATATGTCCGCCCAGTGTATGCCCCAATTCGTGTGCGACTACGGCCTGCAGTGCATTTGGATTTTTGATTTGCTTCAACAGCCCTGTATAAACATAAATATCTTCGCCACCCATAACAAATGCGTTAAAGTCATCGTCGTTGACAATATGAATATTCATTCGGCCATCTGGAATATTGGCGGCGTGTACAAGTGGCGTAACCAATTTCCCAATCGCGCGTTCTATTTCTGTGTCGTTTATCAATGATGCACCCATCGATGGAATGGCGATAATCAGCGACAATAAAAATATAAAAATCTTACGCACCCAGCACCACCCCACGATCAAAGAAATACATTAAATCACACACCCAGGAATCTATATCATTATCACGTGCAGCGGTTGAGGCCAACTTGAACAAATCCCGATGTTCGCGATAGTCCACGAAATAGTATCGCATCCAACCACTTTGTCGCGTGCCCAATAATTCGCCAACACCACGCATCATTAAATCTTGTTCTGCGATAACAAACCCATCATCGGTTTCGCACAGTACATCCAGTCGCCTTAATCCGTCCTCTGATACGTTTCGTCCAAATACCAGCACGCAGTACGATTGCGTGTTGCCGCGCCCCACGCGCCCACGCAATTGATGTAAAGCAGCCAAACCAAACCGCTCTGCGTTTTCAATTACAATAATAGACGCCTGTGGGACATCAATTCCAACCTCTATCACTGTGGTGGCGACCAATATTGGCATATCGGAATCCGTGGCGGCAAATTTTGCCATAACCGCATCGCGTTCTTTTTTATCCATTTTTCCATGAACCAGCCCCACATTTGGGAAATATTCAGCCAACATCTTGTGTCGTTCTTCGGCTGCGGTCATTGCGTTATCGTTTTCAGATTCTTCAACCAATGGGCAAACCCAGAACACCTTGGCGCCAGCATTCACCTGCATATCAATGCGTTCTAACAAATCTATAATCCGTGCACACGACAATTTGGTTGTTTTTATGGGCTTTCGTCCGGCGGGCTTTTCGTTAATAATAGACACGTCCATATCGCCATAGATTGTCATAGACAGCGTACGCGGAATTGGTGTCGCGGACAGTGCCAACAAATCTGGATTTTTTCCTTTATTGCGTAATGCTTCGCGCTGGGCAACGCCAAACCTATGTTGCTCGTCAATTATAACCAGCCCTAAATCTTTGTATTCAACATCCGCAGAAAATAATGCGTGTGTTCCCACAACAACACGTGTGCGCCCCGATCGCAACGATATTAACTTTTCACGACGTGCCACGCCTTTGTCGCGGCCGGTCAGAATGTCGGACACAATACCAATTTCATCACACATAGGCTTTAATTTCGCAAAATGTTGCTGTGCCAATGTGTCGGTTGGCGCCAATATAGCGGTCTGGCTACCCATTTCGGCCATTCGCACAGCAGCGGCCAATGCAACAATGGTTTTGCCACTGCCCACATCCCCCTGGACCAGTCGCATCATTGGCACGTCTCGCATCAAGTCGTGAAAAATATCATCACACGTACGCTTTTGCGCGCCCGTCATTTCAAAGGGCAGGGTGCTCCAAAACTTTTCCATTAAATCGTATTTTTTTGCCCGCACGGTTCGTCGGTTCCGCACGTCCATACGATTGCGCCGACTGATAACAATCGCGGCCTGATGGGCTAATAATTCACAGTACGCTAATTTTGCCATATATGTTGCGTTTGGCGCCAATTCTGCATCAGATTTTGGAAAATGCACGTGTTCCAAAGCATCAAAAAATTCCAGCACGCGTTCATCACTTTCTCCGCGTAATTTGTCGGGCAGGGCAGCAAAAATTTGATCGCGAATATTTGCAAATACTTTTTGGGTCAACCCTTCGCCTGCCGGATAAATTGCCTGGGCGGATGGGATTTTTGCAGCGTTTTGTAATTCTTCAATAAAGTCCGGATGATTGATGGTCGGTTTGGATGTCTTTTCCAGTTTTCCTGACACCATACGCCACGTGCCCACTGGCATTTTGTTCATCCAATAATCCAGATATTTTGCATTAAAGAATTGAATAATAACGGTGTTCCCCATTTTGTCATTGCAGGTAATCTGGCTTGGACTGCGACGTCCACGAAATGCACGTCCCGTGCGATGTGATTTTATTAATAACGGAATTGTAATTGTGTCGCCTGGATTTGCATCCAGCACATTTTCTGTTATCCCGCGTGCACGCACATATGATGGACGGTGACGCAGAAAATCCAACACACGCCGCCCGCCCAGCACTTCATCCAGTCGCGCAGCCAACGCCGGACCCACCCCGCGAATAAATTGCAGGTCAGTATTTAAAAAATCTATTATTTGGCATCTCATCACATATAAATTTAGTGAAAAATGCGCAAATATTCAACTGTAAAAAGAAAAGTTGAAATATCATAAAAAACTGCTAAAATCAGCAACCGTAAGATGCACAGGGCATGGCCGTCTGGCAACAGGCGGAGGAAAGTCCGGACTGCTTGGGACAGCGTACCGGCTAATATACCGGGCGGGGCAACCCGACGATTAGAGCAACAGTGACGTAAACGATTAAATTCGAGTGAAACGGGCAATCTCTGCGCGCAGCAACTTCAAATAGGCTCCCTATATGTGTCCCACATCGGGGGCGGGTAGAAGGCTTGACATATCGCAGTAATGCAATATGCAGATTAATCATGCCCACTACCGCGGGGTGGTATGCGAAACATACTGGCCTGTCGGCAGGACAGAATCCGGCTTATATGTTCATCTGCACCATGCGCCCACGGGCGCATGTTTTATTATTTAGATATGATCAAGTAATGTGCCAAATATACCGATGTGTCATATTGGGGTTATCGCATTTGTATTGTATATTATCTTATGTTGCACATTCTTTTGCGACTAATTTTTTCATTAAAAACACCAAAGCTGTCACACAAACAAAAAACCACCCAATCGGGCGGTGGATTAGTTTTGTTGTTTCTATCTTGTTTTGTAATGGTCGCACAAATAAGAAATTAGTTGTGCCTCTTTTAACATGTCTTCGGTAATATGTGACATAGTTTCAGCATTTATTTTTTTGGGCACCCTATCCAGTATGACAATATTGTCCATAATAAGAAAGCCAGGCTTAACAGTTTCGCCAATACTATTAAAGTATGATTTTATGGCATTTCCACCCAGTGTTGGATATACGCATTGTTTGGATACCAGTTTTCCTTTGTGGATGACTTTTGATTCTTCGAATTTAACACCAAATTCGCAGTGTTTTTCACAACCCTGACACTTGCGGACTTTTATTCTTTTTTCCTGTGTAAATGACATTGTCTATCCTTTTATGCTTTTATTCTACTGTGAACTTAGCATAAAATCGCAGTTTTTCAATTTTTTTTACAAGCGAAAATAAAAAAATTAAACGACCGGCAAGCGGTCGTTGAATTTCTGGTGGGGACACAGGGACTCGAACCCTGGACCCAATGATTAAAAGTCATTTGCTCTACCAACTGAGCTATGTCCCCAAAGCCGGACCTGGAAAGTCAAAATACAAGTATTTCGTTTCCAGTGGTCGGCGGACATTTTGACATATAAAAAAACAAAATGCAAGAAAAAATGCAAAAAATACAAATTTTTTTATTTTTTGTTATCTGTGGCGTTTGTATCTGCCATATGCTGGGCCAGATTCATTGCCGCCACGCTGTCTGAATCCAGCCAGTCCAGAATCCGTCCCATCACAGATTCAATATATTTTGCGGTGATATGCTTGTTGTGTCTAAATTTGCTTTCATTTATCAGATGTGTTATATCGCGTACCAATCCGGCCAGAATCTGTGCCTGTTCGGTTGTCAGAACGTGTGTTTGGGCATTTCTGAACAATTGTGTGTCCAGTTCATTGTGGTATTCGTGCAGTTTATCCAGAATTTTTGGTGTAATCTTAATTCGTTTTGATATTTCTGGTGCTTGCCATATCAGCATTCTATTCAGATTTTCTGTTGTCAGTTTTGTTCGCACACCCATTGATTCTCGCAACAGCATAATAATATTCAGCATCAGCACATTCAGTTTGTCTGTCATACTGGTCACCATTGTTTGCTTCATCTGGTTTGTGATGCGTGAATTAGTATAATCGTACAGCAAAAAAACCAGCGGAATCGACAACAAAGACGCCGACACATTAATAACCAGATCTTGCAGATTTGCATTTGGTGCATTATCTATTGCGCCTGTGTACAGTATGATTCCGCCTGCAATTGACATCAGATACGGCAAAGATTTTAAAAAAATTATACGGACATTTGGCTTCATATCCGTATATTACTATTTTATACGTTTTAACCGTACAAGAATCTATGCTTAAACAATATCTGAACCTGCGGGTCGTGTTGTTTTGATGGTGTGCCCGCGTGGTATCTGTGAAACGGCGCATCTATCCCTGATGTACACCAGCGCCCACAGCCCAATCAGCACCAATGTAGCGCCTATGAACATAATACTGTACTTCCAGCTGCCCAATGTTCCGCCCAACCCAATCAGCAGACATGTCACAATATACGTAATATTTTCGCCGATACTGAACAGTGCCAAAATAACCGACCGATATGACGAAGGCAAAAAGTCTTGGAATCTGGAATACAGCAATATATATATCGCCGCAAACAAAGCATACGCAACCCCCAGTGCCCACAACCCCGCCACAGAATAACTGAATGCGAATACTATGTACAATCCGCCTGCCACACAAATTGCAGAATACAGCATCCAATCTGGTATATGCTTAAATCTGTGTGCGAATGTCTGCCCCAGAACGCTGCACCCCAGTGCAAAGAACTGAACCAGTCCCACATACATAACAGGTAATCCGATTTCAATTCCGATTGGGCTTAAATAATCGTCCAGATAGCAAATATTACTTACCAACAGTGTCAGCATCAGCATTAGAAAAATACACGGTGTCTGGACACAGATTTTTGTGCCGGTTCTAAACAATTTCATAAAGTCCGTTTTGCGTTCCCGTCGCTTTACCGATTTGTGGTGTGCGCGTATTTGGATTCTGTTGATTGAAATCATAGACAGTGCCACTGCCACCAAGGACGCCATCGTAATCCATTCGTATCCCAACGGCATCATCAGCGACCCAAATGCGGACAGTGCCACCGCCACCGCCGACACATTGTATCGCATTCCCAATGCCCGCGCATAAACATCGTGATGTCTGCGTGCGCGCAGTTCGTCATACAACAGTCCTTCGTACGCCACGTTAAAGAACGCCGCCTGAATCCCCCACAGAAACATCCCGATTGAAAACCCCCAGAACGTGGGCCATATCAGCCACAGCACAAATGCAATCGCTTTTAGCAGTTGCCCAAGGTTAATTGCATTCTTCTGCCCCAGTTTATTTGTCACCCACGTGACGGGAATCTGGGTCATAAATGTCCCGACCGACAGAATAATGAACAGTGCGGACAATTGCATATCCGACATTCCGTGTTCTTGCATAAACACGGCGTACACGGGCGACAGCAACAGCAGTTTATTAAAGAACGCAAACGCATACACATTAAATAATAATTTGCGCAAGCTTGATTTTTTCTTCATATTCCCTTCCTGAAAGCCAAATTCAGGTGTGATTATAGTCCTTTTACTAATAAAATCCCAGCATAAATTTTCTTTAATTTTTAATTGTGCCACAGCGTTTACGGACGAATGTCATTGCCCAAACACATACCGCAATCATTATTGCCCCCAGAATCATAATACTGAACCGCCAACTGCCCAATGTTGCCCCCAGCCCAACAATGCCGCAGACAATCATATAAGTCGCATAGTTTATTGTCGTATAAAAAGACAGCGCAACTGACCGATGACGCGATGGAATCATATGTTGAAATCGTGAATATATCAGTGTATAAATCCCATAGAACAACATATATGCCACGCCCATAATCCACAAAGAGCCAATTCCATAATCCATTCCAAATCCAATATACGCCATTCCAACCACCCCGATCAGCGCATATAAAAATTTATCCGACAGATTTGCAAATTTATACGCAAATCGTTGCCCGATTGTCGCGCACCCCAACAAGAACAGCGGCACAATCCCCACATATTCTGTTGGGATACCGATTTGTAATGCTATGGGGCTTAAAAAATCATCAATGTATGGTACATTTGCCACAAATAATGCCAACAGCATAATCGGCATCAAACAGGGGGTTCGCATACACACACGAACGCCTGTTCGCATCATTTTACGTATACTTATTGCCGCTACATTAGTGGGCGTAATCGGACGATATGGCACCGACAGCAGGCAGATCATAGAAATCAGTATCGCGGCAACCGACGCCCATGTCACCCAATCATATCCCATAAACATCAGCAGCGAACCAAATGCGGACAGTGCCGTTCCGACTGATTCGTATGTTGCTTTGCGTCCCAGAATTCGTGAATATTCACGTTTTTTACCGTATGCCGCCACGGAATCATATACCAGGCCTTCGAATGCGACACCACGGAATCCTGCCTGGGCGCCCCATAAAAACATACCGACCGCGAAACCCAAATATGTTGGTGTCACCAACCACAGTAATATCGCAATGCCTTTCAAGATTTGTCCTGCAATCATAGACCATCGCTGCCCAATTCTGTTTGTGATAAATGTGATTGGCACCTGTGCCAGTATTGTTCCCACGGCCGACACAATGAACATAGTGGACAATTGCAGGTCGCTTAAACCATTTTCTTGCATAAAAATTGCATAGACGGGTGTCAGCAATAAAAACTTATTAAAAAATGAAAAACCGTACAGCGAAATCAGCAATCTTTTCATAAATCGTCCTTTCCAAGAAAAATATAACCAAAATCCACAAAAAAAGTACAGAAAATATTGAAATTTTGTCAAATTTACACTATAATAAACAGGATAGTTAAAGGTGCGATTATGGCTAATATGAAAGATTTTTTGACAGCTTATTACAACAGGCTGATATTTCGTGAAATGTCGCACGAGCAATTTGTGCAATTTTGTGGCTATATCCGGGATAAAAAGGCGACCGACAACCAGAAAATCTGGGCGGAAGAATTATTAAAGAAAAACCCCGCAACCGGTGAATTTGAAACCGTTCCTGAAACGAATATTTATATACAGAAGGCTTTGCCCGACCCAGAGGACCCCGCCGATGAAATGTATCTGGGGGCCGACGACAAAGAATGGAAAAAAATGTTCAAGGCCTTTCAGAGCGCCTTTCAGTCAATGGATGGGGCCCGGAAGGATTTCAAGTATAATGACAAGGCCACAAAATTCCTGGACACGTACTTTGGTTCGCATACATCTGGTACAACGACCATCCACCATTTGTTCCAATACACCAAGGCGACCGCCGCCGGCAAGCAAAAAATTGGTCCAGCCCCTGCTGGCTCAACGGCGGTTACACTTCATGGTTTTTTGACCAAGTATAAAAATCGTTTAGAGTTGCAATTAAAAAACTGGGGATTGTTGACTGACGATTTTTCATATGATGATTTGTTGGGTGGAATTGTCTCGGAAAAATATAACAAAAACCCAAAGTTCAGAAAGAACCTGGAAAAAGTTGCTCAGGTTATTGACGGTTATATCGCGGGTGACACAACCATGCAACAACGTCTGGGGATTACAAATCCATCAGAAATCCCAGATTGCAGCGATACTTCCGCGTGGTTTGATGACGATAATATCTCGGTATTTCGTCTGGAACAATTCAAACACGAATACAGAACTTTGTTAGATACGCTTCGGCGCGATTCAAAAGTTCGCGAAGTTTTTGAACAATACGATGACGGTAAAATTTCTGGGCCGTTGAACAAGGCGATAAAGAATCAATCATACGACGATCCAAAAAGTGAAGATTATGTGCAGCCGAAGCGCGAAGATACTCTGACCTTGCCGGAACGCTTGTCTGAATGGTGGGGTGATACATATTCTGACTGCCTGGAAAAATATGCAAAACTCAAAGGCGACGAGTTGTTTTTTTCGCCAGAAGCCAAAGCAATTTGCAAGCATTTGCGCAAAGGACTGAAAAAAACGGACGGTCTGGATGGTGTATTAAAAAACATCGGCAACGCAAAAGACAAATTGCAGGGTGCGCGCGAGTTCAAAGCAAAAAAGCATCTTGAATGGTTTGACAAAACGCTGAACGCATTGAAAAACGACCCAAAAATATCCAAGGTCTGGGCCGGTGCTTTGAAAAATGGCACGCATATGCAGGCTTTGGTCAAAGAAATCATGATACGCGCAATCAAAGAAGGCAAAAAGGACGAAGCCAAGACCGCATTGGAACTGATTTCCGTATTACATTACGACTATACCACCAGCAAGATTATGGATGCCCTGGGCAAAGAAAAACTAAGCATCTTTTCCCACGACAAATTGTCATGGAATAAAAACGAAGGAATGCAGGTTGTCACCAAAGCGTTGGACAAAGGTATCAAAACCGCACTTATGGGTATTGGCTATGGCATAACTATGGTTGGTAATGCGATAAACCTGTCAGGCAGCAAAATCAAACAATATTCTGATAAAAGTGGAAATTTCGCGGCCGAACACAACGCCTATTTAGACAAACAGGCCGCCGACAAGGTGGCGCTTGAAAGGTTGCTGACCAGTGAACGCGCACAACAAGCCACAACCCAAGCCACCGTTGACAGAATTCGTCGTGGACATACGTACGACGTTGCAAAAGCAAACATGGAACATGACATCCAAGGATACATAACCGCCATAGACACTTTCTGCGCTGCGAATGTTCAGGCATTGAGAACCGCCTTGGCCCAAACATACAATAATGTGACCGGTGGTGGCGCATGGGATCCGATCGCGAATCAAACTGAATACGAAGCGGTGAGTGATTTCCTGGACTCAATTAATTCAGACACTTTGAAACCAAAGCCAACACTGACCGGTACCGGCGCGCCGTTGCAGGCCCACCTGGACGCCATAGAAACCGGTTTCCCAACCCTGAAACTGAACAGAAGACGACTGGGTACAAGACAAAGACTGTTAGAACATCTAGTAAATGGTCAAGAATTGCTGGATCAATTAAACGAACAGATAACACGCCATGAAGAAGAAGTGCGCAATTGGGATGCCACTCATGTTGATGATTTGGAAGAATTGGTTAAATACTGGAATATGTTGGAAACAGGGCGAAACACCAAAACCGGGCCTATGTACAATTGGTTCAGAAATCTTAGTGCGAAAAACGCACAAAAGCGTTTTAATGGCCAGGTAAGTACCCTAATTGCCGACTATAACAGTTCGCATTCTATCGCCGCCTAAGATGCTGGGCCGTTGTGCGCTAAATCTGTTGACAATTGGATGCCGTGTGTAATAATCCCCAAAAGGGGTTGATTATGACTACTATTCGCATTCCTTATGCGGTTGGCAATCTTGGCACTTTCGTCTTCAAAGAGATTTCTTATTCCGAATATGTAAAATATTCCCAGGCGATATCCAAATTACAGAATATCTATCAACAAAAATATTCAGGCGAAGTAAACGTTAGTGCCGAACTTGCCCGTTTGCGAAATGATTTGCGAACAAAACACATACAAACGGAACCTTTGTATGTTGTCGCGAAACAACGCCTGGAAGATTTTAAAAAACGGCACCGTTCTATTCTTATCAAGGGCGCGTTGCTAGAAGATGCAGAAGGCTATGAAAAACTTTCTTGGATTTTTTCTTTCTCATCCAAGGAAGCTGACCTTGCCAGACATTATGAAAAGTACAAGCATATATACGAACAACTGCGTGTATTACAGGGAGAGGTGCACAAATTGGAACCATACTCCAAAGAATTTATAAAGGAAACCATGGAAGAAGAGGAACGTAAAGCCAGGTACTCTCTGGAGTATCGCAATGAAACAAATCTTAAATGGTGGAATAAACAAAGGGACGAGGATATACGGGATGTAAATCGCATACTTGCCCCAGTCAGGATGTACAGCACGCTTATCCGGAATCTGACGGTCACTGCAAATGGCACGATATGCGATGTGTCATGCACTGCTTGGCCGATGTGTGGTGGCCGACAACAAACTGTTCGACAAACGCTGATAAATCGTACAGCGCAAATTATACGCTAATACTTGATTTTTTTGTTAATTTATGCTATAATACACACATGCGTCATCGGGAACGATGGCGTTTGTTTTTTTGCCCCGCCAACTGGCGGGCTTTTTATTTTCATGAAAAAAGGATTACTTATGACACGTGTACTTCAAATAAGACGCGGCACCGCCGCACAAAACAACGATTTTACCGGACTGCCTGGTGAAATAACAATGGATATTGATGCAAAAACTTTGCGCATTCACGATGGCGAAACGCTGGGCGGGTTTGCACTGCGTCGCGCGGATGATGCGGCAACCAACACCGGAACATTTGATATAACAGCGGTTCCTGATGAAATGTGGTCTGATTTATTTGCTAAACACGCGCCCACGCCATTTACTGTGACCGAAACTATGCCTGTTCCCATAAATTCAAAAACTGCACACCTAAATTATGTGTTTGGTGGTGAACAAATGCCCCATTTTGTACGTGCCGCGCTTATTTGTCAGAATGACGAAGCCGGCTATGTCGCCGGTGATGTGGTTTGGGCGTTTGGGGTTGGGGAATATGATTGCCCGCGCATAAATTGCTTTGTTGATAAAAACGGCCTTAATATCCGTCTGATGGTTGGGGCGCAAAAATACTGGGCTTGTCACCGTGATATGGGCACCAAAACGGAACTGACGGATGCAAATTGGTGTGTTTTATTCCACGTTTATTGTTGAAAGGTATAAAAAACATTGCTATGCTGTGCGCCGAAGAAGAAAAAAAGGATTTCATATGTACATACTTGCACTGAATTGTGGTTCCTCGTCCCTGAAGTATCAGGTGTTCGACGCAGATTCCAAAACCGCCATTGTTGGTGGAAACGTTGAAAAGATTGGTTTGCCGGATTCTTTTGTCACCCAAAAATATCCAGACGGCACAAAGCAAAAGAAAGAATGCAGTATGCAAAATCATAACGAGGCTTTGAACGTTGTTATGTTTATGCTGCGTGAAGCGTCCGTCGATATGAACGAGATCAAGGGTGTCGGCCACCGTGTCGTATTGGGTGGTGAAAAGTTTGCATCATCTGTTGAAATCAACGATGAAGTTATCAAGACGATTGACGAATTGTCTCAAATTGCACCATTGCACAATCCAGCTGCATTGGTCGGCATTGTTGCTGCGCAACAGTTGTTGCCAAACGCGACCCAGGTTGCAGTATTTGATACTGCGTTCCACCAGACTATGCCAGATTATGCGTATCGCTATGCGGTGCCTCGTGCGTGGTATTCTGAACTGGGCGTACGTCGCTATGGCTTCCACGGAACCAGCCACCTGTACGTTTCCAAGGTTGCTGCAAAATTATTGGGCAAGCCTGCGAACGAATGCAATCTGATTACATTGCATATCGGTTCTGGCGCATCTGCAACCGCAATTCGCAACGGTGTTTCTGTTGATACCTCTTTGGGTATGACACCATTGGCGGGGCTGACTATGGGCACACGTCCAGGCGATTTGGATCCAGGTGTTGTCTTGTACGTGATGCAGCGTTTGGGATTGACCCCAGATCAGATGCAAAAACATTTGAACAAAGATTCTGGTCTTATGGGTATTACGGAATGCTTTGCCGACCGTCGTGACGTCGAAGGCAACAAAGATACAAATGACCTGTGCCGTCTGGCCATTGAAATGGAGGCTCACAATGTAAAAAAATACATCGGTGCATTTATGGCTGAATTGGGTCACGTTGACGCGTTGGTGTTCACAGCGGGCGTTGGTGAAAACGACGATTATCTGCGTGAAAAGTTCTGTTCCGGCCTGGAAGAATTGGGTATAAAACTGGACAAAGAAAAGAACGCAGCGGCCCTGGCACGCAAAGGTGTTGACAGTGCCGTTATCAGCACAGATGACAGCCGTGTGAAAATCTTGATGATTGCCACAAACGAAGAATTGGTAATCGTCGAAGATACATTGGCGATTATGAATGGCACATACAATCCAAATCATCTGGAAATGGATTACAGCTTTTCAAAATAATAAAAAATCCCCCTGTACAGGGGATTTTTTTGTGCGTCGGGCGGGGTATGTCAAAGATTTACAAATCTAAAAAGCGTGCAGGATGAAATTATGTTTATCAAAAAATACTTTAAGCAATTAGTTGCGCACATCAAATTGTGGGGCTGGTATGAATGGGTTAAGTATATATTAGCCGGCCTTTTGTTTGGGCTGGGCGTTTGTCTTGCTGTATTTTCTGTGTGTGATTCAGGAACCAGATGGCTGACGTTTTTGACGATTGGTTTTTTTCTTGTATTGCCGATTTTTGCAATTGCAAGGTTGATATGCCGTGATTACAGGTTGCCGTATATTGTGCTTATATTCTTGTGTGGCGTTGGCTTGTACTGGTCATTACAGGGGCTAGGTGTATTCTATGATAATTTCCCCAGATTAATAGATGTTATAGACATAATATTAATAATTGTATCAGTTATCTGCCTTATAAAAACTACCAGGAATACAAGGGCAAGAAAAAATACATGTTCCGACATTTTATCAAAAATCTCATTTGTTATTGCTTGCGTATGGTGCGGGTTAATTTTGCTGGGAATGTTTGTTTTTTCTTCTATGCCAGACGAGGATAGTTTGCGGCTTGAAATCGCCAGGGAATGCGTGGAAACTAAGGTTGCAGCCGGCTACCCCAGGGATTTTGCCCGGGAATTTTGTTTGGGGCCCAGCGAGTTTTGTGCGGGTCGGACATATTCTGAAAATTGTGATCCAGAATTATATTGTTGTTTTGCTACTGTGGCCGAAGATAAAAAATGGAATTATCTGGACTATGATGACCGTGGCAATAAAATATCGGAATAAAGTCACCTGTTGGTGGTTTTGATTTTTTTTGAGGCAGGCGACTGGTGCAATCCACTAACAGCTTTTATCCGCGATTTATTGTTATTTGGGAAAGAAGTAAAAGATTTTTTAGGTGTTTTATGATATAGTACTAATTATGAAAAATAAAAAACCAGAATTGTATCGTGATGAAAAAGGGAATGCAAAGGGCTATCGTGTCGGTATTTCCGATGGCGTATATGGCACGTGTCCTTTTTGTGGCAACTCGTACACTGAAGAAGATATTAAAAACGGTAGTGTAAATTTTGAACATATTTACTCCAGGTTTGCTGCGAAAAGTGCTACGGGCGAAAAGAAGGTCTTTTCAAAAATAGAATCTGAATTTATGGTTGCTGTTCATAAAGATTGCAATGACAGAAGTTCGATTGAGTTAGAAAAAAACATCAGCAGAATTGTGAACAATTTTAACAAACCAGATGTTTCGTTAACAAAGCAGGATGCGCTGACATTGTTCAATTATTGTATCAAAACAAGTATTTTTTTAAGATGCTTATTTTTGTGGGACGATGAAGCAGGGCAATCAGTTTATGACGAGGAAAAAGTATATGCTGACCAGGGATATGTTTTTAGAAAACGATTTTATGAATATTTTAATATAAGAATTAGATATGTTGATGCCTCTGCGGGGCTTTGGTGGTGGTTTGATATGCCAGGAGATATCGGTAAATATTGTTTTAGAAGCGTGTTAAATGGTATAGAGGTATCTTTTTTTCCATTAGATCTTTCGGATAAATATCACGATGAATCGATACGTACAGACAATGATATTTTTATAATGAAATTAGGAAATAAACCTATCTTGTTATATGGTAAAGAATATGAAACTTATCCGCATTGTATAAATTTTGTATCTCGTAAAGGGCTGCCATGGAATTTGCAAAAATCCATTTCCCCTAGAACATGTAGATATAAAAATAACATGGCAACACTGTCTCGTGAATTTGATGATGCTTTTGGGATGACGAAAAATTATTTTATTCGTCAGAAAAAATTGTCCTTAATCCCGCAAAAAAGATTTGATGAAAACAAAACCTTTGATCCTATGGATGCGGGAGTTGTATTTTGCAGAAGTGGGCAGTTGTACGTTATAGACAACGATGGTAATATAAAAAATATAGTAGATTTGGCATCTGGCACAGAAATTCCAGCAATCTGTTTTCAAAAGATTGAGATTTCGCATTTTCCAAATATATCCAAATTAAAAATTACGGGTGATATTAGGATTATTGATGGGGTGTTAGAGTCTTTAGAAGGGTTCCCAAAATTAGTTGATGGATATTTTTATATACGCGGTAATAAATTAACATCGCTACACGGTGCGCCAGAATATGTTGGAAGGTCTTTTTATTGTGATTTTAATGAATTAACCACATTGAAAGGGGCGCCAAAAATAATCAACGGTACCTTTGGTTGTGAACATAATAAATTGACAAGCCTAAGTGGTGGACCGGAGGAGGTTGCGGATGATTTTATATGTAGAGGTAATCAGTTGATTACATTATATGGGAGCCCAAGAAGGGTTGGGAGAAATTTTTTGTGCTCCGAAGGAAATAAATTAAAATCTTTGAAGGGGGCGCCAAAAGAAATAGGAGGTCTTTTCTCTTTCTGTGCAGAAAACTTAGAGTCATTGGAAGGGTTGCCAAAAGCGCGAGAATATTTTCCGAGTGAGTCTGGCAGATATTTTGATTCGGTAAGTGAATTACAGGCTTGGTTTAAAGAATACAAAAAAGAGTTGATAGAAACTAAGACTAGAAAAATTAAAAAAGGAACAAACGCTGTTTCTAAAATAATTATTACCAAAGATATTGATAGTTCAGGAGAACAGCACGGTGTATAAAGTATTTTCATGAAAAGTTCGTAAATGTGCGAAATCGTGGTGATTTTTAACACCCGACTTACGAACCGCTGAAAGTATTGGAAAACAAAGAAAAATCGGGTATAAAACCCGATTTGTTTATTTTGGCAGCCCCAACCGGATTCGAACCGGTGTTCTCGCCTTGAAAGGGCGGTGTCCTAGGCCTCTAGACGATGGGGCCAAAACTGCCGTGTTCTTATCGAACGCCGCCAAATTATACATATTCTTTTAACGATTGTCAAGTGAATATGAATGAATTTATTCAGAAACTGTTTCTGGGGTCGCTGACGCGGCTGTTTCTGCTGGTTCTACTTCGATTTGGGTAAAGATTATTTCTTTGCCATCACCTGAAATCAGTGTCAGTTTGCCTTCGTCCAATACATATGTTTCGACTGTTGGCATAAATTCAAAGTATTCTTGTTCTGTTTCCATTGCTTCGGCATCACCCATCATCATAGTTGATGCAAAACCTTCGAATTTAATGTTGTTGCCATCCGCGGTATATCCGCCGTTATAACGATTAACAACGCCACCGTATACGCGCATTTCAACCGGATCGAACGACAGTGTGATATCAACGCCCGGTTGCGCAGAAACAAAACTCGCACCTTTTAACAGTTCAGGATTCTGGGCATTATCACCACAGGCTGCCAACGTCAGTACGCATACACCGGCTGCTAATAATCTGAATTTCATATATTCCTCCTTTGGTTTTCTTGGATTAATTATAAACGATAAATTTCAATAATAAATAAGAAAATTCGCCGCAAAACAAAAGGGGCCGCATTTGTGGCCCCAATAAAACCTGAACTAGTCATCCATTTCCGGTGTTTCCGGCATCTCTGGCGCTGATTCTGCGGCCACAGGCTGTTCTGCAACTTCTTGTGGTGCACGCTTCATATGTTTGCGCGCCGCTTTGAATTCTTCGCGTGTGACGCATCCGTCTGCATTTGTGTCCATCGCAGCAACTTTTTCAGCCATCTTTTCGCATTTTACGACCAGGCATCCGTTTTCAAACATTGGACGTGGACCCATTTTTGCACGCTTGTGACAGCAGCACATTTTGGCGGATGCAAATCCCAATGCAAAAATAATCAAAACCAAAATTAATTTTTTCAAAAAGCGGCCGAATGTACATTTCTTTTTTGCGCATACGCAATCGCCGCCACAAGCGCAGCCCTTGTCACAGCCACATGGGAATTTATCTTCAACAGGCGCCGTCATTTTTTTTACAGGTGCTTTTTTTGCTGTTGTTTTTTTTACAGTAGGTTTCTTTGTAGCTGCAGGTTTAGTTGCAGTCTTTTTAACTGTTGTTTTTTTTGTTGTTTTGTCTGCCATTTGCCCTTCCTTTATTTGTTGACGTTTTGATTGTATTCAAATAAAAAAAAGATGTAAAGGAAAAATATTTTATATCTATTAAAAAAAATCCCCCTGATTGTGGGGGATTTTTTTTACATCATTCCTGGCATACCACCGGGCATTTGTGGTGCAGCAGATTTTTCTTCGGGGATTTCCGTCATAACTGCCCCCGTAGTCAGCATAACGCCCGCGGTCGAAGCGGCTGCAGCGATGGCTGTCTTAACTACCTTGGCGGGGTCAATAATACCTGCTGCCATCATATCGACATATTCGTCTGTCTGTGCATTATAACCAAAATTATAATCAGACGATTCCATAACTTTGCCAACAACGATTTCGCCTGATTTTCCTGCGTTTTCTGCAATCTGTGCACATGGTGCAATAATTGCACGACGAACAATATCAATGCCGACATCTTGGTCTGAATTTGCACCGTGCAGGTCTGTCAACGCAGACGCCGCGCGCACCAAGGCGATACCACCACCCGCCACAATGCCTTCTGCGACGGCTGCACGTGTTGCAGCCAACGCGTCATCCACACGGTCTTTCTTTTCTTTTACTTCAACTTCGGTCATACCGCCGACCTTGATAACAGCAACACCGCCAACCATTTTGGCCAATCGTTCGGATAATTTTTCGCGGTCGTAATCACTGGTCGAGTTCGCAATTGCATTGCGAATTTCGTCTGCGCGTGCTGCGATGGCGGATTTGTCACCTGCGCCGTGCGCCAACAGTGTAGAATCCTTAGATACAACGACCTTTTTTGCAGCCCCCAGAACAACAGGCGAAATGTTTTCAAATGTCATACCCATATCATCAGAAATAACTGTTGCGCCCGTCAGAATTGCGATGTCTTTTAACATTTCCTTGCGTCTATCGCCATATCCTGGCGCTTTGACGGCGCATACCTTCAGGCCACCACGCAAACGGTTTAGGACCAGTGTTGCCAACGCTTCGGATTCAACATCTTCGGCAATAATCAATAATGGCTTGCCCGATTGTGCAATCGGTTCCAGAATTGGCAACAGTGCTTGTAAGCCTGTAATTTTCTTTTCAGAAACCAAAATCTGGGCGCCATCCAGTTCAGCCAGCATCTTTTCGCTGTTTGTGACAAAATATGGCGACATAAAGCCTTGGTCGAATTGCATGCCTTCAACAACATCAATTTCTGTATCCAGACCTTTTGCTTCTTCGACTGTAATCACACCTTCTTTGCCAACGCGTTCCATAGCATCGGCAATTTTTGTGCCAATATCGGAATCAGAATTCGCTGAAATGGTTGCAACCTGGGCGATTTCAGCGCTGTCTTTGACTGGACGTGCGTGTTTTTCAATGTCCGCGATAACGGCTGATGTTGCCAAATCGATTCCGCGTTTTACATCCATTGGATTCATTCCCGCGGCAATCACGCGACGGCCTTCGCGTATCAATTTTTGTGCCAACACGGTCGCTGTTGTTGTGCCGTCGCCGGCATCGTCACCTGCTTTTTTTGCAACTTCTTGTACCATACGTGCGCCAATATTTTCTGCGGGGTCTTTCAGCGACACAGCCTTGGCCACGGTCACGCCGTCTTTGGTTGCGACGGGCGCGCCATAGGATTTTTCAATAACAACTGTGCGTCCCTTGGGGCCCATAGTGATTTTTACTGCATTTGCCAACTTGTCAACGCCAGCTGCCATTTTATCTGTGTCAAAAATAATATCTTTTGCCATTGTTTGTATCCTTATTTAATAATTCCCAGAATATCTGTTTCCTTGATTAACACATAGTCACGACCATCTAATTTGATTTCATTTGCAGACGCCGCCCATTTTGCGAATAAAACTGTATCATTTTCTTTGACGGTCATTGGAATCAATTCGTCGCCGTCATACAAGCCTGCGCCCACTGCAATTACGCGGCCGCGGGATGGTTTTTCACGTGCATTATCAGGTATAATAATTCCGCCGGCGGTTTTTGTTTCTTCTTCGATTCTTTCCAGCAGAACGTAATTGTGTAATGGTTTAAACATAATAAAATCTCCTTTGATAAACCGGTGTACGGTTCATATAGGTTAAAAATGATTGATTTCAAGTCCATATTTTAATATTCTGTTTATTGAAAATCAAAAGGAATCAAAACAATGTACGACACAAATAATGTCTTTGCTAAAATGATACGCGGCGAAATCCCAACCAATAAAGTATACGAGAATGATTTTGCGATGAGTTTTCACGACATCAACCCGATGTTTTCAAACCATGTTCTGGTAATCCCCAAGGGGCCGTATCAAAACATACTGGATTTTGCAAAAAACGCATCTGCTGATGAACAGGCTGGTTTTTGGGAATGCTTTGCTCGAACTGCTGACAAATTGGGCATAGAATGTGAGTTTAACTGTCTTGCAAATGCGGGGGCGAACGCACCATTTGTAAAACAGTCTGTATTTCATTTTCACTTACACTTGGTTGCGGGCGAAAAAACTGGTGCCTTTCGAGAACTTATTGCCGAAATAAAGCCATAAAGATGAAAATATCTGTCCGTGTTATTCCGCGTGCTAAGCTTAATCGGGTTGAAATTCAGCCCGATGGCAGTGTGCGCGTGCATACAACAACCGCCCCGACAGACGGCAAAGCAACCGCAGATGTAATAAAAATGCTGGCCGAGCACTATGGTGTCCCAAAGACCAGTATTAAGTTAATTCGTGGCGCAACATCGCGTGACAAAGTATTTGAATTTTAATAGTTCAAAATCTGTTTTTTTAATTCCGCCACTGTTTCCGCGTGGAATATGTTGTAATTTTCGGTTTTGACAATAAATCCATTTTTTTGCATATGTTTTACCAGTCGTGTCAATGGATTCCAAAAACCATTTGTGTTCAAAAAGAACAGCGGTTTTGTTGTCTCGCCAATCTGTTGCATTGTTAAAATATCCGTTAATTCATTAAGTGTGCCAATTCCACCCGGCAAAATAATAAAAGCGTCCGATTCATCAAACATAATTTGTTTGCGTTCATTAACACCGTCAACAACCTGAACCGCAATTTCTTTGTGCGCGGGTTCTTGCATTGCGATAACGTCATTGGTTGAAACGCCAATAACTTCGCCACCGTTGTCCAGCGCTGCTGTTGCAACTGTGCCCATTAATCCTACGTCTCCACCGCCAAAAACCATACGAATTCCATTTTTTGCCAGCAGACGCCCCACCGCGCGCGCATCCTGTTTAAACTGTGGGTCTTTGCCTGTTTGATGTCCGCAATATACAGCGATTGATTTCAAATTACCTGCCATTTCTTTTTCCTTTATTTTTAAAAATTATACCATAAAATAGCCATACAATGAATGAAAAGTTTTTAGATTTTATGCGCAATTATTCCAATCAACGCATAGCCGTGGCGGTCAGTGGTGGCGTTGATTCTGTTTGTCTGTTGCATTGGCTGGCTGGATTAAAGCTGGATATAGTCGCGTTGCACGTTCATCACCACCTGCGTTCCGCCGCGGATACAGAATCAGAATATGTTGTCGCGACGTGTGAAAAGCTGGGTATACCGTGTCACATATTTCATTGGCTGGAACAAAAGCCACTAACCGGCGTAGAAGCCGCTGCCCGCAACGCGCGATATAAATTTATGATTGATTTTTGCCACGAAAATAATATTGACGTTCTGATGATTGCGCACCAGGCCGACGACCAAATCGAAACATTTCTGATGAACCTGTCGCGTGGCAGTGGTGTTGTCGGCTTGTCTGGCATTCAGCGTGAAACTTATCGCGATGGAATCAAAATTGTACGTCCGCTGCTGGACGTGTTCAGGCGCGAATTGGTTGAATATTGTCAGAATAACGCCATTAAATACTTTGAAGACGAAATGAATTTTGACGATAAATATACTCGGGTTAAAATTCGTCAGAATCGTCATTTGTTGTCAGAAAAACTAGGGATTTCTGATGACAGAATTTTATTAGCGATTGAAAATTTGTCTCGTGCCCGTGATGCGCTGGAAAACGATGTTACGGCGCGTGCTTCGTCTGTCTTGTATGATGGGTACGCATTATTTTCAGATTCTTTTCTATTTGACGTGCCACCCCATATTGGTCTAAAGTTGCTGGGAATATTAATTCAGACCATCGGGGGGAATGAATATCAGCCACGCTTGAATTCATTGGAATTAGCACTAACTAAACTGCACGACGACTGTCAGTTTACATTGGGGCACTGCACAATTCGGCGCCACTGCTCTCAGATTCTGATTGTCCCCGAAGGCGCAAAAACAAGCATCAGGAAAAAAAATGAAAAAATTAAAAGACTTAAAAAACAACAATCAAAAAAATAATACGAAACACACCGATCGTGCCAATTGGTTTTTAATGTTTTTTGGTATACTATTTATTGCGGTAATTGCACGCATTTTATTGTTGGGCGGGGGTAGACTAAATGATACGCCTTCTATGCCAAAACTTTCAAATACCAAGCCTGTGGAACTATCTTTTTCGGATGTGCTGCGACGTGCGCCTGAAATTAAAACGATGAAGATAAACGGCAATGATGCGACCGGCACGTTGGCGGACGGAACAAAATATACAGCAACGATTACATATGATCCGGAAATGCTGGCAAAGTTATCTGAATCTGGGACTGCGATTACAATTGATACGTCACGCGGCTGGGTGGATACAGTCGCGACATTTGCGCCATTGGCATTGACGCTGCTGTTTATCTTTTGGATTTTGCGTGGCTTTCGTCGTGGTGGTGCGGCGGGCGGAATCAGTCGCAGTTTAATTGGGCAAAACCCAACCAAGATTGCAACTGGCAAACCTAAGACAACATTTGCGGACGTGGCCGGTATTGATTCTGAAAAACAAGAATTATCTGAAATTGTCGACTTTTTGAAAAACAAAGACAAATACAAATCACTGGGGGCACGTGTGCCACGCGGCGTGTTGTTGTCGGGCCAGCCTGGAACGGGTAAAACATTATTGGCACGCGCAATTGCGGGCGAAGCAAACGTTCCTTTCTTTGCGGCATCTGGATCTGACTTTTCAGGTATTATTGTTGGACTGGGGGTCGCCAAGATAAAAGAAATCTTTGAAATGGCTAAACGCAACGCGCCATGTATTTTGTTCATTGATGAAATTGATGCGATTGGGCAAAAACGTTCAACCCATTCATATAATGACCAAGACCGGGAACAGACACTAAATCAGTTGTTGATTGAAATGGATGGTTTTGCCAATGACACAGGAATTATTGTAATCGGCGCAACAAATCGCGTAGATATGTTGGATGCGGCATTATTGCGCCCGGGTCGCTTTGACCGCCAGGTTTATATTGAACTGCCAGATATGGCCGGTCGTCGCGAAATTCTGGATTTATACGCCAAAAAGGTCAAGGTTTGTGACAACGTGAATCTGCAGGATATTGCACGTGGCACAACTGGATTTTCAGGTGCAGATTTGGAAAACCTGTTGAACGAAGCGGCCCTGCACGCGGTTCGCAATGGTCGCGATAAAATCACGCCGGACGATATCGAAGAAGCGCGGGATAAAATTATTATGGGGCCACGCAAAATTCGCAAAATGCGCCCCGAAGATATCAAACTGACTGCGTATCACGAAGCAGGCCATGCATTCGTCAGTATGATGTACGAAGACATTACCGACCCTGTGCACAAGGCGACGATTATCCCACGTGGTCGCGCGCTGGGTATGGTTCAGCACCTGCCGATTGATGACAAGGTATCTATGACCCTGGCCGAGGTTCGCGCAAACCTGTCCATTGCACTGGCCGGCAGATGTGCCGAAGAAATATTCTTTGGTGCAGACAAAATCACCACAGGTGCAGAAAGCGATATCGCAATGGCCACGCGCCTGGCTCGGTATTCAATAACAACTGCAGGCTTGTCTAAAAAGGTGGGCTTGCCTGCCATTAACCAGGTTGGTACATTTGGCGTACGTGGTGCGCTGGAAAACGCATCAGAAAAGACAGCTGAACTTGTAGATGGTGAAATTCGTGCCTGGTTAGATGCGGCGCATATGGACGCAACAAAACATCTGACCAAGAATAAAAAGACGGTTGAAAAACTAGCCAACGAATTGCTGAACCGAGAAACATTGACTGGCGCAGAAATTCGCGAAATTGTATTCGGTAAAAAATCAGCCGAAAAATCTGAGAAGAAAACCAAAGCGCGAAAAAATGCAAAATCTGACAAACAGTAAATTCGAATTGTTCCAAATGTCCCCTGAAAATACCCAGTCTGTGCTGGTGACTGTGGGCAATGATTGTGTTTTGTTTGATGCGTGGGGATATGCGGACGAATGGGCTAAAATTCTGGATGGGCGCGGACTGAAACTGCGCGCTATATATGCGACGCACGGTCATCCGGACCATATCGCGTGCACGCCTGCGTTGTCCAAAATGTATAACGTGCCCTGGTTCTTGCACAGTGGCGATTTCAGATTGGTTGGCTGGGGAAATGACTTGCTGGAATATTTTGGATTACCAAAAATCAGTGTTGATGATGTGCGCCCAACACCTCTGGAATTAAAGCGAACAGAAATTTTACCGGGTTTATTTATGGATGTAATCGAAACGCCTGGGCATACGCCGGGTGGTGTGGCATACCATTTCCCAGACGAAAAGGTGCTGTTAATTGGTGATACATTGTTCCAGCCTGGAATTGGTCGATACGATCTGCCAGGCGGGGACCTGAAAATGTTGTTAAAATCAATCGCAAATATCTATGATATGAACCTGCCTGACGATACGGCGATTGTGCACGGTCACGGTATGGACACCAGTATCGGATGGCTGAAACAGAACAATTCCTATTTTCATAATTAAGAAATCCGCGATTAAGCGGATTTCTTAATTCCATTGGCAATTGCAGCACCAGCACCATCTAAATTTGGGCGCCATAATTTATCTGCAGATTCTAAATCTGCAATCATACGTTCGCGTTTTGACGGAATTGTTAATTGCTGTACTGCTCCTAAGATATTTTCAGTCGTTGCCGCAGGGCCCAAAAATTCAGGATATACCCCACGATTCAGCAAAATGTTAACCAATGACACCCACTTAACTTTTATAAGCATTCGGCCAATCCAGGTCGTTATTGGGTTCATTTTATACACTATAATCGCTGGCACGTGCAGCATTGCCAATTCTGCTGATACTGTTCCGCTGGCGGCAACTGCTATATATGTCTTGGCGTATATGTTATATCGTTCGCTGGCTGGCACCAGCGTTGGTTTTATGCGCCAGCTGGCAGTTTCTTGTTTTACATAATCTTCGGTTGTTTCCACGGTTGGTATTATAAACTTGTATCCCATATATCCATTGCGTGCCAGTTGTTCTGCCACATCGCGCATCAAGGGCAGCAACCGCTTTACCTCGGACATTCTGCTGCCGGGAACCAGTGTAATAATTTTTTCGGTCTGTTTTTTTGTCTGTTTATATTTTCCGACCAGTGCATCTGCAATTGGATGTCCCACCGCCACGGTTTCCAGACCGTGTTTGGTAAAATATGGCACTTCAAAATCAAAGAACGCATACAGTTTGTCAAACGTGTTTGCATATTTTTTTGCGCGTCCTGGTCGCCATGCCCACACCTGGGGCGCAACAACGTGATGAAAGCGCAGACCGTCTGCAATCAACTTTTGACCTTCTTGTGATTTGCGGATTTTTTTTATAACGCTTTTAATAAATCCAGGTGCATCAATTGATACAACGACGTCTGGCTTACATTCAATAATTGCATCAACTGTTTGATTAATCCGTCGGGTCAGTGTGTGCGCGTGCGCCAAAACCTCGACAATACCCATAACGGCCAAATCGGACATAGGAAACAGGGACTGCAGCCCCGCCGCCTGCATATTTTGTCCGCCAATACCAATAAATTCAGTGTCTGGCATTTGGGACATAATGCGTCCACCTAATACATCGCCTGACACTTCGCCTGCAACAATAAATACAGTTTGTTTTTTATTCTGCATTTTTTGACGTACCAATTCCGCGCTTTGAACGATTTTCGATAAAGTCAATTGCATCCATTGCATATTTATTATTTTTGACTTCTTTGCGAACCTTAGCCAATCTTTCTGACACAGTACCTTCACCGCCATTAAACACCGTCGAATACACAGCGTGAATTGCGTGCATATCTTCATTTGTAAAACCGTGGCGCATTAAACCAACGCGGTTGATCGTGCGATATACTGCGCGCGGACTGCCGTCATAGATTGCGTACGGCAATACATCGTTTCCAACGCCTGACATACCACCGATAAATGCGTTGCGTCCGATGCGTGCAAATTGCAGAACCATTGCGCCGCCACTGATAATTGCAAAGTCTTCAACTTCTACGTGACCTGCTAATTGAACCAAGTTAGACATAACGACACTGTTTCCTACGCGACAGTCGTGTGCAACGTGTGCATTAACCATAATTTGACAGTCGTCCCCAATCACCGTTCCATCGGATGCTGGTGTTCCAGAATGAATTGTTGCGTATTCGCGAATTTTGCAACGTTTACCGATGCGAACGCCGGTCATTGTTGCTTCGTCTTGCCATTTCAAATCTTGGCTCATAACGCCAACCACGGCAAAAGGATAAATAATAGAATCGTCGCCAACTGATGTTTTTCCATCAATCACGACGTGCGAAACCAATTCCACACGGTCGCCCAGTACGACATTGGCGCCCACGATACAATATGGGCCAATTTTACAGTCTGCGCCCAGTTTTGCGCCTTCGTGAATAATCGCTGTTGGATGTATAGCCATAATAAAACCCGTTCTTTTTAATTATTAACGGGTTGAATAATATATTAAATCAATACAAATTGTTATTCAATAAATATAACCAATTATAACAAGTGTTTGCATTCGTCCCAAATTTTCACATTGTCTGAATTGCCCCAGTATAAAATTCCAATTGCAGTAATGGCTGGCATAACTGTAATTACACCAAATGTCATAATTGCGACAGAAAAGGCTTTGTCTGCCAATGCGCGATTTACGGTCTTAGAATGCCATACGGACAGTGCAATTGACATAAACAGCGCGACTGTTGTTCCGATAAAGACGGGTACGGCCTCGGTCAATATAAACAGTGCCACCCCCAATGCGCATATTACACGCATCAGCCATTTAAACTTGATATAAATACTGCGGTGAATTTTTCCTTGTGAATTAATATTTTGTATAGCGACGGTCATTACGCACGCGCCCCCCAGCGCCAGCATTGCCAGCAAATGCACCGCGGTCAGATTTCCCAATTGGCCAAATCTGAAAAATTCAGGTTGCATTAACATTGCTGTCGCGACCATCATCATAATTAATACTAATCCTGCCACAGGTCTCATTTTTTCTCGGGCAATACGTCCCAGAACAATCCCTGCCGCCAATGCGCAAATTTGTAATATTGGTCCCCACCAGGCGTGTGTGTCTGACGCACCCACGACCAGCAATATTCCTATTACCATTATCCAGCGCCACCAATTCATTCGGGGCAGGGCGTATTCTCTCAAATGCGATGAAACGAACAAGGATGTTAAAAACAAAATCGTCGCCATCATCATTGGCAATACGGACAAACTGTCGCGCAGCACGCCATAGTTGCCGCCAAACATAATCGCCCACACACAGGTTAATCCTGCAACCCAGGTCGCAGATTTGTTCAGAATATTTTCGCGTTTCCAACCAATTCGACTCATAATGGTGCTTCGGCACCAATAGACAACAACAAACAATGGCAACGCCAAGATTGTCCACCACAGAAAGGCAGGCATCCATAACGCTGCGTTATTAAATGCGCTGATGGCACTTTCAACCACTATAAATTCATTCAACATAAACTTGCCTTTTGTTTTTGTTGTTTTATTATAAATACAGATGAGCATAAAACAAGAAATTTTTACCTTGATGGGCGGGCGTATAAAAATGCGCCGTGGTCACTATAACCCAACGTCAGATGCCGTATGGCTGGCGGCCTTTGCACCAGGCGGTGTTAAAACTGTATTGGACGTTGGGGTCGGTTCAGGTGGCGTATCACTGTGTCTGTTGGCCAACAATCCAGACGCAAAGATTACAGGTATCGATACATCTGATGAAATGTTGTCGGCGTGTCGCGGCAACTTGGACCTGAATGGCACGGACGCAGAACTGATAAATGCAGATATTAACACGTGGCGTACGACACGAACATTTGATTTGGTTATAACGAATCCGCCGTATTTTAATGGCACCCCGGCCAGGCATAATGCGCATCATAACGCAGATTTATCCACCTGGGTTGCACGTTGCATTGCACGCGTACGGCCGATGGGCACGTTTTGTATCATAACCGATGCTGCCACGACTGGTTTGGTTGTATCAGAAATGGCAAAAAAGTTAGGCGATATAACTATCTTGCCGCTGTTTGGCGCGCGTGATACAGCCGAACGGGTTTTGGTCTCTGGACGTCTTGGGTCGCGCGGGATATCTGTCCTGCATCGGGGGCTTTCTATGAATTGCGAACCTGTTTTGCGCGACGGCTTGACTATTGCAGATATTTTGTCTAGACTAACGTTAAAATGATAAATTTTATAACGCGTTATTTTACGTCCTTGTGGGCGTTTATCACATCTCCGTTTCGTGCTGTATGGCGCGTGATTGTGCGTGTTTTTCCGCCACGTGAATTTACGGTAATGGATACTCCGCGTGGCAATGTCTACACATACAGTCAGTCCAGTTTTTGGCGTTTTACCCGCTTTTGTGCCAAGATTGGTTTGGTTTTGTGGGCATCCTGGTCGACATATGTATTTGTATATCATCGTCCATTATTGCAGAAGCGCACAGAACAGTTGGAAATAGCACGTACGACCCATGCACGTCATATGTCTGATTTGCAGACATATCTGACGAAATATAATAATCTGGTTCGTGACTTGAATGTCATTGATGACAAGGTTTTAAATGACAAAGATTTAAAAGAAGCCGAACGTGAAAAACTGATGAATTCCCGTATCAAGACGTGGGGCGAACTGGACTTTCTGCGCACGCGCATTGTTGAAATGTTGCGCGACGAAGATTTTACACCTGAATACACAAAATTATCAGAATTGTCCGCAGAATACGAATTGACACGTGCTGAAAATGAAGAATTAAAAAAGCGCAACGCCCAGATGGTTGAGTCGATGTCGCAAATTGTCGATGCGGATAATATTATTGTTGATACAGTGACTGCGTTAACCAAAGAAAACACAGAAGAATTACAAAAAAATATCAAGCGTATAAACAGTACGCTTGTATCATTGGGGCTGAACCAAACGACGTTATTGCGCAGTGCTAACAAATATAACACTCCATTGGTAGGGGCCGCATTTACACCTATTGAATTTGACAGGACATTGGATGAAAAATACCAGCGTCTGGCCGATGGTTTAGAGCGTTGGAATGGTCTGCGTCGATTGAATGAAATCTTGCCATTGGGCAAGCCTGTAAATTCTCGCGTCACATCCAATTATGGTACACGTAACGATCCATTTACAGGCAAGCCTAAAAAGCATCGTGGAATTGATTTTGCAGGCAAAATAGGTACAGAATTAATGGCGGTTGCGCCTGGGCGCGTTGTGTCGGCGGGCGAACGTGTTGGTTATGGCACAACGGTTGAAATTGACCATGGTCTGGGCTTTACAACGTTGTATGCGCATCTGTCCCAGATTCTGGTGTCGCGTGGTGATTGGGTGCGCCCTGGGACTGTTATTGGGTTGGCGGGATCGTCTGGTCGTTCAACTGGACCGCATTTACATTATGAAATTCGGTACAAGGGTGCCCCATTTGACCCAACTAAATTTGTAAAGGATGAATGATATGCTGGCATTTACGAACTCTACTGAAAAGCAGTCGCCGACCGTAATCGGTGCGGGTTGCAAATTAACAGGTGACATAAAAACAGACCATAACGTCCAGATTCACGGTGAAGTTATCGGCAACATTACTGCCGAAACAGTTGTTATTGGTCGTGGTGGTCGCGTTGTAGGCGAGGTTAAAACGCCTGTGTTGTTTTTGCACGGTGAATTAGACGGCCCTGCGACTGTGAATACTGCGAACATATTCAGTGCGGCTAAAATGGTTGGCATTTTGTCATATCGCACATTGAATATCACAGGCAATACAGGCCTGGAATGTAAATTACAAAAGCGCAAGGACAAAGAAAAATGAACAAAACAGTAAGTAAAGTTTTTATTGCGGCCGATCATCGTGGTGTTGGTCTGAAATTATACCTGATTGAAATGCTGTCTGCGGCGGGGTATAACGTTGTTAATTTGGGCACAGATGACCTGAACACCCCCGTTGATTATCCAGATGTTGCCGCTATATTAGCGGATGCGATGTTGGACGTGCCAAATTCACGTGGAATTATTATTTGTGGTACAGGGGCTGGCGTTATGATTGCGGCCAATCGTTATCGTCACATTCGTGCATCGCGCTGTGATAATCCGTCCCAGGCACGCGATGACCGTTTTCACGATGACACAAATGTTATGGCATTGGCTGCCGACGACATTGATATCGAGGTTGCATTCCTGTGCGCCCAGGCATTCTTGGAAAGTCCATTTGATGCAATTGAACGCCGTATTCGTCGTATTGAAAAGATTTCGTAAAAGGTGATACAATGGGCAGAATCAGTGTAGATGAGATGTGCGAAGTTGCATCTGCAATTCTTACTAATAAAACAATAGGTATTCAAGATACCAGCACCAAGACAGAAACCAGTTACGTAATCGAATGTGGTGATTATAAACTTTTTATTACCGCCCCGCATGGCGCCCCGAAATATACAACCAATAAAGAAGGCTGGATAGAATTATATCGCAAGGGTACCTATAGAATGACATACGCATACACAAGATACAATGTTGGCCGCGCATTTGGAAAATATAAGTTTAATCCAATCGCAGTCATTACTCGTATGCGTGCGCCACATTTTTTCAAATTACTGGAATTGGCTGAAACGCGCTTGAATGGTCGCGTTGCAACCACAGACAATTCAGAAAAAATAAAAAGCCTGATTGCCCGCGTGGCGTCACGCCAAAAATAAAAATCCCCCATCTGGGGGATTTTTTATCGTTTTCTGTATGTCGCAACTTCCATAAACAGTACACGAATTTGATTTTCCAGCTTGCGTTTTTCATTTTTTGCGTCAATACGTTCGCGTTTGCGTCTGGCTGCAACTGCTTGCGGTGTGCGTGATTGCGCCATAGCACGCTTGTCTTTTTGGTGCAATTCCAGACCGCGTATATATTCATTATCAACAAACAATATTTTTTTCAACATCTGTTGGGTTTGGTTCCTGGCGCGATTTGGTCCCTGTTCCAGGAACAAAGACAGATACTGTGCCATACGATTTGTCAGCGCTTTAATAAATACCAAATTTGTAGAATTAGAATCTTTTGGATCTAACAGTCGTATGAACATTTTTGCATGGCTAATGACGAAGGCTTCCTTTTCTTTGGTCCATTTTTGTAACGAGCGCCACGCCAGTTTTTTTTCTTCCAATCCGTCAACATTGTTTGCACGTGTCCCAAGACCATACTGCTTGTACATTTCGTCTGCCATCCACGATACAAATTCATCCATCGCCCTATCTGCGGCAGTTTTCCCCTTTTGACCTTTTTGAAAATTTTTTTGCATATTAAACCCCTTAGTAATATTTGTTTCTTTTACAAGATAGTGTAAAGAACAGATTTGTCAACCTAAAAAGGGGCGGTTTATTTAATTTCTCTTTGCTTTCTTCTTTTGCATAACGTGATATTCCAACTGAATAGCGGTTCCGATTCCAGAGTTAAGCATTTTCTTAGAAAAAGCAGTACAATTATGGAATTCTGTTTCCAGTGTTCCCCAACCAGAATATTCCCAGTCTATAATGCCTACGATCTGCATCGTTTTTTTATCCACAATTATGTTATTGCAGATGTCGTTATGGTTCCACCCATCACCATTGCCACTTTTCAGATCTTTAATTTCTGCTGGATTTGCGTTATGCATCGCATCTATAAATTCAGCTAATTGTTTACCCCAACGCCAGCCATTTTTGATAATAGTTCGCAGTGGCATCCGGTTCAAATTCTTGCCTGGGATAAAGTTATATCTATAGAACGTGTATCCACACGTTTCGATAATATCTATTTTTGGTATTCTGATTGGTACAATTGGGCCAAAAGCATCAGTGATACGTTTTTCACGTATTATCTTTTCGATTGGAATGTCTTTGTCATAATACTTACGAATTTTACACACATATTTGTTATCGATAATAAACCCGATATTCCATCCCCCTTTAATAATTCTTACCCGCTTGAATTCCTTAGGACCCAGGGCGCTTTTCAGTGCATTGAACTTTTTGCGATAATCATACAGTTCCTTAGATCTGATTTTTTCGCGCATCTTGCGGTTCGGGATAAAACCGATAACAAAGTCACAAATTTCGAAATAAAAACGCCATATATTCATAAAAATGCCTTTGAAAATTTGATGCCATAAATGGTATTGAAAAAAAAGAAAAAAACAAGTACTTTATGAATATGTTTAATCCAGGTACCGTTGTAAAAGTTTTAATATCCAATATTCCAAACAGTGGCTATGACTATCGTCTGACTGCACCTGCGGACATTGGCACATTTGTCTCGGTTTGTGTTATGAACCGACCGTGCATTGGCGTTGTCTGGGGCATCGGGGACAGTGGTTTGCCACCCGAAAAAATTCGTGACATCATCGCCGTGCACGATGCGCGGCTGAATATAACAGACCTGCAATGGCTCAGGCGTATGTCTGATTGGACATTAATGCCGCTTGGTACTGTGCTGCGCCTAATTGTGAATATTTCTGACGCATTTTCGCCGCCACGAACCGAACCGCTTTATGCATTTAATTTTGATGCATCGGCCCGAATGACCACAAATCGTATTGCGGTAATGGATGCGTTTTCATCCAACGACAATGAACCAATGACAGTATCTGATATTCAAAACATTGCGCGTGTTTCATCGGCCGTTGTTCGTTCTATGATAAAAAGCAAGACCTTAATTCCTGTCGGGGAACAGGTAAAAACAAGGCAATTCGTTCCCGATGAATATCGTGATTCCGGTGATGTTGTGCTGAATTCTGAACAGCAAACCGCCGCCGATAAAATTGGCCAGGAAATAGAATCAGGTGGTTTTTCTGTGTGCTTGTTGGACGGCATAACAGGCAGTGGAAAAACCCAGGTTTATTTTGATTCCGCTTGGCGTGCCTATAAACAAGGTCGGTCGGTATTGCTGATGATGCCCGAAATTGCATTAACGGCTCAATTTATGACACGCTTTGAAACGCGTTTTGGCGCGCCCCCGGTTGTCTGGCACAGTAATTTAACCACCGCCCGTCGTCGCGAAATATGGCATGGTGTATTGACCGGGAAAATAAAAATGGTTGTTGGTACACGCAGTGCGCTGTTCTTGCCGTGGCAGGATTTGGGGTTAATTGTTATAGACGAAGAGCACGATCCATCGTATAAACAAGAAGATATGGGCAATTACCACGCGCGTGATATGGCGATATTGCGTGCTAAAATTACGGGTTTTCCGGTTGTTTTGGCATCTGCAACCCCTGCGGCAGAAACCTTAGAAAATGTAAATTCGGGTAAATATTCACGTCTGTGCCTGACATCACGATTTGGCGGGGCCCAGCTGCCTGAAATCAAGACCATCGATTTGCGTGAAAATCGCCCGGATAATTACAGCGTAAATGAAACCGAACAAGTTGGATATTTATCTGCGCCATTGTGTGGGGCGATATCTGAAACCCTAAAAGCCGGCCACCAGGTTATGTTGTTTATAAATCGTCGTGGTTTTGCACCAATTATTCAATGCAAGAAGTGCGGCTGGACGGCGACGTGTTCTGATTGCAGTGTCGGTATGACCTATCATAAGCGTCTTGGAAAATTATTGTGCCATATGTGCGGTCGTACTGCACAATTGCCGGGGGCGTGCCCCGATTGTGGTACAGATGTATCTATGCGCGGTATTGGTCTGGAAAAGGTGCAGGATGAGGTCATCGCCCGTTTCCCGTCCGCCCGAACTGCATTGGTGTCCAGTGACATAATCTCGTCGCGCCAGGCACTGGAGCGGCTGGTTCGCAAAATGGAAGACGGCGAAATTGACGTTGTTATCGGTACACAAATATTGGCCAAGGGTCATCATTTTCCAAATCTGACATTGGTTGGTGTGGTTGATGCTGATATGGGGTTGTTTGGTACAGATTTCCGCGCCGCAGAACATACTTTTCAACAATTGTTCCAGGTTGCAGGTCGGGCGGGTCGCGGCATGAACCCTGGGCGTGTTTTAATGCAAACGTACCAGCCTGACCACCCAGTCTTAACGGCTATATGTGCGGGGGCTCGTGATGATTTTATGGCGTCTGATATGGCGGGGCGCCGGGCGGCCCATATGCCCCCTTATGGCCAGTTAATTGCGGTTATTGTCGAAGGTGAACGCGAATCTGTATTACAGAAATATTGTGCGGACTTGGCGGCGGCGGCCCCTGTTTTGAAAGGCGCAAAAATAATGGGGCCGATTGCAGCCCAGATATACCAGATACGTAATTGGTATCGTATGCGATTTTTGGTGGTGGGCGGTCAGAACGCCGCATTACAACCGGCGGTGTCGCATTGGCTAGCTAAGGTAAAGCAACCTGTCAACATACGTGTAAAAATCGATGTAAACCCGATTAATTTTATGTAAAAAAATCCCGCGTTTGCGGGATTTTTTCTAACTGACCAACTTCTGCCAAAAAGACTTCTTTTTTTGCTGTTTTTTACGTTTGCGACGTTGTGCATTAATTGTTGTCTTTTTTGCATCAATATGTTGGGCATTTTTTCGCTTCGCATCTGTTGACGGTGCATATGCCCCCAACAGTTCTTCGGTCTTGTTCTGTTCTGGCGCGACACGTTGAATAGAATATTGATCTATATTCATCAGGCTGTCATCACCAACAATCACAATTTCTGTTTCGAACTTCGCTTCCATTTCAGCCAGCTCTGCGCGTTTATGATTTAACAGATAGATTGCGACATCTGTTGGTACGGTCATAATAATTTTCTGTGCCGCCTTGGCCAACAATTTTTCCTGCAAATGACGGAACAAGATAATTGCCGCCGTCTGAATAGAAGGCACAACACCCGCACCCACACAGTGTGGGCACGCCACATATGATGATTCCATAAAACTGCTGCGCAGACGCTGACGTGACAGCATCAATACGCCAAAGTTATTAATTTTTGCAACTTGGGTACGGGCGCGGTCGCGTTTCATCACTTCGCGCATTTTCATTTCCAGCTTGCGGTTGTTTTTTTCTTCTTCCATATCGATAAAGTCAATCGCGACAATACCTGCCAGGTCGCGTAAACGCAATTGCAGTGCAATTTCCTCGGCTGCTTCTAAATTGGTATTCAGCGCGGTCTGTTCGATATCTTTTTCCTTGATTGCGCGTGAAGAGTTCACGTCAATTGTCACCATTGCTTCGGTCTGGTTTATAACCAAAGACCCCCCAGATGGCAATGTGACATATGGTCCGTGCAAACCTTCTAGTTGTTTTTCAACGCCCGCTTTGACCATCAGTGGCACGCCTGCGTCTTTATAGTGCACCAACTGTTTGCGTGGTGCCTTACCATACATTTGAACAAAATATTGTTTTGCGGCATCGAATGCTTCTTCGCCCTGAATAATCAAGACGTCTTCTTTATCACTCAGGAAATCACGAACTACGCGACGCAACAAAGAATCTTCTGTATGAATTGTGACCGGTGCAACTGATGCCAATGTAGTCTTGCGAATTTCATTCCACAAATTAACCAGATAATCATAGTCTGCTGCAATTTCCGCAGGTGTTGCCCCCATTGCTGCTGTGCGCAGAACAACGGTCATACCCTTTGGAATTTTCAGCCCGTGCAGAACTTCGCGCAGACGTGCGCGTTCTGATTTGTCTGAAATTTTCTTGGAAATACCATAACTGTTGCGTTTGCGTGAATTTGGCATTAGTACCGCAAAACGACCCGCCAATGACAAGTATGTTGTCATAGAGGCACCTTTTTGCCCACGTTCTTCCTTGACGCCCTGAACCAACAGGATTTGTTTAGGTTTAATTACGTCCTGAATTTTGAATTCACGTGCACGTTTTGCAAATTCTTTATTGTCTTCGCCTGCGCTGTGATCGTCGTATTCTGCGACTTCATCCTCTTCGTCATTTGGATCGTCGTCATCGTCAACGATATTGGCGTGCGCCAATTCCAGCAGTTTCTTTTTCTGTTCTGCTGTCACCTGATAGTAATCCGGATGGATTTCCGAGAATGGCAAAAATCCATTTTTGCCTGTTCCATAATCTACGAATGCAGCCTGCAAAGACGGTTCAACACGAATAACCTTGGCCAGATATATGTTGCCTTTGATTTGTGGTTTTGTTGTTGTTTCAACGTCAAAGTCTGAAACGCGATTTGTTGCGGTATCAACTACAACAACACGTGTTTCCTCCGGGTGGACTGCATCCACATATATTTTTTTTGACATTTTGTAATCCTTTTGTTTTGGCGTTGTATGCGATGGCGACAATCCGTCCCTGTGGGGCGTCCAAGCCCATGCCAAGGGATTGTGCCACGATAACCATCAGCACCATTCGAATTGTTGAAAACAGTGATAATACAAACACTTACTTATAACCCCATGTCATACACAAACATCATTTTAGCACGGCCATACAGGGTTATCAAGGTATTTATTTTCTGATTTTTATCTCAGATTTTATGCTTTTGATTTTGGCTGGGATTTTTTCTTTGGCTTCGTTCAGCCATCTTTTCATACGCGACCGCAGCCATCTTTCATAAACGAAAAATAACCCGCCCATACCAATCAGCGGCAGCACATAATAAATTATACGATATGCTAACAGTGCGCCAAAAATATTTGCCTTGTCAACAGTGTCGGGCAGGGCGACCAAAAATACTGTTTCAAAAACGCCGATTCCACCTGGAACCTGGCTGAAAACACCCGTTGATTGTGCGATTGCAAACAGGCCCATAAACACGACAAACGGAATTTCCACAAAGGGTGTTAAACAGCAGTACAGCACCAATCCAGCCAGCACACTGTCTGTGATTCCCAAAATTGTCTGCGTAAATGCCATTTTAACGGATGGGATTTGAAATTTTATTTCACCAATTTTAATACTTTTCTTGTGAAAGAAGGTTGCAACAGAAAAATACAGCAACAGTGTCACCAAACAGAACATAAACAGCGCGTTAATTCCGACGCTGGCCCCGATAGAGTTCTGGAACATACTGTGCGGCACCATAAAATAGCTGATTATCACAATGGCCGCCGCCCCCAGGAAGTATGTAAAACCTGATATCGTCAGCATTTTTACAATATCGCCCCCACGAATACGCCAGCGCGTATACAGTCGATATCGAATTGCGCCCCCGCTAACAACAGCGTGACCTGCGTTATTGCTGATTGCAAACCCCAGCATCCCCGCCAGCATCCACTTCCACCACGTCACCTTGCCGCCAACATAGTTCAGCGCCAAATAATCATACAGTGACAGCGCCAGATACCCAGCAAGGCAGGCCGCACAGGCCATCGTCAAATTAAGAAGTGGGATGTCCAGAATCGCGTGTGCGATATCTGATAAACTGTAATTACGCAATTGCCACCACAACATAACCGCGGCCAACGTGAAAAAGAATATGCCTGAATAACTGATAATTTTCTTAATCAGGCGTTTTGCCTTAACTGACATATAAATCCTTTGTACAGTGGTAATAGGATAACAATATTATAAAAAAAAGCAACACCCAAAATTTTACTGCCAATTGTTCTGGTTTTTGCGTCGTTTTGCATCATATGCCAACCCCAGCCCTACGGACGTCATCACATTGCTTGATGACATTTCGGCGTTGGGGAACATTTTGCGTGTGGTATCAATTACACACGGGATTTGGCTTGAGCCGCCTGTCAGCACCACCAGTTCGATATCAGCAGATGTCACCCCTGCATTTTTGAGGGCTTCGTTTATTTTAGTTTTAATTGATTTTATATCTTTTTCAATAAATCCTTCAAATTCATCGCGCTTAATTGTCACTTTGGGCTTATCGGTCAGATAGTCTAACTTCATAGTGATGCTTTTTTTATCGCTTAATTGTATCTTAGATTTCTCGACATAGGCCAAATGTGTATGTCCTAATTGTCTAACAATAACCTCGCGCATACGATGTAATCGTTTTGGTTCGCACTCATGCGGTATCAGGGCATCAATCAACCTCAGTGTTTTTCCGTCGTACAATTTCACAATATTGTGTGTGGTGGACAGGTTATCAAAGGGTTCAACAGGAATAGGTGACAGTATTTTTTTATTTCGCAAGAATTTTTTTTCAGGCTTTTGGGATTGTCCTCCTTGACCAAAGTGCGGCATAAACGCCCCCTTGGACAGCGCTTTGTCAAAATCACGTCCCCCAATCCTGACGCCTGAATTCGACAGTATATCTTTGCTGCGGTCAAGCATATTTTTTCGGTCACCTGACAATCTTACTATTGAAATATCCGACGTACCACCGCCAATGTCGATAATAACCGTTAATTTTTCTTCGCCAATTTTCAGTTTTTGTTCGTGTGCGAACGCAGCCGCGATAGGTTCATATTGGAACGCGATATTTTTAAATCCCAGGTTTTCTGCAATTAGCCTAAGCGCATCTTCGGCCAGTTTATCTGATTCCGCGCTGGGTGTTTTTGTAAAATGCACGGGGCGCCCCAAAACCACAGAATCAATATTTTCGCCCGCCTTGATATCCGCAGCCAGTTTTATTTCAAACAAAAAGTCACGAATAATTTCCAGATAAGGCTTTTTCTTGAACCCAATTGTGGCGTTTTGTTGTGTCAAATCTGTTCCCAGAATACTTTTTATGGCGCGCATCATTCGGCCGTCGGTCGGATATTTTGCATTCATCTGTTCAGCCGCCGTACCAAAATATGCGGTTATTTCATCTGTTTGTTTGTCTGTTTCAAAGAACATTACCGACGGCATGGTAAAACTGTCCGGTTCCAGCATAATCATCTGTGGCACGCCATCTGGCCCGACGATGGTGACGGTTGAATTACTGGTTCCAAAATCTATACCTGCTACGAATTCCGACATATTATCTATCCTCCGCTAATTAATCCCAGTTATCATGATGATCGGGGTAGTTTTGAGCGCCTTTTTGGCCGGGTATCTTCTCCATTGTATACCTTGGGTCTGGCTTACTTATCCATCCAATATAATCATCCAAATCCTTTGGAACAACAGTTTCTTCGTCCTGTTTTGGGGCCGCAGGCTCGGCGTCGCGCATTGCACGCGATTCTTTACCGATGGCCGCAATATTCAGACTTGACTGGAATCGTGTTCTTATTGTGCGCAAAATATCCACGTCGCCGTGCGACAAAGCCGCTTTTTCAATTTCGTTCTTATATCTGGTGATTTGCTTTATAGCCGCCTGGTCGTTGGCTTTTATCGCAGATTTATATATGTCATAACACAGTGGTCCTGCGGCCTGTTCTATAATTCTTGCAACAGACTCTAATTTTTCTTTGATTGCAAACGAATAAATCTGATATGGATACAGGCTCAGCATTTCGTGTTGGATTGATTTGTCCCTGCGTTCGATTGCCCACAGATATATCAGTATAAAATATTTTTTTCTGAAATCATCTGCCGAGTCCGGTTGCCCCAGGGCCCTTAGTCCCATAAAAATATCATAGGCGTGCGCACGGCTTAACGTACCAATTATCTTTGTATTCCTTGCCTTTTTTGCATCCAGATACACCTGTCCCCAAAATTCCGACGAACAGTGCCCCAGGACAATATTTGCGTCTGTGCCAGCTTTGCTCACCAGGTATAAATATATTTTATATCCGTATGCACTTAACATATCATCACGAATATTGATTGCGCCATTGGCAACGGCTGTTTCATATATTTGTATAAAATATTGTTCTTTAAATTCGTTGGCAACCGTTTTATTGCCAATTTTTGTCAAATCTGAATAAATAGCATACGCGTGCAGGTCTATAACGGTTTGTATTGCCGCGCAATTCCCTATTGTTTTTGCATCCAGATACAGTTTTGTATGGTATTCGCGCGCAATTCGTCCAGCCATCAGATTATCTGTATTCATTAAATTAATAAATATTTGATAAGTCTTTTTTGATACCAGTAGATTCACAGTCTTGGAATCCAGACGTCGATTGGCTATATTAAATATATCAACAGCATAATTGTCTTCCAGATATTTCAGCGCTTCTTCATTATTTGTGCTAATTAGCTGTTTATAAATGTCATATGCATATCCCGATAAAATGCTTTCCAATATATCCTGGTCGTTCTTTGCCAAGGCCGTAACATAAATCTGTGTGTGTGCCTGTGCGGCGGCGTTTGACATAGTCGTATAGTTTTCTGTGTCCCGTGCCGTCTTATACGTTTCGTATGCATAAAAATCTAATATTAACTTTGCACATGCGGTATCTCGTGCCCGTTGTGCCCCAACAAGCAGTTGGTATGGATATCTTTTTATCAGTTTTTCAATCTGATTAAATTCATTGTTTTGTTTCAGTTTGGAATATATTTCATATGCGCGCCGTTGCATTAATGGTTGCATAATTTCCGGCTCGGAACTACGGGCCGCCGCATATAATTCGCTGTAGTACATTGCGTCCAGGTTATTCGCAATGGTTTCATCTTTGTTGTTCAGCGCTGTCTTATAAAGCTGGACACAATTTTTATGCACAATCTTGACCAGCGTCTTATCTAAAAGGGCCGCCGAGGTTCGCAAATATTTATAAATACCATTTAACTCCATTACAAAATTCCCTGCACATAACTATATAGTTATTTAAGAAAAAATATGCAGTTGTCAATGGTCGCTATACTTCAAAATTATAATTTTTCACAGATTTTACAATTGCCGCCACCAGTTTATCCTGATGCTTACCTGATTTTAATAATTTTTCTTCGTTCGCATTTGACAGATGCCCCAGTTCCAACAGTGCCCCTGGTACAGTGGAACGTAATACCGCGAATGGTGCGTGACGTACGTCTGGGCCTGGCTGTTGTTCAATGTCGGCACGTTTGAATGACTTAGCGCATCCCGTAGCGTATTCTTCGCTCATTTCTGCGACCGCATGTTGCTGCAGGGATGACAGCGCAATTCGGATGTTTTCTTCAAATTGTGTAAAACCTTCGACCCCGATTTTATCTGCGGCATTTTCTGCTTCGGCCAGCTTTTTTGCTTCTTCGTCGGACGCCTTTTCTGACAGGGTATAAATCGAAAAGCCCTTCATTTTTCGGCTGGGGTTCGCATTCGCATGCAGTGATATAAACAAATCTGCCTTACGTTTTTCTGCGATTGCGGCACGTTCTGCCAATTTCAGATATGTATCCCCACTGCGTGTCAGGTGTGTCTTAAATCCATTTGCATCCAATTTGTTTTTCAGTTTTTTTGCCACCGACAGTACGACATCTTTTTCGCGTGTCCCGCCCTTGCCGATACATCCTGGATCCTTGCCGCCGTGGCCTGCATCAATGACAATGACATATTTTCTTGCTGCCGTCACCGCGGTTGTTGTGGCGGCCGAAGTGGTTGTGTACGTTTCCTTTTTGGATGAACCTGTTGTGCCCGCCACAAAATCCAGCACCAAACGGTAATCATTGTCACCATTTGGTTCCAGAATCATAATTGATGACTTTGGAATCTGTGCGATGGACTGCTTTAAATTTGCGATGATTTGTAAACTGTCGCCATTTTGTGCCTGGGCAATAGATTTGACCAGGCCACCCGCCGCCAAATTTGCCGTCACCGTGGTGTTTGCAGCGGTGTTTGCGATATTAATCACCAGTTGCCCATTTGGATACGCCAACGAATATGATGGACGTGACGTCGTTTCAATCACCAGTCTGGTTTTGTCGCCTGGTTGAACGCCTGTGCGCAGTGATTTCAGTGAATTTCGTGCCGCAAATGCCACGCGCGGCAATGTCGCCGCCGCCAAAATTGATACACCTGTAATTTTCAAAAGATTTCTGCGGGTGATTTTCATAGAATGGATTATAGCAAAAATTGAAAAACCATTCAAGCGTATTTCAGGAATATATGATTGCGTTTATGAAAATATTCCGATATCATATTCGTGTCAGTTAACAGTTGGGCGTCGATAACCCAGATAACTAACACTTAATTGTTTTGACTAACTGTCCCGACATAACAGACGGGCGGTTGTGGCTACGCAACGGGTGTAATCTATGTATCCCAAAACCACAAGGTCAAGGTTATCTGTCTTGTCGAACTTCCCGATTCTTATGCTGCAAAATATAGGGGTTTTTTATGAAAAAAGTTGCCATTTTATACATTGCACTGGGGCGATATATTTCTTTTTGGAAAGATTTTTATGAATCTTGTGAAAAATATCTAGGCCCTTGTGAAAAGCAGTACTTTATTTGGACCGACAATGAAAATTTTGACCACTCGGACGCACCAAACGTACACATTACACCTGCCCAGAAAAAGGGTTGGCCATATGACACATTGCTGCGCTTTGATATGTTCCTTCAGCGTGAAAAGGAATTAAAAGATTTTGACTATATCTACTTTTTTAACGCGAATATGCAGTTCGTAAACCCAGTGGATTTATCTGAAATTACACCGTGCGAATGGCATGATGGGCTTGTTGCAGGCAGTCATCCTGGTCGCAGTGGCGATGTCTTTGCGGGCAATCCAGACAGTTTCGGTTATGAACGTCGCCCCGAATCAACTGCATTTGTGCCATATGGCAAGGGCAAGCACTATGTTTGTGGCGCATTCAATGGCGGCACATCAGAAGCGTTCTTGAAAATGTGCAGAAAATTGAAAAAGAACATCGAAATAGATTTGGCTAATAACATTGTTGCGCGTGTTGACGATGAATCTCATTTGAACGCATACTTGATCGACAAAGAATATCTGCTGTGCGGTCGTGCCTATGGTTTCCCCGAAGGTAAATTAAAGCACGTAAACACTGTTGAAATGCCAATGGTCAAGGTTATATCGCGTCACAAAGAACATCCGAAATACGGCGGTGTTCGCTGGCTGCGTGGCCAGTCTGAACGCAGAATACCGAACAACTGGTTCGTTCGCAATGTTATGATACCTGGGTGTAAATGGGGTGCGTTTTTAATGCCGACACGCAAATTGCGCCGTCGGGTTAGAAATTACTTTGGTTCCATCTAAGTTTCCCGCCAAACTGGCGGGATTCCTTTTTTGTGGCCGAAAAAGTACTGGACTTATGTCTGCTTTTTTGCTTAAAATAGCACGTAATTTAAATCGGCCAAAGGATTTATTAAATGATGTTGCTGTTCTACATTTAGTGTTTCCTGTTTTGTAAGGGGGGCAAAAATATTAATTTTTTCCAAAAGGGAATAATAAAATGTTACACAGAATCATTGGAAAATCACAAAAAACCAATAAAAAATCTAAAATACAGAGTGCGGTCTTGCCGCGTTCCCTGTGGAAATTTTATTTCAAATACGCGGTGCCGGGCTCTTGGGGCGCGCTTATTGCCTGGGCGATATTCTTTTTCATTGTGTCAATGGATGGTGTTCTGTTCCCAAATTTTCAGCGTTGGTTTATCAGCCTGTTTGAAAATCCTGTACCTGCTGGAACGACCTTTATGGCACACGCGCTGCCAACAATTATTTTAATAGTTGTTCTGTTATTGGTAATAGATATCAGTGCTTTATTGCGCAGTGTTTTTTATGCTCGCTGGCAACCAATTGTATCAAACCGTATTTGGACAGAGCTCAGCGATTATGTTCACTCCCAGTCCATATCGTTTTGGACGGGGCGAATGGCGGGCAAAGTTCATACCCAGATTTTGTATGTCACCAAGGGCTTTGATGCCATCGTTGATTTTTGGCGTATTGTTTGTCTGTTTGCGGTGATTATCGTTAATATGGGTTTGATATTTTCTATCAACACCTATGTTGCGATAATGTTTGGGATTGTTTTCGTTTTTCGTGCCACATACAGTTGGGTGATGGTAAAGCCAATGAACAAATCCGCCAAAGATTACAGCAGTGCAAACAGCGAGGTTTCTGGGAAGAGCGTGGACAGTATTTCAAACTTTTCTGTTGTCAAGTTGTTTGCGGGTGTTTCTCGCGAACGTGCATATCTGGAACCGTCGCGTCAAAAGGCGGTCCGTGCACACAAGTACAAATATTATATCCAGCGTTGGTTTTGGGGTTTTCCTATGGTTGTCTGGGATATATGCTATGGCATAACGTTGTTGCTGTGTGTATGGTTGTATATGAATAACAAAATAACGGTTGCAGAAATCGTGTTTACAAATTCTGTGTTCTTTACGGTTATGGGAACAATTGGTCAGATTGTAAACCAGATTCCAAATATTACAGATACTCTGGGGGCGGCCTCGCGTGCCTATGAAGAATTGGCGGTCCCGATTGATGTTATGGATGCGCCGAATGCGCCGGCTTTGTCCGTGTCGTGTGGGGAAATTGAATTCCGAAACGTTTCGTTCAAATACAAACGCAAATGGGTCCTGCGGAATTTCAATTTGAAAGTCAAGTGCGGCGAACGCGTCGGCTTGGTTGGTCCGTCGGGTGCAGGCAAGACCACGTTGGTGAACCTGTTAATGCGCTTCTATGACCCAACGCACGGCGAAATCCTGATTGACGGGCAAAATATTCGTGATGTGACCCAAGATTCCTTGCGCGAATCAATTGCGTTCATCCCCCAGGAACCAACAATGTTCAACCGTACCCTGCGTGAAAACATTGAATATGGCAAACCTGGCGCAACCGACCGTGAAATTCGTACGGCATCTAAACGTGCCATGGCACACAAATTTATTATGGGAACGGATAAGAAATACGATTCTATGGTCGGCGACCGCGGAATCAAATTGTCTGGCGGTCAACGTCAACGCGTCGCAATCGCGCGTGCATTTTTGAAAAATGCCCCAATCTTGATTCTGGACGAGGCCACATCCGCCCTTGATAGTGAAACCGAGGTCTGTATCCAGAAATCATTTGATGAATTGGCGGCCGGTCGCACTACATTGGCAATTGCGCACCGCCTGTCCACATTGCGCAATATGGACCGCATAGTCGTCTTAAAAGACGGTCGCGTGGTCGAGCAGGGCGCCCATTCCACATTATTGCGTCGTGGCGGCGAATATGCGCGTCTGTGGAAAATGCAGTCCGGTGGATTTATCCAAGAATAATCGCAATAAAACACCCCGCGAAATGCGGGGTAAATTCTGGCGGAGACGAAGGGATTTGAACCCTTGATACGGGGTTGCCGTATACACGATTTCGAGTCGCGCGCATTCAACCGCTCTGCCACGTCTCCGTGCCCGCCATTATAACCATCCTGGGATTATTTTGCAAGGCCAAAAATTTGACTTTTTATTCTTGGCTGATAAACTGAAAATTATGGAAAAAACATTTAATGAAAAAGTTTATGATACTGTTGCACGCATCCCATACGGCCGTGTTGCATCATTCGGTCAAATTGCGGCTATGATTGGCCGACCGCGTATGGCGCGTTTCGTTGGCTATGCATCTAATAACAAGGCCTCATGGCATCTTCCGTGGCATCGTGTTGTATTCAAAGACGGTTCGTTATGCTGTGGAATGGCCACCGAACAGTATCGCGCATTGAAAAGCGAAGGTGTCAAATTTGACCGTGAAAAACGTGTCATTATGACGGATTTTCAATGGGATCCCGAACGTGACGGCGTGCCCATGGATATACGCGATTTTCCGCTGGTATTTTGAACCAGAAATATATCGGTTTGTCTGCGCCTGGATTATTTCTTGGCGTTTTTTTGTTTGCAGATTTTCCTAAGAACAGCATTTTTATCCAACTTTTTATATGTCATAAACCAAGGGTTATTATCATTGGCGCGTCGCATTGCATCTGCGGTGCCTGGGGCTGGACGTAAAACATCATCGCCTGGCATCCAATTTACAGGAACTGCAACTTTAAACGCGTCACCTGTCTGTAAACCAATAATCATTCGTTTAATTTCTTCGATATTGCGCCCCAGGACCGCAGGATAGTATAAAATCGCACGAATTATGCCATTAGGGTCAATAATAAATACCGCACGTACGGCGTGTGTGTCAGATGCGTTTGGCTGAATCATTCCGTATAGTTTTGCAATTTTTCCGCCCATATCATCAATCAGCGGAAACGTTATTTTTATGCCGCCTGGCATTGTTTCGATTGTATTGAACCATGCTAAATGAGAAGACAACGCCCCAACAGACAAACCAACCAACTGCACATTCAGCTTTTCAAATTCGTCTATTTCACGCTGGAACGCAATGAATTCAGATGTGCAAACCGGAGTAAAATCTGACGGGTGTGAAAATAATACAATCCATTTTCCTGCAAAGTCGTCTGGGAATTGTATTGGTCCATTTGTGGTGCTGGCGCTGAATTTAGGTGCTGGGTCGCCAATTAATGGCATTAAAGTTATTCCTGTTTGTGTGTTTTGATTGTACAAGTCGAATAATTCATCCATAATTTTTCCTTGTTCCTATACGAATAATTTATCATTTTTATTGAATTTTGGGCACAGGAACGTATTCCAAATAAATAAAAAACTTTATTCTTGATAAAATGTGCTAAGATATGAATAATAAAGGGCAAGAATAAAGGATATAAGATATGAAAAGGTCAGACATTGTACGTTCTATTCAGGTTCGTTTCAAACGTATGCGCGCCAATGATGCGGCGGCGATTTTGGATACAGTATCCGAACATATGATTGAATCTATTGCCAACGGCGATCGTATTGAAATTCGTGGTTTTGGCACATTCCAGCCACGCGCCCGCGCGACCAAGGTTGGATACAATCCCTGTACAGGCCAGCCAATGCCATTACCGGCCAGCACGACTATTTTATTCAAGCCCAGTCGTGAATTAACTAAAAAGATGAATGGACAATAATTATGCTGTTTGGAAAAAAGTCGGGTATTAAAAATCGTAATCGTGAACGCTACGAACGCGTACGTCGCCTGATGTGGATTAAGTGTGAAGCCTGTGGAAAGCTGGTTTATTACAAAGATTACAAAGACAATAAATATATATGCCCCAGCTGTGGTCGTGCGTTTATTATGACCCCGAAACAGCGTTTTGATTTACTGTTTGACGACAATACCTGGGAAAAACTGGTGCCGCCAAGTGCGTCCGACGATCCATTAAAATTTACGGACCGTGTCGCATACACAGAACGATTGGCGGATGCGCGTTCTGAAACGGGTTGTTATGATGCGGTATCGACGGCCGATGGCACAATTGGTGGAATTCCATCCACAGTATGTGTCTTGAACGGTTTGTTTATGATGGGGTCTATGGGGCGCGCTGCGGGGGATGCTATTGTTGCGGCTATGGAGCACGCAGTGGCCGAACATCGTCCATTTGTTATGGTTACAGCCAGTGGCGGTGCCCGTATGCAGGAAAACATATTGTCGTTAATGCAAATGGCACGAACAACGGTCGCTGTTAACAAATTGCATGCCAATGGCATACCGTATATTGTGCTGTTAACAGATCCGACGTTTGGTGGCGTTACTGCGTCCTTTGCAATGCTGGGCGACATTCATATTGCAGAAAAGGGTGCGCGCATTGGGTTCGCAGGTCGTCGCGTAATTGAACAGAATATTCGTGAAAAATTGCCGTCAAATTTCCAGACTGCTGAATATCTGTACGAACACGGAATGGTTGATATGGTTGTTGCGCGTGGCGAATTGCATAATGCGCTTGTAAAAATTCTGGCTGTTTTGACCAAACAAGAACGCGAGCCAAAGCAAATTATCGCCACAACACCCGCGCACGATGCGTCTAAAAAGATTCGTGGTATGGGTGAAACCGAGGCGTACGATAAAGTATTGCTTGCGCGTCACGAAAACCGTCCGCACTTCTTGGATTATATTAACGGAATTGTTGATGAGTGGACATACCTGGCCGGCGACAGATTATGTTCCGAAGATGCGGCAATGGGTTCTGGTATTGGTTTCTGGCGTGGTATTCCGGCCGTTATTATTGGCCAGGAACAGGGGCGCACAATCGAAACGCGTCAAAAACATCGCTTTGGTATGGCTAATCCAGACGGTTATCGCAAGGCTATTCGTATGATGAAGTTGGCTGAAAAATTTAATTTACCATTGATTTCACTGTTTGATACGGCTGGTGCCTTTGCGGGACGCGAAGGAGAAGAACGTGGTCAATCCCAGGCTGTTGCGTCATCAATTGCAGCGGGGCTGTCAATGCGTACACCATATGTTGCTGTTAACACGGGGCAGGGCGGTTCTGGTGGTGCGATTGCGATTGGAACGGGCGATCGTGTTCTGATGATGGAAAACGCAATCTATTCAGTTATTGCGCCGGAATCATGCGCCAGTATTCTATGGCGTGATAACAAATTCCGTGCAACCGCATCCGCGGCTATGAAATTGACTGCACGCGATATGGCAGATATGAATGTAATTGATGAAATAATTCACGAGCCGGCTGGTGGGGCTCATACAGATTGGCAAACAACGATGGAACTGTTGGCTACTTCTGTTGCAGAACAGATTAAGGAACTGCAGCAAATTCCACTAGCAGAATTGTCAACACGTCGTGCTGACAAATTCCTGGCTATGACGCGTGATGTCGAAATATATCAGCCCGAACACCCCGGCGAAGAACATTAATAAAAATCCCCCAAAATGGGGGATTTTATTTGTTTAAATTTTCTGCAACGAAATCCCAGTTTACCAAATTATCCAAGAATGAATCGATAAAATCTGCGCGTTTATTTTTATAGTCTAAATAGTATGCGTGTTCCCAAACATCAATGTTCAAAATTGGTTTCATATTGTGTGCAATTGGCGTGTCCGCGTTCGCGGTGTTTATAATTCGAAGTTCATCACCATCTCGCACCAGCCACGTATATCCACTGCCAAAGACACTTGTGGCGGCATCTTTAAATTGCTTTTTAAAATTTTCTGCGCTGCCGAATTGTTCAATTATTTCATTTGGGATATCTGCGGTACATTTTGGGCACATTCCGTGAAAGAAGAAATCGTGATTATAAACCTGGGCTGCGTTATTAAATATCTTTTGTTCATCGGGGTTGCCTGCAGAATTTTGAATTATGTCCACAAGTGATACAGACTCATACGGTGTATTCGCAATCAGATTATTCAGGTTATTTATATATCCTGCAACGTGTTTCCCGTGATGCGTTTCGATTGTTTCTTGTGAAATGTATGGTTCCAATGCATTTGAAGCGTATGGTAATGGAAAGTCTGCCAGCATAAACATAAATTACCTCCTTTTTTTTACAATATATTGTGTTTGATATTGTATTTTTTTCAACAGGAAAATTTTATTAAAAATTGCTTGCGCGTTTATAAAAATATTTTCTATAATCGAACCATTGAAAGGAGTATTAAATATGAAAAAATTATCACTTTTATCTGCTGTTATGGGTTTAACATTTGCTGGTGCTGCATCTGCTGCAGACGTCACGATATATTATTCACCATCCTGTCCACATTGCCACCACGCGCGTGAATTTATTTCTAACACCTTGGTCTACGAGTACCCAGAATTAAAGGTGACAGCTGTTAATGTAATGGACGAAGCGAATTTGCCTATGTTCCGTGATGCATTGAAAAAATGTGAATTTGAATCTGGTGGGGTCCCTGTATTGGTAATTGGTGACAAATGCGAACAGGGGTATGCGGATTTTATGCAGGACACATTGCGTGGTCACGTCGAAGCGGATATGTCTGATGAACAAAAAGCAGCTGCAGCTGAAAATAAAAAAGCTATGTCAGAAGATGCGGAAAAATTTAAGTCAGAACATTCAGATCGCGCAAACGCAGTTGTCGAATACAATGCCGCTGCGGTCGAAGTTGCAGAAACAGAAGAAGTCGCAAAAAAAAATGAAAATGGCGGCAGCACAATCTGGTTCTGGGGTCTGTTGATTGTCTTGGTTGCGGGCTTGGGTTATGTATTGGTTCGCAAAGACAACAAGAAATAATCACCTAGTCTGGGGAAAATATGTTTGATTTAACTGCACTTGATTATGTATATGTGGGCGCCATATTGGCGTCCACAATTTGGGCGACAATTCGTGGTGGCGTTTATGAAACGATTGCGACATTGTCTTGGGTTGTGGCGGCGATTTCTGCGCGTTTCGCATCACCTTGGTTGGATGGTATTTTACAGTCCTGGTTTGATTTGTCTGAATCGACGGTTGGCACGTTGGTCGCATCCTATTTTATCATATTCTTTGCGGTTTTAATACTGGTTGGGTTTTTGAATCAGAAACTGCGCGATAAAATCCAGGACAGTATTATGAACGTCACCGACAAAACCTTGGGGGTAATCTTTGGTATTGTTCGTGGTGTTGTCGTGATGGGGATATTTTACTGGGGTGCGCTGTGGTATTATTCTGATATGCCGTTTTTGCCAAAATGGCTGGCCCAGTCGCGCACACGTCCAATTATGCAGATAACCGCGGTAAAATTGGATGATTGGTTCTTTCCTGGTCCTGAGAACAAGTTGTTAGCGCGCGATATGGCTGGCACGCATCAGGCGATAGAGATTTATAATAACTTGATTAATCCTGCGATATCTGGCACCAAGAATAAAGAAGTGACTACGAATGAAACTGCAACGGTCAAATCAGACCAAGAAACAGGTTATAAATCATCAGAACGCGCAGCGTTGGAAAACCAGTTGTTGCAACTGGAAACGGTTGCGCGCGCAGTCGAGGGTCGCGCTGAAAATACCGACTCGGAAATATCAGAATAAAAAAAATCCCGAATTCGGGATTTTTTTATTTCAACAAAGAACGCCCGCATGGGCGTTTTATTATTTCGCGATACAGTTTGCGAATGATTGCGCGACCATCGATTCTTCTGAATCGGTCAGCTGTACAACGGGTATTATATAACAATGCGCGCTGTCGCGTAATATGAAAACCTTGGTGCCACGTATGTATGCTGTTTTCATATCGTCAACCTGTGCGCTGGTCAGGAATGCGTTCTGTGTTGTTGATGGCAATGACATTGCGGCTTGGACGACATTGAATGCGCGATCGTAACTATATATTTCATCGCTCATTGATCGTACTTCCATCCAAATAGATTGGTTTTGATATGGGTTTTCTATTTTTTGTGTCACGGTTGGCATCGCAACACCCGCAGCCAAAGTTGCCAGTGTCTGTAGTGCGGATGGCTGATTTGTAGTCGAGTCGTGCGCGACCGTATTTATTTTCATATCATCGCCACAGGCCAGGTTCATACGATTTGTATAACTTGCTAAAACTGCATCAACCGCCGACTGCCAGTCTGCGCCTTTTTTATTCATATCCAGACTAACAATCTTTTCTGCCCAGCCCCATATATTTGCGCCTACGTTGCCCGCGTTTGCAAAGCGTGTGACCATTTCTGCGCTGCCACCTGGGACGCCTGCGCCACAATAGTCAGTCAGCTGTGTTAATAACATACTGGTCGTTTCATTCCCATACGCCAATGCAACAGAATGACAGGCCATCGCGGCTTCTAATTCCTGACGCCTTTGAATACATAGGTCAGAATTAGATTTGGACAATTGTGTCGCCATATTCGCCATTGACAGATATGACATCAATTCCTGTTGTACATAAGAAGGACACAGACGCGCCGCCGTATTCATTCCGCCGGTATAATTTTGCGTATTTGCGCCATATTGTGGCAACAGTATTTCTGTGTCACGTTGCAGACACAACAATGCATAGTTATACAGTTCGCTTTCCGTTGCGTATTTGCACTTTGATTCACGCTGGCCTGGTACAACCGTCACGTCACCGCAATAATCTGACAGACAGTTAAAAATTTTAGTTCTGCAAGCGGTATCAACGTCTGGCTGTGTCACCATAAAATAAGTGTTGCGCTGATTTGTTTTATATGCATTTGCAGCTCCTGCATACCCACGTGCGCCACCCGAAGCCGTTGGCGTCTGGATTGTCGGGGCGCGGTTTTTGTCTGCTGCACTGACCGTTCCAGCGGACACGGCGGATGCGCTGTTAGCCAACAAACAGGCCCCAATCACACCAAAAACACACAGAAAATGTTTCATGAAACTCCCTCTCGTTGCACTGATTTTATCATAAAACATAAAAAAAGGCAAACATTCATTTGATTTAGTGAAATAAACTGATAAGATTAAATCCAATGATTAATGGAAATGAAATTTTAGTACAAATATCCGACGACGTTTCTGCCGTCAGGGGGTTTCTTTGACCCCGAAAAATTGCAATCACAAATAGATGAACTGAATATCAGTGTGAATGCCCCAGATTTGTGGAGCAATCCTGACAATGCGCGTGCGTTGTTGCAGAAAAAGTCCGGTCTGGAACGTATGTTGACTGAATTACGCACGTTGGAATCAGAATACAAAAATCTTTGTGATTTGTATGAACTGGCGCCCGAAGATCCGGATGTTGTTCATTCGATTATGGAATTGTCGGAATCTGCGCATCGTGCCAAGTTTATCACCCTGTTTCGCGAGCCTGCGGACGGCAGTGGTGCGTTTTTATTTATCCAGGCTGGTGCTGGCGGGACCGAGGCTCAAGATTGGGCACAAATGATGTCGCGGATGTATTCACGTTGGGCTGAACGTCACGGTTTTTTTATCGAGGTCATCGAAGAACACGCGGGTGATACTGCGGGTATAAAAAACATAACATACCGTATATCTGGCGAGCGGGCGTACGGCTGGTTAAAGAACGAGATTGGTGTGCATCGCCTGGTGCGCATTTCCCCGTTTAACGCCAATGGCAAGCGTCAGACCAGTTTTGCATCTGTAGACGTATGGCCTGATATTGATGATACGATTGAAATAGAGATTAATGACAAAGATTTACGTGTTGATACGTATCGTGCGTCTGGTGCGGGCGGTCAGCACGTAAATAAAACCGACAGTGCGGTCAGAATTACACACATCCCGACCAACACGGTCGTGACGTGTCAGAATGAACGCAGCCAGATTCAAAACCGTGAAATGGCGATGAAAATGTTGCGCAGTAAACTGTATGAACTGGAATTACAAAAACGTGCGGCCGCCGAAGATGCCGCCAAAGCCGCCCAGAAAAAGATAGAGTGGGGCAGCCAAATCCGAAACTATGTTCTGTATCCGTATAAGCTGGTCAAAGATGTGCGGACGGGCGTTGAAAAAACGGATTCAGATGCGGTATTGGATGGCGATTTGGATGAATTTATGTTGGCGTGTTTGCAGCGGCAATAAAAAAATCCCCGATTGGCGATTTTTTTATCGTGTGCGTATATTCGCCTGTGCCAACAACATTTCTGGACGTTTGTTTGTATTTGCTTGAACACAAACTGTCTCCTTGCCTTCGCGCCATCCTTCGACAACACAAATTGCATTTATAACCGATTCCAACTGTTTCCCAGTCAAGGAACTGATTTTTTTGTTGATGTCCAAACCTGTCAATTTAATCAGCTGGCGATTATATGACGCGACATTGTTTTCATGTGGTGGCGCATATTTATAAATTGCTGCGCGAATTGTCTTGTTAATATAGTTTTCGGAACGCAACAAGTTCCCCAATGCGCGACGACCTGTCTCTACGTCTGGGAAAACAGCGAACCCGCCAGCTTTGCCGATTGCGCCATTTTCGCGTGAAAATGGTGTCAGTCTCAAATTGCCTGGATTGCAGTTGCGCCAGGCGCGTGTTCCGCCACTGCGTCTGGAAACCTGGCCATTGTCATATTTGTACAATACGTCTTTGCCCTGAGATTCGCAGCTTAAAACACGTGGTGTGGCGCTGCCGGTGTCTAATTTCTGGATGCTGTCTTTACGCAGTTCGATTTTTTTACCGGCTGCTTCAAAGTTTTTTGTGTTGTTGACAGAGCCTGTGGTTGGACTAGACAAGATTCCTGCGCCTGCAATAACATAACTTAATGTCCATTTAAAATTCATTTTATCCTCCTTTGCAATCAACCAAGCGCTGCGAACTTAATCGCCGCACTTTGCTGTATGTTAATATTTTGTTTTTTTGTTGATTGGTTCACTGCGATAAAATCAATTCACAGTGTACATTCAGGCATCTGTTAAGATACAAACACCCCGACTTGCCATCTGTCTCGGCAGCCCGCCCCGACCGGGGAACCAAAGATTACGTATAAAATATAATTACAAATAAAAAATTGTCAAGTGGTTTTTGTCAATTTTTTTATCTTTGTTTATCTTTCAAGAAATTATCAATCGGAATGACTGCTGCTGCCGTTGGACCGCGTTGTGCATTATAGTGACTGTTCGGGTTTTTATCGTATGGCATGCGATTGCCAGCAAATTTTTCATAGTAAATCTGACCAATTCGCATATATGGATAAACAACCGTTGGGTACAGTACGCGGATTTCCAATGTCCATTCCCCACAGAAACCATCGTCACCACGACCGGCGGTGTGGTGATTTAAGATAAAATTGCGTCCAACACTGGATTTTCCGTCAATATACGGGAACAAGTTGCGTGTTTCTGTATATTCCACTGTCGATCCCAGATAGCCGATATCTGGTGACAAAATCAGACCCGTTTCGGGTATTTTTATGTCGATTGTTTCGTGATGTTTGGGGTTGGTTGGGTCAACAAGACGTTCCGGATTCCGAATGTCATAGTGTTCGGGATGCTTTGTGTATAATTCGTATGATTCTTTATCGTTGAACCAGTCAGCCATAGAGTGCAAAAATCTGCTGCCTTTGTATTCGATTGCAGGTTTCATACCAATCGGCAATGTGTGCTTGTAAATGCGCAGTGTGTCTGCCAAGTGTAAGTCATAACTGTTGCTGCCCAGACATCTTAAATCAAACGGTTCAATAATAATATCAGGCTTTCCTTTTGCGGTCATTCTGCGCAGAATTTCTGGACCTGTTAATTGCATATAAAAATCCTTTGTTTTCTTATAAGTTCAGATTTAGCACAAATCTGCGAATTTGCAACGTTTTTGTTTACTTTTCAAATTGTTGTGATACACTTTTTGTTATGACAGAAAAAACATATTCCGGCTTTGTTGCCATTATCGGCCCGACGAACGCGGGCAAAAGTACATTGTTAAACCAAATTATGGGACGTAAAGTATCCATTGTTTCGCACAAGGTTCAGACCACGCGCACCCGTCTGCGTGCCGTCAAAATGGTTGGTGAAAAACAACTGGTATTCGTTGATACCCCCGGGGTTTTTAAACCTTCGCGTCGTTTGGATCGGGCGATGGTTGCCGCCGCTATGGATGCGGTATCTGATGCAGATGCGGTGTTGTTGTTGGTTGACGCGCAAAAGGGTGTTACCGAAACAATTCGTGCCTTGGCTCAAAAAATTGCCGACCGTCCAAATATTTTTGTCGCATTGAACAAGGTTGATGCAATTGCTAAACTGGAATTGCTGCCAATGGTTGCGGAATTAAATTCATTGGCACCGTGGGCTGAAATCTTTATGATTTCTGCATTGAAAAATGATGGGATTGAAAAAATGTTGACTGCGCTGGCGAATGTTATGCCGGAAAGCCCATACTTGTTTGACCCGACCGATGCGCCTGATGTGCCCGATGAATTGTATCTGGCGGAATTGACCCGTGAAAAGATTTATAAATACATTCATCAGGAATTGCCATATCATATCAATGTTGTCACTGAACGTGTTGATGTTGATGCTGATGGTGTCTTGGATATTTATCAAAAAATTGCGGTCCGCAACGAAGGACATAAAAAGATTGTTGTTGGGCGTGGTGGCGCACAATTGAAACAGATTGGTATGGCTGCCCGTCACGATATTCAGGACCAGTGGGGGGTGAATGCGCGCTTGCACCTGTTTGTGCGTGTTGAACCGGACTGGGAAGACAAGGCTGAAAATTATACCGACCAGGGCCTGGAATTTAAAAAATAAGGATGTTTTATGAGAAGATATAAAAAAATTGTTCCGTATTTATTGGTGGCATCCGTTCCGTTTATGGGCTCGTGTGATCGCGATAACGTAGAATTCCAGGATGTTGTCGTTGCAAAGCGTGATGGCGTGCTGTATCTGGACAGAAATTCAGACGGTTATGCCGAAGCGAGTATCGGTTTTGGTGCGGATAGCACATCTAATGCTTTTTATCAGTATATGATTCCAGGCGATACGCTGACATACCATTATTTGCCACTTGCCCACCAAAGTCAACGAATTCTGCGTTCATACTCGGTTGAAATGACCCGTATAAACAGCTATTCCACGCGCGAGCTGGAAACAATCCAGGAAATAAACAAATTGCGCGCCGAAATCGGCCAACCCAAGACACGTTCCTTATAAATGTTAACATTATCTGATTTTGATTTTGAGTTGCCGCCTGAATTAATCGCGTCGCATCCATTGGAACAACGCGATGCGTCGCGTATGTTGGTGGTTAATGGCGGCGCAATTGTCGACAAACTTGTCCGTAATTTTCTGGATTGTCTGCGCCCAGGCGATGTTGTTGTGTTTAACAATTCGCGTGTAATTCCGGCGCGCTTTATGGCGGACGGCAAGCACGAAATCACATTGCACACCGCCGTTGACGATAAAACTTGGTGGGGGCTGTGCAAGCGGTTCAATAAAATTCCGGACGGTACAATTCTGACATTGGATAACGGAACGCAAATTCGTGTTTTGGCGCACGATGACGACAGTGGTCTGAAACTAGAATTTTTATGTGATAACGTATTAGAAACGCTGGACGCGGTCGGCAAGATGCCATTGCCGCCATATATGAAACGTGATGCAGAAATTGCAGACCGCGAACGTTATCAAACGGTTTATGCCCAGCCGCTTGGGTCAATGGCGGCACCGACGGCGGGCTTGCATTTTACGCCTGAATTACTGGACGAAATTCGCGCCCGTGGTGCAGAAATTGTAAATATAACATTGCATGTTGGTGCGGGTACTTGGTTACCGGTGAAAACCGAAGATTTATCGCAGCACAAAATGCACAGCGAATGGGGATGCATTACAGACGATCAGGCCGCAAAAATTAACAAAGCCACACGTGTAATTGCAGTGGGTACTACATCCCTGCGATTGTTGGAAAGTGCGGCAATACGTAACAGTGAACCTAATAAGTATCGCCGTGTTGCGCCATTTTGTTCGACCACAGATATATTTATTACGCCGGGCTATGAATTCCGTGCGGTTGATGTCCTATTAACCAATTTTCATTTGCCAAAATCAACATTATTTATGTTGGTGTCCGCTTTTGCTGGATTGGATGAAATGAAAAAAGCATATTCACACGCTGTGGCCGAAAAATACCGTTTTTTCAGTTATGGTGATTGTTGTCTGTTGTTCAAGAAAGGGCGATGCAATGAAATATAATCCGACCTTGCACAAATTATCCAATGGCGTTTCTGTTATCTTGGACCCAATGGAACTTGAAACAACTGCGGTTCGTGTTGCTTTTTTGACCGGTTCGCGGGACGAAGCGCCCAACGAATACGGCATAACGCATTTTTGTGAACATATGCTGTGCAAGGGAACGCCCCGATTTCCCAATAAAAAGGCGATTGATGATTATATGGATTATCATGGTGCGGTGCGCAATGCCTCAACAGGTTCTTCGTCACTGGCATTTTATGGGCGCATTCTGGCATCAAATGTTAATGTTTTGATAGATTATATCGGGGATCAGTTGCAAAATTCATTGTTTGATCCGGCCAAGATTGAAATAGAACGTCGTGTTATCTGCGATGAACTGCGTCGTGCACTGGACAACCCAGGGCGTCAGTTTGATGATTTTATGTCAGAACGCTTGTTCGGTAATCGAACATTTTCAACACGTAATCTGGGAACAGTTGAAACCATAAATTCATTTACACGCGACCAGATGTTGGAATTCTTATCGCGTCGTTTATCCGCCAGAAATTGTATCATTGCAATTTCCGGCCAGATATCGGATCCAGATGCTATTTTGACACAATTAGAAAAATCCTTTGCATTTTTACCAACGCACGATGTCGTTCATGATACATATATACCATACACACCGGGCGTATTTCACAATTCTAAACCCAACAACAATGTTCGCCTGCGTATATTATTTCCAGACAAATGGGGCAATGCGTTTGAAAACTATTTCAAAAACATATGCGTGGGGCGATTTGAGCGTTATATGAACAAACAAATTGCCGACATCTTGCGCCAAGATAACGGTCTGGTGTACGGTTTTGGTGGTTTTGCCGCCGGCAATCATCAGCACAGCTGGAACGGCTTTGCTACGGAAACCGCTGCGGATAACATTGCCCAGGTGGTGGCATTGATTGCGAAACACGCGTATCGAATTTACAATTCGCCAGAAATTACATCTGATGACCTGGACAGATATAATCGCAAAGACAGTCTGGGTGATGCCGACTGGTTGGAAAGTTCGTCCGCACGTCGAGATAGGTTAATTAGTTTTTATCAAAACCACGGCCGTATTTACGATTTTAATTGGGTGTTGGAACAGTTCGATAAAATAACTGTCTCAGATGTAGTTGAAAATAGTCGTGGCTATTTTGGTGGTCCGATATCTATTATAACCCAGGGGGCAGATTTTGATGCAGACCTGATGGCCATATGGCAAAACAACTTTAAGCCGACAGTCAAAGGGGGGTAATTTATGGCAGCGTGGCTTCGTGTATTGGCAAATCCAAAAATTTTAAAGCGTTTTCTGAACACCAAGGCTGAAAAAAAGGCGACCTTAAAATACGGTAAAATGTTATTGAATTCCAAAATGGCAAAAAACGCCATTGAAAAATTCATCAATCGCGATGGGGGCGCGTTGGTGGATAATCGTGATTATGCCAAACTGTTCAAAGATTATCGTGCGTTGCAAAAGTGCACAGAAAAAATAGAAGCACAACTGGAACGTGCCCGTGATGATGGTGATAAAATGTCTGAATTAACATTTGCGCTGGGGCGCAATGTTGTTGCTATGCATCGTTTGCTGGCCCAGATGCAGTTCGTATATCAACATCATACGCAGCAGATAAAAATTTCGATGGCAAATTCCAAAGACTAACCAAGGAAATAAAAAATGGCTCTAAAATTCAACTTAATTGCAACGGATGGAAACGCGCGTCGTGGCGCGGTTGAAACGGCGCATGGCACCTTTCAGACCCCTGCGTTTATGGCGGTGGGGACGGCGGCCACGGTCAAAGCGCTTACTATGGACCAGGTTGCCGCAACTGGAACCGAAGTTATCCTGGGTAATACCTATCATTTGATGATGCGTCCTGGCGGTGATTTGGTTGAACAAATGGGCGGCTTGCATAAATTTGGTGGCTGGCACGGGCCAATTTTGACTGACAGTGGCGGATTCCAGGTAATGTCCCTGTCAACGCTGACAAAAATGAGTGAAGAAGGTGTGCAGTTCACGTCACACTTTGACGGCGGTAAAAAGCATTTCTTGCGTCCCGAAGATTCGGTGCATATCCAGCATCAACTGGATTCCAATATCACAATGGTGTTGGACGAGTGTTTGAAACTGCCTGCGCCGCGTGAACGCGTGGAAAAAAATGTTGATATGGTGACACGCTGGGCAAAACGCAGCAAAGACGCATTTATCGATCGTCCGGGTTATGGCATTTTTGGCATCGTCCAGGGCGCGGACTTTCCTGATTTGCGTGAAAAGTCGGCTCGCGCATTGACTGAAATTGGTTTTGATGGCTATGCAATTGGGGGACTTGCCGTTGGCGAACCGCAAAGTGTTATGTTTGATATGATTGCTGCAACAACACCATTGTTGCCAACGGATAAACCGCGTTATTTGATGGGTGTTGGTACGCCACTGGACATTTTGGGCGCGGTTGAACGTGGGATTGATATGTTTGACTGCGTAATGCCAACACGTGCCGGTCGCACCGCCCAGGCATTTACGCGTCACGGCACAATGAATATGCGCAACGCCAAATTCCGTGAAGACTCACGTCCATTGGACGACAAATGTGGCTGTCCGGCGTGCAAATTATCGCGCGCATATATCCACCACCTGATTAAGTGCAATGAAATTCTGGGGGCGACATTGTTAACCCAACATAACTTGTGGTTCTATCAGGACCTGATGCGCGACATCCGTGAATCAATAGAGCAGGGGCGCTTTGCTGAATTCAAATCGGATTTTATCAAAAAATATACAGGGGATGAAAAATGAGTGCAAAACTTAACACAAGAGATTTAATAATCGACAGCCGGTCTTATTCGCGTTATGAAAATTATGATTATCAACATTGTGAATTTGTTTACACACTGGTATGCCGTGCGGATTCTAATAACCCGAACAGATGGAATGTGATACCAGAAGTTGACATTGCGACATTTAACGATAGTCGTTCTGCCAATGCTTATCGTGCCTGCATCGCCCAGGTTCAAAAATACCAGGCAATTAAATATCCAACAGTGTCCGCCGTAAAAAAGATGCTTCAACCTGAAATAGATTCTTTTCGTAAAACAATTGAAGAATTACATATAAAGACGAAATAATTTATTGCAAAACGGCACAATGTTCGTCTAAACTCCATTACATAATGTAAAGGAGTTTTTTTATGGCCAGAAAAAAGAAAGAAATAGAAGTTATTGATATGGGTGGCGTCAAAACTGTTGCTAAAAAGCGGTCATTGGTGCGCTCAGTAAAAACATTTATCACCATATTTACTGTAATTTGGTTTGCGTTGTTGATATGGTTTCCTTTGCACGTAAAAAACACATATTCCCAACCGATTAAGAAATCTATTGTCGTATCAATGTTCTTTGACTTGCAACGCGGCATTGTAAAACAGTACGAAGCATTGCTGGACGGTGTTGCGAAATCAATCAATCTGGAAAAACCGATTGCGGTTGCGTTGGACAAAGTGAAACTGGCCGAAGATGCTGTTGACAAAGTGACGGATACAACGGCCGTTGCGCGCGAAAAAACAACTGCGGCCAGTAAACAAACCGAAAGTGTAAAAAAATTGTCCGGCTTTGCGAAAATGTTTGGCGCCAAAACGGACGGTATTGACAAAGCGGTCGCAGACGTGGATGCTGGCATTGCAAAAACTAACGAAGCGATTGCCAGTGTTGATAACACCGCCGCCAAGGTTAACGCCCAGTTAGACAAAGTCAAAACCGATTTGACGCGCGTTGCCCAGGCCGAGGTTGATACAATGCTAGACAGCGCAATAAAATCTGCGCTGGATAAACAGTCGGGTGGTTTGGGAACAACGTTGCTAACCAACTATGGTATTAAACACGTGTATCCTTGGCGTCCATCATCCTGGCCAGTTGCTACCAAAATCTATGATGATTTATCAAAATCAGACATAACAACTATCACAGTAATTACACGCACGGTTGATACATATTTTGGTTATGTCGCGTGGGGATTGGTAATTGCGGCCTGGGCGCTGGGAATATATCTGTGGCACCTGGTGTTCGGCAAAGTCAAAGCCATTATCAAGCCATTCAACGTTTGCCCTCGTTGTGGTCATACCTATGCGGATAAACGTACTGCGCTGGGGTTGTTAAAGGTATTGCAACCGTGGAAATGGTTCTAAAGCGCAAACAAAAAAACCGCCGACTGGCGGTTTTTTAACGTCCTGCTTGGCGTTGAATTTTTATAATATATCGTTCCATATTCAGATGTGGATATCTGGCAATGATTTCTGCTCTATTTTGTTGTATTTCCATCATTGCATCTCTGGCTACCTGCGCCAGGCTTGTTTTGCATACAATTTCCAATTTGTTTGTTCCGCACTGCCATAAATACGTTTCGTCGGGGGCGCGATTTTTATAAACGCTGTCCAGTGGTTTTACTTCAAAGAAATTAACTGTTGGTGCATCAAAATCCAAGAAATCAAACACCAGCCAATACCACATCAGCGTATCGACTGCATTGTCACAAAAATGAAAGATTGCATTGGGTGCGATTACACCGAATCTCATAGGGGCAGCCGAACCTGTGGCAGTAAACTGTCGGCCTGGCGTGTATTCGTTCATATTTTTAATCTTGAATCCCAGGGTCAGACCGTCTTTCAACTTTCCGTCATCCCACATCATTTTGTATGATTTTGAACAGTATGGCTTAAAATCTATTTCCTTTGGCATAACATCGTCCTTTTTTGTCAAGGTAATGTGATTTTGTCAACTTGTCAAGAAAAAAGTTAATTTTCCCACTTGCAATTAAATGTATAATTCTATATAATACACCCTGCACGGAGCGTTGGCAGAGTGGTAATGCAGCAGATTGCTAATCTGTGACCGAGATTTTTTGGTCCATAGGTTCGAGTCCTATACGCTCCGCCAGAAATTCAACCCACCACTTGTTGGTGGGTTAATTTAATTGTCGGCCGCACCCTGCAGAAATAACATATGTAAAACCAAAAACTTTGTCATCACATTTATGTTTCAGTTCAAGGGTTAATATCATAAAAATTAAGCTCTTCTGTCATCCCGTGGCTTGACCACAGGACCCAGTTCATAGAATCCTTATTATCTTTGCGCGCATTGCGCATTCCAGGACTAAGCCCCAGAATGACAATGGTTTTTAATTTGTTGTGCGCTGCTCTTTAATAAAAATCCCCCAATCGGGGGATTTTTATCATTGTGGCATAATATTCGGGAGATTCGGGAAACCAGTGCCAAGTGTTTCTATACTTAGTGTCGTACATACGGGTGCTGTACCTGTCGTACAACTCTGCAACTTAGCTGCGTTGATCCCTGTAATAACCTCGTCTATCTTGGTCTGATGCGTCGTAATATTCGTCGCATTCGTCGCAATTGACGTGGCGTTCGCCGTAATATTCGTCGCATTCGTCGCAATATTCGTCGCATTTGTATTGGCCTTAGTCAGTGCACTTGATGCAGAATTTTTGACTTGATAGAATATAGGATCTTTCACAAACTGGTTTGCTTGCGGGATTTGCGACAAGTTGTACAACGCAGTACCAATATTGTCAGCGCCTAACATAACCGAATTTCTAAACCAGTCATTATTGCCATTAACATTAGTTGTTGCTAACTTTTGCAGCGCACCATCCAAAGTACCTGTATTTAATGTCAGATTATTCAATGCGTTATTCAGCGATGTAGTAGCAGCCGATTTTGCACCATCAATCTTGCCCAGTAAAACGGTATTCATAGATTCAATTTCATCCGTGATAAAATCAATATCAGTCGCAACACTATCCTTAGTCGCATACGTGTCACCCAGTCCAGACACTGTCGTGTTCAAACCAGATACTGTCGTACTCAATGTATTAACATTACCGCTCAATGTACCATAGTTGCTGGTCAACGTATTAACGTTACCGCTCAATGTGCTAAATTTGCTGTTCGTACTCAGATCCGCCGTTTTCAACAGCGCACCGAACCTACCTTCCAAACCATTACTCATAACAACCGCGTCTGTAAAGGTGGCATCATTCAACAGGCCGCCACGAAGATTTCCTAAACGATCACTTGTCCAGAAGTCGTCGGCGTTAAAGTCTGTAAATCTTACCAATGTGGTTGTATCAAAGTTCTCAGCCCATTCAAACTTCTCAAGCCTGTTATCCAGGTCAGCAAGTGATTCTTTGCGTTCAGATGCTTCGCCATTAACATCATCTTTTGTTGCATAGTTTTTACCGCTTGCCCATGCGTCTGCCTTTGTGCCAAAGTCACCGCTTAACACAACCGAGCCTGTAAAGGTGGCATCATTCAACAGGCCGCCACTAAGCTTTCCTAAACGATCTCTTGTCCAGAAGTCGTCGGCGTTAAAGTCTGTAAATCTTACCAATGTGGTTGTATCAAAGTTCTCTGCCCATTCAAACTTCTCAAGCCTTTCCTCCAGGTCATCAAGTGAATCTTTGCGTTCAGATGCTTCGCCATTAAGATCATCTTTTGTTGCATAGTTTTTACCACTTGCCC
>JAZRLB010000003.1:0-12143 GCA_045646625.1 Candidatus Enterousia sp. | reverse complement strand
CCACGGAACCTAGGTTATGCGCGCAAAGCGCGCACAAATAATAAGGATTCTATGACCTGGGTCCCGTGGTCAAGCCACGGGATGACAGAATTTTTTTGCAAAAATTCTGTTTATTTTTACCTCGCTAAACTTTTATTTATCGCGGTAATCATGTATTCCACCACTAATACTCCCCACTAATTTGGGCAATCGTTCCTGTGGCGACTGTGGCAGCGCTGTGGCATCATACCCATACCAGAGAAAGAGAGAATACCCAATGTTCAAAAAATCATTTGCAATTTTGCCTGCGTTGTTGTTTGTTGTTTTTGCGACCAGCGCCAAAGCACAAAATTTATCAACAGACCAACCGCGTGTCTTGGTTGCATATTTTTCTATGCAGGACGGCAACACCGGCGATGTTGCGCGCGCGATTGTGGACGCGTCTGGCGGCGATATCTATCGCATTATGGTGGCCGAACCTTATCCGTCAGAAGACAAAGTGCGTCAAGAACTGTTGACACAACAGATCGAGCAAAACATTCTGCCCGCATTGGCGGAACCCGCACCAAATTTTTCAGAATATGATATTATATTTTTGGGATCACCCGTGTGGGCAAATCACCTGTCCCAACCGGTAAAAAGTTTCCTGCATAAATATGACCTGACGGGCAAGAAAGTGATTCCATTTGTATCCCACGGTGGTGGCGGCCGCGGTCGTGCGTTTTCCGATGTTGCCGCTATGTGCGTTGGGTGCGTTGTTGATACCGATGGCTGGTCCAGTTGGGGTGGCGGCAAGCAACGCGGAATTATAAAATGGGTCCAAAAGAAATTAGATGCGCATAAATAATTCCACTGTCTATCAGGGCGATTTTTGTTGTAATGAATGTGTTTAGCATATAAAGTGCCTAATAAAATATTAACCAAGAGACACATTTATGAAAAACACGAAACTTAAATTTGACAAACGGTTTATTGTAAATTTATCCAAGGCTTCAACTGCTGTTATGACAACCAGTGCTTTATTATCGACGCCGGTATTATTAACGCCTGATGTCAAAGACTATATGCAGGCAACGGTACTTATGGCTATGTTGTGTATGTGGATACCATATGCCGCAACAGGATACCGGGATTGGAAATATGTTGGTCGTAAATATGTGAAATTATACGACGATACGGCTGATAACATAGGTCGTATTTTGCAAAGAACAAAAGAAAAATAAAAATATTTTTTATTTTTGCTGTGTGACGACACCATTGCCAAGACAGTATCTGCCAGTACAAGAAAAATACAAGAACACAATATCGTCCATTGGGCGGTTTTGTTTTTGTATGAAATGTGGTATAATCAACATATGAAAAAATTTAATCGATTTAAACATAAAAATATGGGCGCATTGCCGGAAAGTTTGCGCAAAATGGCGGGTGGTGATGCGCGTGCGGCAACAGCGGAATTTAATGCATTGATGACGGAACTGGCAACGGAGTTTATCGCCCAATTGTCAAACGACACATCAAAAAAAGAAATCAAATTAACCCCGCCCCGCAAATTGTTTGGGCACGATGTTAAATTGGACTATGTGGCGTCTGGTTCGGTGGGGACGGTATATAAACTGCAAATTGGCGAATTAGCATTTGCATTCAAGATAAATCGCAATTCTTTGCCTGGCGAATTATACGTCCTGAATTTGCAACGTCGTGCGCGCGGTCTGGTTAATCCTGTACATATTGGTGCGACGTTCAGGGTTGGCGGCCACGGTTATTCTTGGGTATTGTCTGATTATCTTGAACGCGACCGTAAAAACAGTTTTGAATCCGCCATGGAAAAATTATATTTTGCATACTTGACCAAGGGACTGACCATAAATGATGCGCACCCCGGCAATTTCAAGGACGGAAAATTAATAGATATTCCATCATTAGATACGCGCGACAACAAAGTAGATGATATAAAGCAATTAACGCGTGTCGAGCAAAATATAGTCCAGCGCTTGGCGTACTATATCAAGACAAACGATATTAAAAGATTTGAACATCTGGTAAAGTTTGCACGTGTTAAAAATCCGTCTGTTATAAACTATATGTTTCTGGCGATGAAGTATGGTCGTGCCCCAATGTTTAGTGCAGGCAACACGAATGAATTTGCAACCCGTCTGCGTCATTTTGAATCTGTAATTGATACGGCATATCGTGCAAACAAACGCGCCCCAGAACTGTCGCGATAAAATAAAATTTTTTATTTGCTTTGGATGTGCAAACTTTGTTAAAGTTATCTCGGACCAGAGTCCAGAAAGGAGAAATTGACGCGCCGCATTGTTGTTATCTGTGTGGCGTGTTTTTTTATACCATAACGCCCAGTGCGTATTGCGCAAATTCGCCAATAAAAAAAGAAATTAAAGAAACACTGGCGCAAATAATCAGCATTTCGATTGCGTGTTTCCACCAATGACGTTTACAGGCGCGCCCAATACACCAATTACACCCAAATATAATCAGCACCGCCATAAGAAACGACATAAATAATGCGGTATGTGTATTTGGTACCAGAAAGAAAGGTATGATTAAAAAAGCGCACGTGCTAATATATGCTGTGCCTGTGATTATGCCTGCCCGTATTGCGTGTGGGTTTTCGTCTGTCTTTTCCGCCAGATAGCATGATGCCGCCATAGACATCCCCGCCGCTACAGACGCAATAACAGCGGATAAAATAATCATACGTCTATCTGCCAGTGCGAATGTTAAACCTGCGATCATCCCGGTCAAAGATACCAACGCATCGTGCATTCCTAATACAATCGCGGCGGCTGTTTTAAGTTTTCGTGCCATAGTGCCAAAATAATACCATATTTGCATCGCATATCCCACAGGAATATATTAAAATTATATTGACAAATGTTGTGCGTGTTCTAAGATTTCATCACAAAGGATTAAATTATGAATGAAGACAGTTGTAAAGATAGCACTTTAACCCGCGCCCAGATTGATGAGCGTGATTTTTTATCTTGTGTATCGGATGTTTTATCTGGTGCTGATTTGTCAAAACTTGATTTGAAAACATTCCCGGGTGAACATCGCGCACACAGTGCATTGTTTGAAAACTATGAAATAAACATCGCGCGTACAGGCGTATATGTTTATAAAAATAAACTGTTGCGTGCATTGGGGATTGGCGACTGGAAATATCAAGAAGGCAAATTTGAACGCTATGAAATTTATGTGCTGGAAAATTCACATAATATGCGTGCCGCTGATATCAAACGTTCTGACTGTATTGCGGCGCCACGTAAAAATTATAATGTTATAATGCAGCGCGGCACAATGGCTACGAATCTTGGCTATTACGAGGTGTCAAAGTACGAATTATCAAGTATTGATTCCGAAGACTTGTTCTATAATCAAAATGCTCACTTGTTTATGTATGCAAAAAAAATTTATGAAAAACTGGATTCCGAATACCTGCGTCGCAGATTCAAAATTCATGAATTTGAGTGTTCAGAAATAAAAACTGATAGCGACAGACGAGTTGCTCATGTTCGTGTTTTGTTTGCATTGGACCGTGCCGTAAAAAAACAAAAATAGTATCCCCTTATTGGGGATTTTTATTTAAGTGTTTGAATAAACTGCCTGGTGTCTGTATGCGCCAATTTGTTAACCCGATAATTTGTTTTGTAAATTGTACGCACGTAATTGCGCGCACATCCTGACTGTGATTTGGGATTGTATTTGCCAAAGAAATAAATTGCCATCCGTGCTGGGTCAATATTTGTATGTCGCGTTTTTTCAAGTAAATTTTTGCAATATTTTTAGGTGCGATAAATTGGTGCATACACATTGTATCGCCATTCGAACAAATTGGTGCCACGTGCTTTAGTTTGCCGCAAAGAATACGTGGTAAAATTTTAGATGTCTTGTTCGAAAAAGCAACGATTACCATAGTGTGTCCTTTTTTATAAAAAAGATCGAGTCATAAAGACTCGACCTATATTAAAATAAAACCCACTGTTTGGTGGGTTTTTATTAATTATTCAGCATCTTTCTTAGCTGCTTTTTTTGTTGTTTTCTTTGCAGGCGCTTCTTCTGCAACTTCTGTGGCTTTTTCTTCTGCAACAGGTGTCGCAACTGCTTTCTTTGCGTTTACATCACGATCGACCAATTCAATAATAGCCATTGGTGCCGCGTCACCATAACGAAAGCCCGCTTTTAAAACGCGTGTATAACCACCTGGGCGATTTGCATAGCGTGGGCCCAAAACTTCGAACAGTTTTTTAACTGTTTTTGCAGAGGCATTGCCCAATTCAGACGCTGTCAAACGACGGTTCGCAACTGTATCAACTTTTGCGCGTGTAATCAGTTTTTCAACAACACTACGCAAATCTTTTGCCTTTGGCAAAGTGGTTTTAATCTGTTCTTTTTCAATCAAGTTTTTTGCCAGACCGATAAACAGGGCCTTGCGTGCATTTGTGTCGCGATTGAATGTGCGACCTGCTTTCATATGTCTCATCTGATTACTCCTTTTGTTTCTGCCCACCGTCGTTTGATGGGATTCTTTTGAGACTGCCACAACCTAACAAAATTATCAGTATTGTGGGATTAAATTCGCTTTATTTTATATAATTTCCCGCAAATTGCAAGAAAATATTAGACATACACAAAAAATCTGTGAACATCAACAGATGTCCACAGATTCTAATTTATTACTTGTATGGGTCTTCGTATTTCTTAGCCAATTCAGCAATATTTTCTGGTGGCCAACCTGGTACTTCCATACCCAGGCTTAATCCCATTGCTTCCAATTGTACCTTGATTTCGTTCAAAGACTTGCGGCCAAAGTTTGGTGTTTTCAACATATCGGCTTCTGTCTTTTGTACCAATTCGCCCAACCAGTTAATCTTGTCGTTTTTCAGACAGTTGTTTGCGCGAACGGACAGTTCCAGTTCATCGACGTGCTTTAACAATTTTGCATCGAATGGCAACGCGTCTTTTGATTTTTCTTCTTCGCTTGGCGCGTTCAATTGTGCTGGATCTTCAAAGTTAATGAATACAACCAACTGGTCTGTCAGAATGCGTGCCGCAAATGCAATTGCGTCTTCTGGTGAAACCGCACCATTTGTTTTAACTGTCAGTTCCAGTTTGTCAAAGTCTGTTGACTGACCAACACGTGTTGGCAAAACTTCTGTTGCCACATTCAAAATTGGCGAGAAGATAGAATCCACAGGAATCACACCCAAAGGCAGCCCCTCTGAATGTTGTGATGCAGGAACATAGCCGCGTCCCATACCCAATGTGATTTCCATATCCAAAGATGCGCCTTTGTCCAGTGTGCAAATTTCTGCATCTTTGTTCATAACTTCGACGCCGCCTGTTGTTTCAATCATACCTGCTGTCACAACGGCTGGGCCTTTAACTTTTAAATACGCTTTGTGCTGACCTTCGCTCAGAGCCTTAAAATAAACGCCTTTTAAATTCAAGACAATATCTGTCACGTCTTCACGAACACCCGCAATGCTGGAAAATTCGTGCTGAACACCATCAATTTTGATATAGATTGGCGCACATCCCTGCAGTGACGACAGCAAAACGCGACGCAACGCAGTTCCCAATGTCAAACCAAAACCCTTTTCCAATGGTTCTGCAACCAGTGTGGCAATATTTGGATTATGTTCATTTGTCTTGATTGTCAGTTTTTTTGGCTTAATCAAGGTCATCCAGTTTTTTTCAATCATTTATATTTCCTTTTAGCTTAGTTTATCATTTTCGCCAAACGGCATGCACAAAATGCGCATTTCGGCGCGAATTTTATAATAACAATTCACAAAAGTCAATTAATTAATAATTAAAAATCCCCCAGACCGGGGGATTTGTTGGTGTTAGTTCTTTCTTGGGAACTTAACCGCAGCCTGTGCCGCCGCAAGGCGCGCAATTGGCACGCGGAACGGTGAACAAGAAACCGAGTTAAATCCACACTGGTGGAAGAACATAATGGATTCTGGATCCCCACCGTGTTCGCCACATACGCCCAGATGGATGTGTTCGCCTTTGGTATCACGTGCTTTCTTAACCGCGTCTTTAATCAACAGGCCAACCCCCAACTGATCAACAGATGCGAATGGATCTGCAACGTAAACACCGCGTGCACGATATTCGTCCAAAATCTTGGCTGTGTCGTCACGTGACATGCCCAATGTTGTCTGGGTCAGGTCGTTTGTGCCGAATTCAAAGAATTCACAAGATTCTGCGATTTCATTTGCCAAAACCGCTGCGCGTGGCAATTCAATCATTGAACCAACAGTGTATTCAACAGATTCGCCTGTTTCTGCAAACAAGGACTGTGCAGTTGCGTCGATAACAGCCTTGACGATATCCACTTCTTTCTTAGAACCAACCAAAGGTACTTCGATTTCTGGGAATACGCGTACGCCTGCCTTTTTAACTTCCAGCGCTGCGGACAGAATTGCACGTGTTTGCATTTCACAGATTTCTGGGTATGTAATCGCCAAGCGGCAACCACGATGACCCAACATTGGGTTCTGTTCGTGCAGTTGTTCTGCGCGCATTTTGATGAATTCAACAGACTTACCGATATGTGCCGCCAATTCTTCGATTTCTGCATCTGTGTGTGGCAAGAATTCGTGTAGTGGTGGGTCAATCAAACGGATTGTGACCGGCAGACCGTCCATAATTTTGAACAGTTCTACAAAGTCAGCTTTTTGATATGGCAACAGTTTTCCCAATGCTGCGCGGCGACCTGCTTCGTCTTCGGCCAGAATCATTTCGCGCATATCCTGGATACGGCTTGGGTCAAAGAACATATGTTCCGTACGTGCCAAACCAATACCTTCGGCGCCAAAGTCGCGTGCTTGTTTTGCGTCTTTTGGTGTTTCTGCGTTTGCCTTGACGGTCAGTGTTTTGATTTCATCAACCCAGCCCATCAGTGTACCAAAGTTGCCCGTCAGTTCAACAGAAACAGTTGGGATTTTGCCTTCGATAATCTGACCTTTGGCACCGTCAATAGATACCCAGTCGCCTTCATTAATTACAACGCCAGATGTTGTTTTTAATGTTTTTGCTTCGTAATCAATCTTGATATCTGGTGAACCAGACACGCATGGTGTTCCCATACCGCGTGCAACCACCGCTGCGTGTGATGTCATACCGCCGCGTGCAGTAATAACACCCTGTGCTGCGTTCATGCCCGCAATATCTTCTGGGGATGTTTCGATACGAATCAGCATAACTTTTTTGCCTTCGGACGCCCATTTTTCTGCATCTTCTGCATTAAAGACTGCTTGGCCAACCGCTGCACCTGGGGATGCAGGTAAACCTGTTGCGATAACTTTCTTTTCCGCCTTTGGATCCAACATTGGATGCAACAAGTGGTCTAACTGGTCTGCACCAACACGCAGGATTGCTTCTTCCTTGGTCAGCAGGCCTTCTTCAACCATTTCAACCGCCATACGAACGGCTGCGGCTGCTGTACGTTTACCGTTACGGCACTGTAACATCCACAATTTGCCGTGTTCGATTGTGAATTCCATATCCTGCATATCTTTGTAATGCTTTTCCAGTTTTTCACGAACGTCGCACAGTTCTTTATAAACGGCTGGCATCGCTTCTTCTAATGACAGACGGCCAGAATCATCTTTGCTCATTGGCTGTGGTGTACGGATACCTGCCACAACGTCTTCACCCTGGGCGTTAATCAGATATTCACCATAGTATTTATTTTCACCGGTCGCAGGGTCGCGGCTGAAACATACGCCTGTTGCAGAATCGTCGCCGGAATTACCAAATACCATTGCCTGGACATTAACTGCGGTACCCCAGTCAGCAGGAATATTATTCAGTTTACGATATGTGATGGCCTTTTTGCTCATCCAAGAACCGAATACGGCGCCAATCCCCATTTCCAACTGTTTCCAAGGATCTTGTGGGAATACTTTACCAATTTTAACACCGATTTCTTTGAATTTTTCAACCAAGTCTTTTAAATCATCGGCGGTCAATTCTGTATCCAGTTTATAACCTTTGTCTTCTTTCATACGTTCCAGTGTATGTTCGAACAGATCAATATCTGCGCCCATAACAACTTCGCTGAACATCATAATAAAGCGACGATATGAATCATATGCAAAACGTTCATTGCCAGAAATTTTTGCCAACGCTTTAACTGTATCGTCATTCAAGCCCAAATTCAGAACTGTGTCCATCATACCCGGCATAGAAACACGTGCGCCAGAACGGACTGACACCAACAATGGATTTTCCAAATCTGCGAATTTTTTACCCATAATAGATTCAACGTGTGCAATACCGGCGCGCACCTGGTCCATCAAATCTGCTGGATATGTCTGATTGTTATCATAGTAATATTTACAAACATCGGTTGTCACAGTGAAACCTGCAGGAACAGGCAATCCAACCAAGTTCATTTCGGCCAAGTTTGCACCTTTGCCACCCAGCAGATTTTTCATATCTGCCTGACCTTCGGCCTGACCGTTGCCAAAGGTATATACCCATTTGTTGCTCATTAGTTCTCCTTTTAATAAAAATTTAAGGCCAACCGATTGTGGGGTATGGTTTTCCGAATTGCAAGAAAAAAATCGGGCCTAAACCCGATTTTATTATTGCTGATTGTTGTTGTCACCATTTATCCACATTAATACACGGGAAAAAATACTGGATTTCAGCTTGTTTTCTGCGTTATTAATTTTTTGTGCAACATTTCTAGTGCGTGCTAAACCCGACAAATGTTCTTTTATGTTCTTTAAATCCAGATAAAAATTACCTTCGTTTTGCGGTATGAATACGTCTTGATTTATTCTGTCGATACTTATTCTTGGGGTGTTCATTGCATATGCCACATTACCTTGTCCGCCCAGATATTCACGCCCAGCAGATTTAAGTATATCAACAGTGTCGCGAATGTCGCCGATTTTTCCATCCAGTGCGTCGGCAATTTGTTTCAATTCGGGTGAGTGATAATGATTTAATATATTTTCCAGGTTGCCTTTACGGAACCAACCATTGGAAATTCCGCCAAAAAATTCCCATTTTCCTGTTGGTACATCGGTTTTTCCTGCGCTGCCTGTTGATATATAGAATGGCAATTTTTTTCCACCAACGCTTACCAATAAAATTGCGCGTTCGGATGTGGCGCCAAAATCATCCATTGACTCGATTATAACGGGTGTTTTGTTTATATGTGTCAATGGGTATCCAATCAACTTCTGAATATATCGTTTGGTATCTTTGCTGTCCAAATGCCATAACAGACGATTATATTCCCAAACGGCCCCCAGATTATTTTCTGCATCATATTTTTTTATTGCGATAACAATATGGTCATTTACGCCGGCGGTTCCTGATTTTGACAGTACTGTTGCATAATGTTGTCCTGCGGCCATAATTTTATCTGCTATGGTTTGTGCTTTTCCTTCGCTGATTCCGGGTTGGTCATAGATAAAGGCGGGAATAACGCCGCGTTTTATTTTATGAATCTTGTATTCGCCCAATATTGAATCTAAAACCGGGTCTGTTTGCTTTACGCGTGCCTGTTGTTTGGGCAACGCGCTGAACATCATATATTGCGCACCTTTATGGTTTGTTGGGATCAGACGAACCCCGTATGGCATCAGATATTTGTTTAATTCGCGCCACATATTATCGGTCAGGCGTTCTTGTGGCAGCATATAAACTTCGTCCTGGTCCAAGAAGGCGCGCAAATATTTATCAAAATTTCTGCTGGCGCGATTTTTTAACTTTACGATATTTTCCTGTGCCTGTTGTTTGGGCAGTGCGCTGAACATCATATAGGATTTACCGTCTTGTTTTGCAGGGGTCATACAAACGCCGCGCGTGGTCAATGCGCGGTTCAGCATATCCCACTCGTGGTCGGTTAATCTGCTGCGTGGCAACAGATATGTCTCGCCATTTTCCAGAAATGCCTGCAGGTATTTTTCGAAGCTCTTGCTGGCCTTGGTGTATAAATTATCAGCCATAATAATCCTTTTTATTTTATACGTATTATAACATAAAATCGGGCCCGGGCCCGATTTTTTATCTTTGTTGTGATTTTAGTTCGTTCAATACCGGTTCCCAACAATCTTTATTTATTGTGGGGCATAACAGTCTGCGCTTTGTGCAGGAAAAACCGCTGCATTTTTTTAATGCGAAATTGGTCTTGAAAAATTCCAATTGGGCTTGGTCAAATACTGTGTTTGGGCCGATTCCGCTGTCGTGCACATAGTCCAATAAACGCCCAAAAAAGAGTGAAGGGCAAATGACATGTTGTCTTGCCTTGGTCTCATCTTTTTGAACGTATGGGCCGTGCGACATCAGCATTTCCCAACAGTCGCTGCGATTACATCTTATATCGCCACGGCATGGAATATTGGCGCAATATTGTACAAAAAAATCAGATTTATTAAATTCCACTGTCTCGCCAAAAACCTGACGCGGGCAATAAGTCTGTTTTGTTACATCTGATATATTCATATAGGCAAAAACGTTATGGTCCATAGAAAAATCCTTTGTTTATATGGGGGAAATCATAATAAAACAAAGGACGATATTGTCAAGAACATTAAATTTTTTTACATTGTACAAGCGCACGCAATTGAAAACAGTTTTGATATATCTGAATCAGAACGCGAATTCACAATAATTGGTGCGCGTGCGCCAATAATTACACCGCCAAAAATCCAATCACCAAACAATACCATAGACTTTACAACGCTGTTTCCTGTTTCAATATTGTCAAACAACAATATATCTGCATCACCCTGAATTGGCCCTGTTATGCCTTTGGCACGGGCAGCATCCTTTGACACAGCGATATCAAGCGCCATTGGGCCAGACACAATACAATCTGATATTTCACCATTTTCGTTCATTTTTTGCAGTGCATCTGCATCAACTGTTGCCCGCATCGCTGGATTCAATGTTTCGACTGCGCACAGTGGCACAACCAATGGTTTTTGTACACCCATATGACACGCCAATGACACCGCATTTTTAATCAATTGAACCTTGGCGCTTAAATCAGGGTACATAACCATTGCCATATCCGTTAAAAACAAAGTCCTGTTCCGTGATGGCGAATATAAAACTGCAACATGTGATAACACGCCATCACCACGAATGCCATTGTCACGATTTAGTACCGCACGCAATAAATCTGCCGTATGAATCATTCCCTTCATAACAATATCTGCGCGACCATCGCGAACCAACGACACAGCGGTTTTTGCCGCTAAAATTTCATCATCACAATGAATAATTTCAAAACCAGAAATGTCAAGACCTGCTGACAATGCGACAGTCTGTATTTGCGATGCATCACCACACAATATCGCGCGTGCAAAGCCCATTTCGTTTGCCATAACAACCGACTTTAACACAGCAGCGTCCGTTGCATTTGCAACAGCAATTGTTCGCGTTTTTTCGGGTCGCATTGACAATAATAATTCATTAAATTCTTGTGACAAAACATTCCTCTTTTATTAATGGGAACAAGAATAAAATCTTATAAAATATTTTTCAACATTAAAAAATCCCACATCAGTGGGATTTTGTTTTTTTACTGTGGCATTGGGACGCCGGCTGTTGCCTCACCCATGACTTTATCAATCAAGACATCTGCCTTGGATTTTGCGTCTTGAATAGCCGCCATAACAATAGATGCAACCGCATCAGCCCCAGCAGACAAAACAGACGGATTAATTGTTATATTTAACAGGTCATATTTACCGGTCATATCAACAATACACGCACCGTTTTCTGCAATACCTTTGACGGTTGTTTGTGCTAACTTTTCCTGGGCAGCTGCGACTTTGTTTTGCAATTCTGCCGCCTGAGCCATCAAAGCTTCCATATCCATATTATCTCTCCTTTACATGCAACATTTGTAAAATCTTGCGCGGAACACCGAACATTTCTGCGGTAGCTGGTTTTAAAACTAAATTCGGCAAAAATTTGTTGTTTGTATATTCAACCAGGTCTTCCAACGATACATCAAACGCCTTGGATGTCACAAATGGAACATATCTGATGCAACCAGATGGTGTATCGTGACGACGCTGAATTTCTGCATATTTTAAACCGGTTTCGCGTTCTTGCCACAGGCCCAACCAAAAGTTTTTTTCCAATGTTTTCTTGAACTTTGG
>JAZRLB010000002.1:0-102819 GCA_045646625.1 Candidatus Enterousia sp. | reverse complement strand
GTCGCAACATCTGCAGATTTTGCATACGATCTTAATGCTGCATTACGTTCATTTGTAATTTCTGCCTTGATATTCTGCACAGACGCAGTTGTCGCAAAGCCCTGTTTTTCAACCTCGGCCAGGGCCGCTATTTTTGCCTGTGCCACCGCTTCATTTTTCGCAGTTAAAATGTCAGACGCAACGCTTTCCGCCGTTATAAAACCACTGTTTTTGATTTCTTCTTTCAAAGAATCTTCCAACTCAGCAATTTTTTCATCTTTTTCTTCAATTTCTTCTCTTAAACTTTGAATTTCCTGCCTATATGCCTGCAATTCTTCAGCCACAACATCACGCACAGCCTGGATTTCTTTCTGGAAGTTTTCGATTAATTCATTTTGCTTATCAGATGGTAAACCGCTTGGTGTAAAACTACTCTGCCCACGATTAGACGTCAATTTATTCAGCCCACCAACAATAGAAACAGATGGTGTCACCTTGCCACGGCCGCTCGATACGGTTTGTGTTGCAGGTCCTAATCTTGGGGTGGTTGCACGTACCGTAGGCGACGCTGCAAACGCTGCACAAGACAGCAATGCAAAAAACACCAAAACACTGGATTTTCCTAAGCGCATAGCTTTCCCTCTAATCAAAGTTTCTTTTTCTTAACAGAATTAGTACTAAAATTTGCCAAATCAAGCAACAGATTTTTTGAGCAGAACAAAAAACAAATCCCCATCCAGGGATTTTTATCAAAACAGCAAAAAACCCGCCAATCGGCGGGATTTATTATTTTGCATTCTTTTCTGCAGATGTAGCAGCCAAGTCTTCGACGATACGCGCCTTTTTACCTGACAGACCACGCAGGAAGAACAACTTAGCACGACGCACTTTACCGATACGAACCTTTTCAATCTTTTCGATTGCTGGGCTGTACAGTGGGAACTTACGTTCTACACCAACACCGTATGATTCACGACGTACTGTAAAGGATGCATTATTCCCATTACCACCATCACGTGCGATAACAACACCTTCGAAAACCTGGATACGGAATTTATCACCGTCTTTAATTTTGACGTGAACCTTCAATGTATCCCCGGCCTTGAAGTTTGGGATTTTTTTGTCGCCCTGCAATTTTGCAACCTGGGCAGCTTCAATTTTTTTAATAATGCTCATTTTTCATTTTCCTTTATTAAGTCCGGTCGACGTTCTTTGGTTATGTCAACCGATTGTTGTTTCCGCCACCGTTCGATATTGCCGTGGTGACCGGACAGCAGGACTTCTGGGACGCTTCGTCCACGCCATACTGACGGACGGGTATATAACGGCCATTCCAACCCGCCGATTTCGAAACTTTCATTTTCTGTGGTATCTGCACCACCGTGAACCACATTATCTATCAGACGAACACAACTGTCAACAAAAACTTGCGCGGCAATTTCCCCACCTGACAGTATATAATCGCCAATAGACAACTCCATTATACCATATTCTTCTATGATTCGTTCATCAATTCCTTCGTATCGACCACAAAGCAGGGTATATGTTGCCCCTTGGTCTGCGACAAATTCACGCACCATCTTCTGTTCCAAACGCGGCCCACGTGGTGAAAAATATATAATTTTCCCTGGATTTTCAATAGAATCCAGCGCCGCCCCCAGCACATCTGGACGCATAACCATACCGGCACCACCACCAAACTGGGTATCATCAACACTGCCATAAGCATTAATGGCAAAGTCACGAATATTTATCACATTATACGACCAAATAGCATTTTCCAATGCGCGCCCAACCACACCCCCCGCCAGGGTTCCTGGAAACATTTCAGGAAAAATAGTCAGTATATTAAAGTGCATATTACTATCTTGTCTTTAACTTATTTGCGATTCTGGTATCTTGACAGTTTTTACATATCTGTTTAACCAAATTCTTAACCTGCGGCAACGCATCTGCTTTTTCCTTGTCCGTGCCGCGCAATATAATACTGAACACAAAAGCCCCCGAAGGCAAAGCATCTTTGCAAATACGAATGTTTGGCAATGGCGCAAACAAATTAACCAGTGGGCATCTTCCACGCGGTTCGACACAGCGCGCATATACCGCATTGGCACTACTTGTAACAGAAACTTTCTTTGCCATTTTCGATACTCTTTTCAATTACTTACACTTTTGACATACGCCACTCTGACACATAGCGCACATCTGTCTTGCCATTTCGTGCACAACACCCAACAACCCCATTTCGGCATCATCTTTACCTTCAATTTTGAACTCCAGCACCTGTGCTTTGGATGGCGTAGTCATTACGTAAGTAGATACATTATTAACATCCTTAAATACATTCTGCAATGCACAGACCTTTGTCGGTCTTAAACACATTACGCTCAATGTCAAATTATCCAATAAAATAGCATGATTCTGATTTTTCATTTCTATCTCACATATACTACACGTGCATTTATATCAACATTTGCGCCACCAAATGATACCATATCACCATTATCCAGCTCGATAATATCACCGGCACCAAAATTTTGAAAACACGCAATTATTCCGATTTTTTTATTATCACGAACTACATCAAAACCAATCAAATCAGCCTGATAGTATTCATCTTCTGCTAAGTCGGGCAGGGCGCCACGCGCAACATACAATTCAGTCCCACGCAACGCCTCGGCCGCATTTCTATCGCAAACACCATTAATTTTTGCGATTACGACATTTGAATTTGGTACGACACGAACAAATTTAAAGTCGCCATTGGCAAATTTAGCGCTTTGAATTTTCAGTTGTTTAAAATCCACAGGATTTTCTGCAAATGATTGCACACGAACCTCGCCCCGAATTCCTTGGGGTGCGACAATTTTACCGACTAAAATTTGCTTAACATCCGTCATATATTAACGACTTTTTTCCTGTGCCGCAACAAAAGCCAAATAACGCGGACATTCCAGATAATTCGCCGAACAACAAGTCGGTGAAATACGATAAAAGAAACGTCTGGCACCACGCTCATTAAAAGCAACATCTCTTTGACGCTTCAATTCTGAATTACAATACTCATAATCACATACAATCTGTTCATTATGTGGACAATTTTTTTTCATAGTCATTGCTTATCTCACTTTTTGTTTATTTATAAATTCAATATATTTTGGACACAAATCAGAACGAACTTGACATATCGCAGCACCGCATTCCATTTCTACCCCCTTTAATTCGCCACATTTACTCTGCTGGCGAAAAAACTCATCACACCTATAGAACAGGCTGCAATCAATATCCTGATTAAACGGGCATCTATACCCACTTGCAATTTCATGCGCCGATGACACACCATACAAAACCACACGTCGCCCAGGTCGATCACGATATCTTGAACAATCAAACCGATAATCGCATTTTACTACAGGTTTCGACGCTGCAAGTTCCCCCACAGGCAATGATACCGTCACTGTTGTTTGTTTTAGACGAATCTGCTGGGCATACTTTTCGCACGGTTGCTTATCATACGGACACAGTTCTTGCTTTTGCGTTTGTTTTTTCATCATAACGAATATCCCAATCGAAAACATTGCCCGGGTCGCCCCGGGCAAACAAAGCAAAAATTATTCTGCATTCTCTGTTGCTGCGGCTTCTTCTGCTGGCGCTTCTGCTGCGGCCTTTGCAGCTGCTTCTGCCGCCGCTTTTTCTTCTGCAATCTTAGCCAATCTATCAGCTTTATCTTTAATCTTCATCTGTGTTTTTTCGGACTGCAGATGTTTCTTTGTCTGAACTGGGATAGCCTTGGCCTTTACCAAACCCGCCTTTGCCAAGAATTTGTAAACGCGATCAGATGGCTGCGCACCTTTTGCTAACCAAGCCTTAACCTCATCCATCTTCAGAACAACACGTTTATCACTATCTTTTGCCTGCATTGGGTCATACTTACCAACGACTTCCAGCACATTACCCGAATTACGTGCGTTACGTGAATCCGTCACAACAATGTGATAGTATGGGCGTTTTTTTGCACCATAACGTGCCAAACGAATAACAGTTGCCATAATTTTTGCTCCTTATATTTTATAACTGTTTTTTCCACAAAGAAAACCGCCACCAAGGACGAAACTCGTCGGATGATGTACCACACGCATACCGCGAACTGGTTATATAATAATGGCAATCTTTGGGATTTGCGCGACAATTATGTACTAAAAACTGATAAATGTCAATAAAATATTGCAAAAAAAGCGTCACAAACACAAACTTGGTGCGGGCGAAGGGAATCGAACCCTCGTCTTCAGCTTGGGAAGCTGACGTGCTACCATTATACCACGCCCGCAAAACTTATCTGGGCGTGATTTTATACTAAATAGTCCAACTTGTCCAGAACAAAACATTTTATTTTTACAGCGCTTGCATTTTCTGCACCCTGGGCGTACGATAAATGACGTCCAATAAGAAACTGCAAAGGAAAATAAATGGCAAATGAAAATATGAATCCACTGATTGGCGCACAAAGTCGAGTTAAGTCTGCGTGTGAACGACTAGGGCTGCCCAATGAAGTATATGAAATTCTGAAACAACCAATGCGAACGATTGAAGTTTCAATCCCCGTAAAAATGGACGACGGTTCTGTTCGTGTATTCACAGGCTTTCGTGCCCAACACAACACCGCAATCGGCCCATCCAAAGGCGGGGTACGCTTTCACCCGATGGTATCGCGTGACGAAGTGGCGGCACTGTCAATTTGGATGACCTTTAAGTGCGCCGTAACCGGCATACCATACGGTGGCGGTAAAGGCGGCATCATCGTCGATCCAAAAGAATTATCAACCGGTGAACTGGAACGCCTGTGCCGCGGATACGTTGACGCAATCTATCCAATTCTTGGCGAAAAAAGCGACATCCCGGCCCCAGACGTCAACACAAACGCGCAAATAATGTCTTGGTTTATCGACGAATACATAAAATTGTCTGGGGAACAATCATTGGGTGTATTCACAGGCAAACCTGTCGAATTGGGCGGTTCGCACGGTCGCACGCCTGCAACCGGGCTGGGCATATCCATCATTATTGCCCAATCATTAAAAACAATGAACAAAGACATTAATGGCGCCACAATTGCAATCCAGGGTTTCGGCAACGTCGGTTCATACACCGCCAAATGTGCATATGATATGGGCGCCAAAATCGTATCCATCGCAGAATGGAACACTATAATTTACAATCCTGACGGCATTGACATTAACGCATTGCAAGAATACAAATCTAAAAACAATGGCAGCATACTTGGCTTCCCAGACGCATCAGAAATATCACAAAACCAGTTCTGGGCACTGGATGTGGACGTTCTGTGTCCGTGCGCGATGGAAAACACAATCAACACAGAAACTGCACCATTAATCAAAACCAACTTGATTGTCGAAGGCGCAAATGGCCCAACAACCATTGACGCAGAAAAAATATTATCTGAACGCGGCACCACAATCATCCCAGACATTCTGGCAAATGCAGGCGGGGTCACTGTTTCATACTTTGAATGGGTTCAAAACCGTTATGGCTATTATTGGGACGCTGCTGACGTCGCCCAACGCGAAGAACGCGCAATGATTAACGCATTCAACGCCATACACCAAGTAAAAACCCAGTACAACGTATCAATGCGCGAAGCGGCATATATGCACTCTATCCAACGCGTCGCAACCGCAATGAAACTGCGTGGCTGGTACTAAACAAAAAATCCCCATTTTGGGGATTTTTTTATCTGTGTTTTGAACGACCACGCGTCCTGTTTTTATTATTATGGTACTTTTCTTTTTTATTATCAGACTTGCTTTTCTTTTTTTTGGGGACCGTAGTGACACGCACACTCAACGTAGTATCCACCAATTCCGATTTTATATCATATCTATAATCAACCTGATAAACACCATCACATTTGCTAGCGTTGTTACAATGCTTATGCATAGGCTGCAAATTTTCCAGACAATCTTCCCCCCCCCTAGCTTTTGGGGAAATATGGTCCCACGAAAAATCGTCTATACTATAAATATAATCGCGACACCACGGACACACTGGATAATGTCCCATCGCAATCAGCAACGCATAAATCTTTTTCAAATGGCGCCTGTTTAATTGCTCGGGATTTTTTTCTAACGAACTTAACAGTGTTAAAACATCATCCGGCGTCATTTATGCCTCCTACTTATTTTTATTATTTACCTGATGTTGGAATCTGCAGCAACTGCTTTGGATAAATCAGGTCTGGATTTGAAATAGAATTACGTTCCGCAATAATACTGAACAATATTCCACGACGCATAAAATTACGCGCAATAATCCACAGACAATCCCCACGACGCACTGTATAATATGTATCATCATCGCCCGTCATTTCTGGCATAACAAATTTATGCAGCACTGTACCAATCGTGCGACCATCACCATCGTGCATACGCACCGCCAATTCGTATTCCTTGCCGCTTTCCAATTCACCAACATCCGCCCCCAAACCAAAGTGCTTGTGATCTGAGACGCGCGCAAATCCCATATAGTCACCATTCAGCGCCAACGACACACGCAGACGTGGCAAACCATCACCTGTCACAACAATACGCCCCGTATCCAGGTAATCGATTTTCGACACAGACAAATCACCATCACGCAACAACGTCGGCGCCTGCAATAACGTACTACCTTCTTTGGTCATTAACAAAGACACAGAATTTTCCACACCTGCCTCTGAAATATACACAAAAACCTTGTCTAATGACTTAACTTCTGGTTCTGCACCCAACAAAGCAATTGTATAGTTGCCCGGCGCCCACGCATGTGATGAGGTATAAACAAATTCGCCCGAATAATCTGCGCGTTCCGTTGCAACAATTTTATTATTGACCATAATCGAAATATTCTGATGCGGCAACCAACGTCCTGCAATAACTATATCACCGTCCTGTTCGATACGCACAATATCAAATTCCGGCACTGTTATCTGATTAACCTTTTGCACAACAGGCTCAGCCACCGCAGGCACAACTAAAACACGTGGTTGTGTTGCACCACGAATAAACATAACCCAAATTGCAATCAGAATAACAATAAACGCACACAAGACTGGAAACCAATATGCACGCAACGCACTACGGCGTTTACGCGCAGTGACAATATCGGCCGATTCCGCCGACTGATTTTCAGTTTTATTCTTAATCGAAGGGCGCGCAAACATATTCAGCGACTTTAAAAAACCACGTGTATATTCACGACGGTTTTCCTGCCAGTCATTTTGCTGTGCGATTGCATCATTAATCATATCATCAGTTGAACGTTTGATCTTACCCATATTATTATTTTTATTATGTTTTGACATTGTACAAAATCTCCTGCGGAACCTATAATTATTGTAAGTTAGACAAATTATTCCAAATAATATTTCTTTGTCAATTTATTTGTGGTATAATTTTAGCAAATATGGGGGATTTAATGAAGAAAATTGGAATTATGACCACAGGCGGCGATTGCAGCGGTCTAAACACAACCATTCATCGCATTATGGTGGGCGCCCACCTTCGTGGTTGGACAGTATATGGCATATTAGACGGCACAGACGGCCTGTGCGTAAACCCACCTGCAGTAATCGAATTAAGCGATATGCTGCTACCCATTGAAAACGCACGCCTTGCGGGCAGTTTTCTGCACAACGGCCGCGCAACTGCACTGAATTTTGAAACTGCCGCCGAAACCGGACGAATTGAATCATTCAACAAACGCTTGCGCAAATCCTTGCACGCTTTACAATTTGACGCATTAATCTTAATTGGCGGCAACGGCAGTCTGTCTTTGGCATGGGCCAATCGCGAAATATACCGCGAACTCCAACTAATTTGCATTCCAAAAACCATTGATATGGACATACCATTAACAGACCGAACGATTGGATTCGACACCGCGGTCCAGCAATTAACGACATTCTGCGACCAGTTAATGTTAACCGCACGCAGTCATCATCGCTGGTTTGTTGTTCAGTCTATGGGACGCGATTGCGGTATGCTGGCACTGCACGCTGGAATCGCATCTGGTGCATCTGCAATATTAATCCCTGAAATAAAATTTAATATCGACAACCTGGTACAACACATCAAGAATGCGCCCAACGATTACGGTATCATCATTGCATCCGAAGGCATCTCGTTACGCGGTCACTCGGGCCGTCCCGCAGATATGATTTCGCGCAAATTGACCGCCGCCGGCATAGTAAACCGCACCGCATTCCCAGAACACACCCAAAGGGCAGGGGACACGACTGCAACCGATCGCATACTGGCCACACGTTTTGCAGATTGCGCATTAAACGCAATTGAAAATGGCGAAACCTATGTAATGACTGCGCTGGAATGTGACGAGGTACGCAGTGTTGCACTGTCTGAATTTGTTTCTTCTGGCGAATGTGTAGTCGACCCAAAAATCCCAGAACTATTGACATCTAACGCATACGTAACGCCCGACAACCCATTACTGGACGTAGCACATAATATGGGCATTTACATAGGCGAGCAAAAAAAATAGGCACAAAAAACCCGCAACTGCGGGTTTTTATTTTAAAACATCGGTGGGAAACATTCATCAGTTCCGATTGCACAGCAGGCAACACTGCCATCCACCATATCAACAAGCTCCTCACCCGAACAGCATCCATCCGCATTTGGCGCCGCCCCATCAGAACAAGTCTCTGTCACTTCTTCAACAACCTGTACTTCTTCCGTCACAGGCGCATCCGTTTCATACCCAGGGTCCGCCACAAACATTTTTTCATTCTGCGACACATTATATACAGGCTTATTTACCAGAACATCTAACAATGGTTTCTTAGGTTTTTCCTCCACGGCCGCTTCAGACAAAAACGGCGATTCTGACTCTTCAACTGCCTTCACTTCTGGTTCTGCAACCTCAGGCTGAACAGGTTCTGGCGTGACAACAATTTCTTCTACAACAACATCCGACGACACCAGAACAGGTTCTGCCGGCGTCACTGGCACAACTTCTACCTCAACATCTGCTACGACGGGCTCTGGCGTCACCACCGGCGCAGGCACCACTGCAGGCTCCATCACGACCGCCTGGACAGTCTTTTCCTCTTCTATAAATGGCGTCGGCACATCAACTTTCTGCGCCTCTTCTACTTCTTGTACTTCTTCAACCGCCATCGGCTTTTTCATTCCCAAATCTGGCATATTTTCATTAGCAGATTTCTGGTAAACCCACAGCGTGAATACAGACAGTGCAATCAACGCAATCAACAACACATAGTACAGCGCCGCCGGCCTGCGACGAACTGTTGTCAATGTCTGCGTCGTTTCACCTGTTATAGGCGACACAGGCCGCACCCCCGCATCAATCGGCGCTGGTGAAATTTCTGGCATTGGCTTTGGCGCAGACTCGGCCACAACTTGTGCAACAGGATTCTGCGGCTGTGGCATAACAGGTTCTGGCATTGGTGCCACAGGCTTATACCCTGTTTCAATCGCCGGCAACAGTTCAGGATCTATCTTTTCATCTGCCAATTGTTCAGAAGGCAATTCAACCGGCGTCAAAGTATCCAACACAGGCGCAGGCGCCGACACTTCTGGTTCTGACACCGGCGTCATCGATACAGGCGGCTCAAAACTGATCGGTGCCGCAACGGGTGCGGGCTCTTCTGACGCCATTGACGCCATATTTTCTGACGGCAATGCGAAATCAATCGGTTTAAATGCAATTTCCTCATCCAGTATTTCTGGATCTTTGTCAAACAATGGTTTTACTTCATCGTCGGCCATATCTTCTGCCTTTGGTTCTTCATAATCTACTTCTTGAAACTCAGGTTCTTGGTACGTTGTAATCTCTGTAAACTGTGGCACCTGGGCCATAGGCACAGACGGTTGTTCAAACTCCGCAACACCTGTTGGCATTGGTGTTGCAGGCAAATTGACCGTATGCACATCATCAGACTCATCAACATACCCATCGTCTGCTATCACATCCAACCGCGCCAAAATTTCACGTGCGACTTCTGCATCTTCATCCGCCGCATTCAGTCTGTGCTGTGCACTGGCCAGACGTTTTTTTGCACGTCCCAATTTGTCGTTTGTCGCATCGATTTGAGATTCAGTCTTTAAAATCTTGGCTGCGGACTCTTTGGTTGGTTCTTTACCAACACCACGACGCTGTTCAGCCAATTTTGCGCGCAAAACCTTAAGCCGCACCTGTTGCGCACCAATTGTTTCATTTGTTTTTTCAATTGTATCACGGGCACGTGACGCCATAATATCGGCTGCCCCCAAACGTTCCAAGGCCGCCCGACGTGCCGCCACTTCACGGAACTGCGCCAGTTTTTCAACATACGGCGCAACATCGTCACCTGCTTTATTCGCGCGAACCAAATCATCATATCCGGCCAACCCCGTATATTCGATATCCAGTTTTTGATACCTGTTGTCTTTTTTAGGGCGAATGGTTTCCAAATCGACCGCATAGTCGTTCATCAGAATATCATCCCACTTGCGATCCCCTACAGGATTGATTACCAACAAAACATTTGGCTTAACATCACTGACAACAAAGTCCAAAACCATAACCAACTTTTGGTCAGCATCATAATATGCGCGAAAAACATTTCCCGCAATATCATAATCAACACTGGTCAGTGGCTGATACAAATTCTCTCTCTCGTTTGGCATTTTTGCATTCCCTGATGTGTATTATTTCTTTTTTGGTGGGGCAAACTGATATGCCTGCTTGCAGTGTTCATAGCAATAAGGTTTACCTACAAACACAGTTTCACCACAGAAATGAAAATGTTCAGAATCTGGATCACCAATTGGCCAACGACACTGATTAGGCTTTAAATTTGCCATCTCCAACGAGTGTTGAATGATACGCTGATGCATCGCCAGATTTTTTGCATTGGCTTTGGAATCCGTCTTTTTAGTTTCCACCTTGGCCGCCACAGTTTTTTTAGCCTCAACCTTCTTCTCGACATTCTTGGCTAACGTCTTTGTCGCAGTTTTTGCAACAGCCGCTTTCTTTGGCGTGGCTTTTTTTGTTTCTGCAACTTTCTTAGCGGTTGCTGTTGCAGCCTTTGGCGCCGCTTTCTTTTCCGGAGCTGCTTTTTCAGCCGCCGCCGCGCCGCCCGCCTTGGCATTCCACCCCAGACGATTTAACTTACCCACAATGGCATTTTTTGACATACCCAAACGTTTTCCGATTTCGGATGTCGACAAACCTTTTCCAGTCAAAGCTTTCAGTTTTTTCAGCGCAATGCTGTCCCAACCTTTACTCATTTTACAAAACCCTTGCTATACATTATAATACAGTATAGCACGCATCCGATTCGAAAGGCAAGGGGGAAAAATATGATTTTTAATATATTTTTTTGGATACTATTACTGTCGGCAACAATCTGCGCGACCCTGATTTCGGTCACAGACTTCCGCCGCCGCATAATACCGGACGCCTATCTATTTCCACTGATGTTGATCGGTCTGATTTTGGTCACATTTTTCAATTTCCCTATTGGCATATCTGACGCGGTAATTGGCGCCACATTCGGCTATTTGATGGCGACACTGATTGGATTTATATTCGATTACTTTATTCGCAAACAGTCCCGCAACGCAGATACCCCTATTGGTATGGGCGACATCAAGTTAATTGGCGTTGGTGGACTGTGGCTGGGCACAACTGGCTTATCTGTTGCGCTGATTATTACTTGCATATCTGGCGCAATATGGGCACACTCCAAGAACCAGAAATATATCCCATTTGCACCATTCTTTGTAATTGGTGGAATTTTATCTTTAATCAGCATCCAGTTTTTGATATAATAGCAACAACAGGGAAAAGGATAAGAGAATGAAGCTCAGTTTATTTATCGCTTGGTCATTGCTGTTCATCAGTTGCGCAAACGCCCAAACAACCACACCTTTTTCCAAGTACGGCGTAATCCAAAACGTACAGAATTATTCATCGAACCCATACTGGTCGCCCGACGGCCCATATAATCAGCGTATGCCTACACCGGTCTATGCGATGGGGCCTGATGTTGGTACCGACGACTGCATAAATATGGTTTCGTATATGATTGCGACCGAATGCGCAACACGCAACAACTGCGTATCAACCCAGCTGTCAGACATCCGGCCGTCCATAATGCTGCAACTAAGCAAATTACCCAACGGAAATTACGCATCTTCGTGCGGCGGTTATATTGACACAGCCTATGAATCATTTGTAAAACAAAACGCGATTGCTGCGCCATCTGCAGGGGCGGTATTTCCAACAACAACGGGTGCACCATCGGCGGGAACGAATTCCGAAATCAAAATCCAGAACCCATACACGCCAAAGCTGCAACAATGGCAACAGGATATCCTGGACCGAAAACAGGAATTAAAAGATCTGCAGGCGGCGAATGGCGTCACCGAAGCGCGCCTGGTAAAAACAACAGAATTTCCAACCGTATATGCGGACCTGTCATTTGAACAGCGCAATGAAAACGCAACCGCCGGATACGAACCATTCAAGGACAACAGTGCATACAAACCAATTGAAATTGAAAAAATGTCCGATTACCTAGAACGCCAGGAAACGCTGGCCAGATTGCGCGGTGACGACACCGCCCCTGCAACCAAAAAACCACGGATAAAAATAACTCTGCTGGGGACGATATAAAAAAATGAAACGAATACTTTGCGTTTTTTCGTTTGCATTCATAACAATTGCTGCAACTGCGGCAACATTATCAGACTGCACAAAACAATTTGAACCTACATTAACAAACAAATTAAAATCCAGCACCATTGACTTTAATTCTGCGACACTTGCCAGTGACATCACATCTATACTACAGCCAGAATTCGACAAGTTAATAAAAAGTAAACCATGCCAAGACGTCAAAACAGAGTTAACCCAACAAACATCTTCAACATTCTCGGTCGAACTGCCGACACACGTATTTGACATAGAATTACAGTTTACGGCCGCGGCCGCACAACAGCCAACGCCACAAAAACCAATTGACAAACCAGAAGAACTGGAATCATTATTACCGTGGTACGGTATTTTGGTTGTTAAAAAGGGCAGTCTGGATAAATACGCTAACTCCAGCACGCCAATTATATCTACCGAATACATGAAACGTAATCGCGACACATTTTTTCCTGACAATTCTGACAAACCACTTGGTCTCTGGGGCGGATGCACACACAGCAACCACATGGCAGACGACGATGATATTGTCAACCGTGCTGCACACATAACATTCGATGAAAAAGACAGTTTCTGGACCGGCAACGATTATTATGTGTATGACGGCGAAGATGTATATTGGGGCACCGCAACACTGGTTGGTGAAATTGCTCTTGCTCTGATAACACTTGGTGGCAGCACTGTCGTCAGCGCCAGCAAAGCCACTGCTCAAACAGCCGTTGCAACGGATCGCGCAATCAAGGCTCAGCGCGCAATAACATTGGCGAAACGTGCCGAAAAATTAAAACAAATGGAACAATCTTATGCAACAGCAGGTCGCGCCGACAAGGCGGCCAAGGCTGCCCAACTGGCCAAAGAAACCCGACAAGGTGCCCGCGTAGCGCTGGAACAAGCCGGCGCAGGACCTGTCCCGCAACTTACTAACACTGCAACAATTTCCAATATGGCCCGCCTGCTAGAGGCCAGTGGCGTCGCAAATGAAACCATGGCCGGGGCCAAGGCCATAACGTGGGTATCCGCACTGGCAAAACCATGGCGCCTTATAAAACCAGGAATGACCGCATTAAAACCGAAAAACGTTGCAAAATTGTATGGTCCTGGCGTAACCTGGGGACAACGAATAAAACGCGCAGCCATTACCGCGGGTGGTGTTGGACTTGGAACTGCACTTATCCAGGCATTCGGATACAGTTCTGCCTCTGCTGAAATTATGGAAAACATAAAATTTAACAGTTTTGGACTGCTGTCCGCGGACGACCTAGAAGGACGCGACAATGTAGTATCGCATGGCGCATGGATTCAATTCGAAGAATCAGGCGAAATAAACCCGAACGATACATTAAACGAAGCATTAGCCTTTGCCGAAGCCTTTCATGAGGACATGAAAAAGATAAATGCCGAAGACCCGCAATGCGAAGTCGACATTTATGTTGTTCAACCAGGAATCAGCAATCCGGACAAACTAGGCACCCGCGAAGTATATTACGTCATTCAAAACCCAGGGTCCACACTAAGGGTGTCTAAGTAAACATGAATTTGAAATACGCAATCGCCACACTTGTTATGTCATGCGCCACACACGCATATGCCAATACGAACATCGGCACAGAATGCGCCTCGCGTATTTTTGGTGATGCGCTGGCGCAGAACGCAGACGCGGTAAACGAATCCACACACGAATCCGAGGTTAAAACCTGGATTATTCAAACATTTTCAACACCAGGCGTTCTGAAACAGGTTCTTGAGTGCCCAGAAATCGCAAACGTCCCAGACGGCGAAACAATAAAATTTACCCCCATACAATACAACTTTCCAGGCGGACGTATAATCGTTGTAAACTATGAAACCCAGCCCAAGATTTTAAAACAACGCCTAAGCCTGGGCAGCAAACGCGACCTGCCATCGGGCGGCGACAATCCACGCATTGGCGCATCTGATGACGACGCGGTTTGGACCAACACAGATCCAGCCTGGTATGGAATTATGGTTGTCGAACACGACGCACTAAAAGAATTTGTCGGTCCTGACAAAAACAATACTCTTTCATTAAATTATATAAAAAATAACATTGATAAATTATATCCATCTGGCAATGGCGGCACCTGTACCGATCGCAGCGCATTAAGCCGCGACAGCACCGCCATCCACGAGGCGATGTTAAAAACAATTAACGCCGAAGATGATTCCAACGACTACTACGTTGCAGGCGATGTAAATTTACAATGGATATCATATACAGAAATGGCATTGGACGTCGTAATCACCGTCGCAACATTTGGAGGGGGAACAGTAATACTTGGCGCGACCAAGGCCGCCCGTGCATCCAAGGCATTAAAAAGCCTGACCACAACAATAAAAACATTAAGTAAATCCAAGGATGTAATCGACTACTTGGGGGCCACACGCCGGGCTGCCAAACTGGCCGATGAAATCAAAGCACTGGATAAAGTTGCCGACGCCGCCAAAATCGCTGATAAAACCGCCGAATTAGACAAACTGAAAGATTCAATTAAAACGCTTGAAAATACAGACGATGTAAAAAAATATCGCGACGCCACAAGATCATATGCCGAAGTAAACAAATATCGTCACGCACTGCGCGGAATGCGAACAGCGCGCAGCGCCCAACACGGTAACGTTGCGGCACGTGTCGCCCGCGCGTTCAAAGCCACCAAGGCCGCCTGGACCGGGGGCAAAAAACTTAGCACCGCCGCCAAACTGGGCCGCAGCAGCAAATTCTCAGGTCGCATTCGTGACTGGCTATATTACTCAACAATGCAAAACATTGGCGTCCTGGCCAAGATCGAGGCCGCCGGCGGCGCACTTTACTCTGCGCTAAAATTCGCAGGCGATATGTACGATTGGACAGAAACCAGCACCGGAGAATTCACCAACGGCGTTGAATTTGCGCCATTACTGCTGCTGTCTGCTGACGATTTACAGGGGGGCCAAGAAAATGTTGTAAATCACGGAATGTGGCTGATGTGGGCGGGCGACGCAATCAGTGCCGCCGATGACGATGCCGCATACCTGCAGGCAATGGATTTTGCCGCAAAATTTCACGAAGATTTAACTGAACACCAAAACGAAACTGCAACCCCATGCAACGTTGATATCTTTGTAGTACGCCCAGTTTTACGAAACCCAGGTTCCGACAGCCCCGAATTATATTACCTGATAATGAATGACACACCATGGACAACAAATGAATAGAATCATCGGCATATTTTTTGCGCTAGCCATTTACAGCCCAAGTTTACTGGGTGCGTCTTTATTACAACCTGCATCATTTCCAACGACATCTATGGACACAACATTCATTGAACGTCGCGACAGCGCCGCCGCCGGCTACAAACCATTCACAAATCGCAGCGCATATCAACCCGTAATCATTGAATCCGAGCAAGAATATATGCTGCGCCATGCAGAATCTGTGCGAAAATCAGACCTGGCCAGCATGACAACCGCCCAATATTGCAGCAAATATCCGCTGGACGCGACACGTTGCGTGCAAAAACCAGACGCGTATGAATCCACCATTAAAATTGGCGATCGTCCATCCGTCCCCACCACACCATCCGTCCCCACCACAACACCCCCCACCACAACACCAACGCCAACTCCAACACAACCACAGGCACCCGCACCATCAAAGCCCCACCATAACATTAACGACAACCAGGTCGTCAGAATGGGGCCACAAACTCACAATGGGCCATGCACACCACCACAACGCAGTGATGTTTTTTCAAACAAAATTCTAACCAGCGGTCAATATCAACAATCCGACCCAGCATTTGAAAAAATCATGATAACAACATTTCGTGCCGAAGGGGGCTGTGGGAATCATCCAAATGATTCAGGTGGCTATACATGCTATGGCATATCGCAAAACAACAACCCCGAAGTAGACGTACGAAACATCACACGCGCCGACGCAGAAAACATTGCCCACCGCAAATATTATACCAAATACGGCCTAGACAAACTGCCTGACTATATCCGCAGCGACGTTTTCACATTTGGTTGGGCGTCTGGCCCCGTCACCGCCATCCACAACCTATGCCGTGTCCTGGGGCTGCCCAAGCGCAATAAAATAGACAGTGAAATTGTCATGGCAACTGAAAACTATAACGGCGATTTACACAACGACTATTTGGACGCCATGCAACAATATTTTATCAAATGCGCCCAAAAACCGAAGCAAAATGTATTTTTGACAGGCTGGATGAACCGCGTTAAATTTACGCGTGAAAACAGCTGCCACTATCCAACCACCGACCCGATTTACCGATAATTTATTCCTGTTGTTTTTTACATCAAATCCGTATTTTGCGCAATCCAACCGCCCAATACTCTGACTGGAAGGCGGCGGCATCCGCTTGTTGTCGTGCCAAGGGCTTGCGCTAAAAAAACAATATGTAAAAAATCCCGCAAATGCGGGATTTTTATTACTTCTTTACAACAAAGTTCACTAACTTTTTCGGCACGACAATTGTCTTGACGATTTCCACGCCCGCCAATTTGTTTGCCGCTGCGGCGCGCGCCCCTGCGATAACCGCATCTTCGGTTGCGTCCACCGGCACGACAAAGTCTGCCGCGCGTTTACCGTTAACCGACGCAACAATCGTCATAGACGTTTCGACCAGTTTAGTCGCATCAAACATTGGCCATGGTTCAAACACCAGCATATCTGAATGTCCAATTTTTTCCCACATTTCTTCGGTCAAATGTGGCGCAAATGGATTCAGTACCCGCAACAACGCTTCATACGCAGGGCAGGGCATAGAACCCGCAAACGCATTCATGTATTCCATCATCGCAGAAATAGTAGTATTAAATTTCATATTTTCCAGGCGTTCCGTCGCATCCGCAATTAATTTATGCATTAATCGTTCCTGTTCCGCCGTCATTGGCGCATCCGTCAGATTATCAGACAACGCTTCAACACGTTTCAAGAAACGCTGCACACCAGCCAACGCCCCTTCGGACCAGTTAACATTAGAATCCCATGGCCCCAGCGACAAAACCGTCACACGCGCAGCATCCGCACCAACCTCGGCCACTTTTTCATCCACCTGGAAACCATTCCCCGCTGACTTAGACATCTTTTTGCCGTCAGACCCCATCAACAACCCATTCGTTGTACGTTTATGGTATGGTTCCGGCGTATTAACATACCCCAAATCGAACAGTGCCCGATGCCAGAAACGCGAATAAATCAAATGACGCGTATTATGTTCATTACCGCCGTTATAGTGTCCAACTGGCATCCATTTTTCCATCTGTTCACGCGAACAGAATGCATCATTATTACGCGGATCCAGATATCTCAGGAAATACCACGAAGAACCAGCCCATTGTGGCATAGTATCTGTTTCGCGACGTGCGGCTGCACCACAGCACGGGCAGGGCACATTAACCCAATCCGTCGCGCGCGCCAATGGTGATTCTCCATCTTCGGTTGGTCTGAAATCTTCCATATGCGGCTGCATCAATGGCAACTCAGATTCTGGCACTGGCACCCATCCACACTTTTCACAGAAAACCAATGGAATTGGTTCACCCCAGTACATCTGACGCGAAAAGCCCCAATCGCCCATACGATATCTGACCTTTGGTCGTGCAAATCCGCGTTCTTCGCCAACTTTGATTGCCGCTGCAATTGCATCAGCCTTACTCATACCATTCAAGAAATCGGAATTAATATGCTCGCCATCACCTTCCCAAACTTCGTCTGGTTTACCACCTGCCAAAACTGGAATTACATTAATACCAAACTTCTTTGCAAAGTCCCAGTCACGACTGTCATGCGCCGGCACCGCCATAATTGTTCCATGTGCATAATTCACCAACACATAGTCCGCCACAAACACAGGAATTTCAGTCCCCGTAAATGGATTAACGGCCATAATACCTTCCAGTTTGACACCGGTCTTGTCCTTGGTTGCATCCGTTCTATCAAATTCAGATTTCGCTGCTGATTCTTTGATATAGGCACACACCGCATCAGCATTAGTAATCTTGCCTTCATCTAACCATTTTGCCAATAACTTATGCTCTGGCGCGATCGCACAGAAAGTCACCCCAAAAATAGTATCAACACGTGTTGTATAAACGGTCATAATATCTTCACCGACACGGAAATCGACATCCGCACCGGTTGAACGGCCAATCCAGTTAATCTGATCACGCTTTACCTTTTCTGGATAATCCACAATATTCAGCCCATCCAGCAACTTGTCCGCATATTTAGTAATCGCCAAATTCCACTGCATTTTTTCACGCACCTCTACTTCGCCATGGCAACGATTACACTTACCATCTTCTAACTCTTCATTGGTCAAAGTTGTACGACAATTCGGGCACCAATTCATCGGCAACATAGACTTATACGCCAACCCAGCCTTAAAGAACTGAATAAACATCCACTGGGTCCACTTTATAAATTCTGGGTCAGATGTCGCGACCTGGGCATTCAAATCAATCGACCACCCCATATCCAGCATATTTTTTGTAAACTTTTCAGCCAATTCACGCACAACCACCGACGGATGTTTACCAATTTTAGTAGCATAGTTTTCAGCCGAGATTCCCAACGAGTCAAACCCCAACGGATACAACACATCAAACCCCTGCATACGACGAAAACGTGCCATAACATCACAACCTGTATAGTTCAGCATATGACCACCGTGCAAACCTGTTCCACTTGGGAATGGGAATTCAGCCAACATATAAAAAGGCTGCTTGCTGCCATCATTTTTTGGTGTAAAAACACCCAATTCCCGCCACTTCTTCTGCCACTTTGCTTCACGCTGATGAATTTTCTGAATATCGTCTGCCATTGGTCAATCCTATTGTTTCTTCATTGTATCAGGCCAGATTTTAGCGCCACCCACATATAAATTCAAGAAAAAATCATTGCAAACCACCCCAAAAAAAATACAAACTGCACACACAAACAAAAGGAAAAATATGAGACTCAAAGAACACCTGTTGCATCAAGATATAAAACACTATGAACAGCTAAAGACAATCGAGTTAAAATCGGCCAAACGATACAAATATCTGTCAATATTCACAGGCGCATCAGCCAGTGTCGCATCAATTGCCGCACTGTTTAGTCTACTTAAAGACAACCAAGAACTATCAGAATTTTATATTTATACACTTTGCACAATAATGTTCGGTATACTTGCCAACAACACACACGACCTACATAAAGACCAAACAAAAAACGCAAAAAGATACCATAAAAAATTATTGAAGGCGCAACAAAAATTAAAAACGCTCAACAAGACACGCTAATTAAAAAATATCCGCAATATTCAAGCGGATATTTTTATTTAACAAACTAATTATTTAACTTGGAAACATGCCAAAAATTCTGTGTTTCCACTGCCACCTTTGACTGGCGACTCTGTAATTCCAACGGATTTAAACCCACATTTTTCAAACGCACCAACAACACGCACAATCGACTCTTCGTGCAGATGCTGCGATTTTATAACACCATTATATTTTGCCGCCACTTCACGCGACACTTCAAACTGCGGCTTAATCAGCGCAATAATATTTTTCGCACCCCACGCCCCCAGACATTCAACAACATTGGTCAAAGACACAAACGACACATCAATAACAATCAGATCCACAACAGATTGCACGGGCAGGGAACGAATATCCGTCTGCTCTAACGATACCACACGTGGATTTTCACGCAATTCTGGAACCAACTGATTTGTACCAACGTCCACCGCATATACGCGCGCTGCACCACGATTAAGCAAAACCTCGGTAAAGCCACCAGTACTGGCACCCACATCCAGACAAACCATATTTTCCGGATTAATATTAAAATATTCTAATGCACGCAGCAACTTTAAGCTGCCACGACCACTGGAATAGGGCAACGGTCCACCACTCAACACATCTAAATCGGACACATCCTGACTTGGCTTTTTGGCTGGCACGCCATTAACAGCCACCAACCCCTCCTTAATTGCCGCAACCGCACGCGCACGCGTGCTGTATAAATTCCGCTGAACCAAGGCCTGATCAAGTCTCATAACACCTTTATAATAAATCATTTTCACCACAAAATCAACTTGACTTTAACAGACATTTGTCTAACAATCCCAAAAAGGACAAACACCCATGTTCGAACAAGACGCTTTAAAACTTAACACAAGATGCAAAGGCTGCCAAAACCAATGCAAACTAAGCTACACAAACCAAAACGAACAATACTATCCTGTAATCAATGACACAATCCTGTACTCATATATGGACGAAAATGGCGTTGAAATCCCACTTTACACATCTATATGCGAGTCCGCAGCCGATGCGTTGAATCTTGGCCTGAACCTTTCCACAGTCTGCGACCACTACAGCCACCGCTTTGCAAAATTGCAAAACTTCAAGACAAAAATCCAGGCGATACGTTTACCATCGTTCAAAAAATCGCAAGAACCAAAAACACCCCAGGGCTTTTCACAGGAACAACCCATACCTACGCTTGTATGCCAGGGCTGCAAAAAATTTTGCACGATCGACGTCAAAACAGACCCGCAAAACAATTACTATCCAACAATTGGCGACAAACTAATCGACACATACATAAACCCGTTGACAAACACCCAAGAATCTGTATTAAGATCCAAATGCACATCAGGACAATCTGCATTAGACCTAGCCAAAACGATTTCAAAGCTTTGCAAACATCAACACCTACGGAAAATCGGCCTTATCAAATAACACAAAATTGCCTGACCACAGGCAATGCAAACGTGACTCCAATTACACCATCACTCACACGACAAAACCAGATGGAAACACATAGACGAACATATGCGTCACATCCTTACTACACCCCACATAAAAAAAGCACCATTTTATTCGCCCCACCACCACAAAATCACTACCAAACCCGCAGAAATCCGCCTTTTTTTGATTTTTTAGCCCCAGAGCAGGGCAACAATCACATTTTTCAGCATTTTTACACCTTTTCTGCCCAAAAACCACACAAACAACTAAATTCAATTATAACACTTATAACAAATCACTAAACCCGATTCTAAATACAACACATTAACTTAAACCACCTGCAAAACACAAAAAAACCACAAGCAAAAAAAGACACACAAACATTATACCAGAAAAAAACATTGCACAACACAACAAGAGGACCAGACACCAACATTGTTTCCAAGTCGGATTCATCTGGTTCTCTTAATAGAAGAACAAACCAAGAACAACAAGACATCAAGCACAAAAAAAACGATTATTGACCGACAAAGAAATATGCCACGCCGCGCATAACAAGTAAGTAAGTAGGTAAGCAAGTCCAAAACTTGAAAAAATGGCTCGCAACCCAAAAGCCAAAATCATCTATATTATGTATATGTTTATAGTTTATCTAATACAAAACTATACATAATATACATTATGCGCCTTCTGATATTATAGCCATTGTAGGACGAAATATAAAGCATTTAGCCCTATTTTAATCAACACCCTGCCGGGTTCTAATTGCTCTCAATCCGGCAGGCTCAAACAAAAGGAAAAACAATGTTTGGATTCAAACGTAATGTCAAAAAAGAACTGAACGATTTGTGGACAGAAATATACAAACTGAAAGACTTTCAGACAAAAATTGAAAACGCAGTCCCTACTTTCAACAAAATGTACGAAAGCATAAAGGAATTAGACGAAGCTTGGACAAAAACATACCAAGTATGCGTAAAAATGGACGAAAAAATCAGAAAATTAGAAAATAAAAAAGTAAATACAAACAAAAAGAAAGGAAAATAATTATGAAATTAAAGATTTATGCATCATACGACAAATTAACTTGTGAACTGAACAACCGTACATTCGTAGCACCAAATGACGACGTAGCAAAAAATATCGTTGAAAATGGATTCTATACAGTTGATGGAAAATTGGACATGGGCGCAGTTCGTAATTCTAAGAATTATCGTCTGTGTCTGTTGGGCGAATATGATACTGAGTGCGGTATTAATGGGCTGGGTTCTGATTACACAATTGTGGCGGAATTCGCAGACCTAGTACCTGCACAGAACAAAGAAACCAAGCAAGACGAATAAATCCACAGGGTTCCCCTGCTCTACGCCGTTCGTAAGGCGATGCAGGGGAATTAAACCGACTACGTCAAACAGCTACGCAAAGGAAAAAAAAATGAACGATGTAAGTAAAATTTGGTACGCATTAAACGAAGCAGTCCAGGGGCAAGTTCCAGTATATCAAATCGCTTGTAAATGTGTGGGATTGCCAAGAGAAACAATAGACGAATTATGCGACAAAATGCAAGCAGATTTACACATTAAACCAAACAGCTACGATGTGTGGATAAAAAAACAAAAACTTAACAAATTAAAGGAGGAAATCAACATATGAACTTTAACTTAACTACAATTTTAGGATTCAAATTGCAATTGTCGGTGGGTTACTACGATAACAAAAATAAAGAATTCACAGCAATCGGTATTAACTTAGTAAAAGCAACGGAGTAAAAGATGAAACATTCAGCACCAAACGCAGCAGCAGTATTTAAAGCAACAGCTTCACGCGGCAGTCAACGCAATCGCGTAATATTACAACCGCGCGGCGGCAAAAATATCAGACCATAACATAACAAAAGGGGGAAAATGAAATGATTCCACTAGGACATAAAATTAATTATACAAAACCAAAACGTAAGCCATACGATTGTAAAGATTGCGTATATCACAAATATGGTAAAGACATCAAAATATCAGAATACGTCAACGCAGGACGTGAAGGCACAGAAGCAAAGAAAATTATCGGCAAAACCGTATCAATCGAAGAATTAAAACGAATGTGCAAAGAAATTCCAGAACAGAAAGAAATCTTAAACATGAATTTAGACCCATATATGGCGAATAAAATCATGAAAACTTCAAAAATCGCTCATGAAAAAATCATGAAAATAAAAGCAGAAGCTGAAGCAAAAGCAGAAGCTGAAGCAAAAGCAGAAGCTGAAGCAAAAGCTAAACAACAGAAAAAGGGGGAAAATGTAGATGAGTAATGTAACAAATTTAGAAGCGACAACCGTACGCAACGTCCAAAAAAATACCTTTATTCCAAAAGCATTTGAACATATTTATACATGCAATTGCGGGGATTTGATTCCAGCATTCGCAACAATTCAGATACAACCTGGAGACACATGGAAAATCACAACATCTATCATGGCACGTTTGAACACAAGCCGATATCCAACAATTGCGCGTGGATGGATTGTATATAACTGGTTCTATGTACCACATTCACAGATTTGGGACAACTGGGACATATTGATGGGGGAAAACAAAGAATCAGCATGGGTATCACAGGCGGCAGTATCTGTACCTAAAATTAATGTTCCTGTAAATATCACAAACGGACACCTACTCGACCACTTTGGATGGGAAACAGGCACATCAGACTTTAAAGCAAGTGCATTAAAAGTTCGTGCGTATTCTTGGATTTGCAACGAATTCTATAGAAACCAAAATATCGAAGCACCATTCGCACCAGATACAGGCGACACAACAATAACATATAAAGCAAACGGCGACTGGACAACAGGCGGTAAGCCATACCAAATTATGCGTAATGCAGACTACTTTAGTACTGCCCTACCGGAACCACAGAAAGGACCAGACGTATTATTGCCATTGGGAACAACAGCGCCAGTATTAACTGGAACAGAACACACAACAACTGGGCGAACACCATTATTGTTCAGAAATGCAAATGGAAATAAACCAGAAAATAACGACCAGTTAGGGGTATATGGAAACGGACAACTTGCAGGGTTGGGTGTACAAAATACATCAGTAAACAGACAGTATTTCCCAACAAATTTGTATACAGATTTAGAAAGCGCAGGAGCAGAACTGAGTATTGTACGTGATGCATTCGTGACAAAACACATTTACGAAAAAGACGCGCGTGCCGGTACTCGTGCCGGGGAAATGTTGTGGGCGCGTTATGGTGTCGAAGTTGACCCAATGGAACTGGGCAGACCAGTATTATTGACCGGTGGTAAATTTGATATCAGTACAAATCAGGTACCACAGACTGCACCAACAGAGAACGCACCAACAGGTACATTGACAGCATTCGGTTATACAAACAACCGTTCGGAACAAGAAACGTTCTCATTCAAACAACACGGTACTCTGATGTGTTTGGTGGCAATCGCATACGAACACAAATATCAAAACGGTATTCCACGTGAAGATATGAAATTCGACCGGTTCGACTTCTGGCATCCGGAATTCGCAGGATTAGGCGACCAACCAATCTATGATTATGAAATCTATGCAACAGGTGGCGAAAACGGAACTATCGCAACAGAAAGCATATTCGGTTATGCAGTACGTGGGGCAGAATATCAAAACTACCCATCTATCATATCTGGGCAGGTTCGTTCAAACTATGCGCAATCTATGGACTATGTACATATGGCGGATGAATACGCGTCACGACCAACATTGTCACCAGAATGGGCGAAAGAAAATCCAAACAATCTGGACCGTACTATCTATGTATCGTCTGACATAGCAAATCAGTTCATCGTAGATTTTGTAGCGGAATTTGAAATCACAACTTGTATGCCATTGTACAGCATACCAGGGATTGACAGATTGTAATTCAACGGCCCGTCCAGTTGGGCGGGCATTTTTAGAATATGGAGGTATAAAAATGGGATTATTCGGACACAATGGATTTTTATCAAAATTAACAAAAGGGGATGCGGATGCATGGGGAACAGCAATGGCACCATTTACAGGTGGAACAAGTCTGATAATGACAGACGAAGCACAAGAAATGTGGGACGATTACACAGGAAAAACAGCAGTAGAAGAAGCAAACAAGGCAAACGCACTAGAAGCACAGAAAAACAGAGATTGGCAAGAATACATGTCAAATACAGCAATGACAAGACAGATGCAAGATTTAATGAAAGCAGGAATAAATCCAAACGCAGCAGCTTCATTGGGCGGAGCAAGTACACCAGGCGGAGCACAGGCAACGATGCAAGCAAAGCCAAGCGATGCACAAGCAGCATTAGGATTGGCACAAACAGCAGCAACAGTAGCAGGCGGTATGTCAGACATAGCAACAGCAACAAAGACAATGACAGAAAACAAATATATACCGGATAGTACTAAATCGCAAATATCAAATACAAATGCAGCAACAGCTATGACAAGTGCACAAACAAATAAAATAAACGCAGAAACACAACAGATAGAAGCACAAACACAAATGGTAAACAAACAATATCAAATACTATCTGAAGAAGATAAAATTAGAATCGCAACATTATATAACAGATACCAAGATGCAATAAGAAGCAGCGCAAATCAAAGAATAGTAAATAGTATAATTGGTGAATACCTAGATACAGAATTTGGTAGAGAAATGAAAAAACTGGGACTTACACTAGCAGAAATAGGACAAATAATAGGACCAGCAACAGATATATATAACGTAGGTAAAAATATATATAACGCAGGGTATAAAGCAGGATTTGGTAATTAAGTAAAAAACAATGTACCAAAAATAACATACAAAATCAAAAAACCAAAGACATAACAAAGGAAAGAAAAACCTTTCATAAAAAGCCCTTTTATATAGTTATTTAAATTATATATCAGGGCAACGACTTTGTCAACACAAAGCCCACGGGAGTGGTCAGGAATAGTCAAAAAACATTAGTTTTTCAGTATTCCTGTCAGTTGGCACTATATATATCAAGAAAAGTACGTGCCAACTTTTCTCTCAGGGTCAGAGAAAAGCCAAAGAGAATAAATCATGCAATGCACAGAAAAACACTATATCTATTCAATCAACAAAAAAGCATTAATGAACGATTTGCAATATCTGATACAAAAAGGGATATTTAATATAAAAAACCTTAATTCACACGGAAACGGTAATCCATACTGGGGAATAGATAAATTAACAACAGGTAAGGAATGGGTATACTTTGACAGAAATCCAAAGAATTCAAAACATAGACTGCATCGTAAGTTATACGATATGGGATATTTTAACTTTAACGAAACAGGATGCGGAAAATGTGAAATCTGTAAAATTGAACATTCCAAAGAATGGACAACAAAAGGTTATTGTGAATCACAAATGTGGAAACACAAATGTTTTATAACATTAACATACAACAATGAAAATTTACCAAAGGATAGAAAACTTAGACGGTCAGATATACAGAAATTCTGGAAAGACTTAAGATATCATTTGTACAAAGAACCAACACAAAAAAAAGGCAGATGGCGCAGAAACAAGGAAACCGGGCTTAGATACTGGGAAGAATTCGTAGATTTAACAGCAGAGAAAGAACAATTGGAAAAAATATACAGCAATCCGCTGGAAGACACATTCGGTAAAAACGCGCGGCGAAAGAACCGGAAGCCGATCCGGTACTTAAATTGCGGAGAATATGGGCCGCAAACAAAAAGACCGCACTATCACGCAGTAATCTGGAATTTTGAACCGACAGATATGAAACCACATCACAAAGACAGCAGGGGATACTATGTTTATACATCCAAGAAATTAGAAAAAATCTGGGGAAAAGGTTATGTAATCGTGGGTTATGCAACAACGGAAACGTGCGCATACGTGGCCAGATACTGCACTAAGAAATTCGCAAGAACACCGGAAGAAGAAGCAAAAATGAAAAAGAAAAAACAACAAGAATTCATAGGGGCAAGCAGTATGGGATTCATTGGGTACTTTTACTGGATTAAAAATAAAGACTCAATAAAGGAAAACGGCGGTATCGTAATGAGAAACCGGGGAATAACGTTCCTAGCAAAACTGCCAAAAGCAATGCAAAAGGTCTGGAAATGGGAAAACGAAGACGAATTCGAAGAATATGATTACTGGAAATGTAAAATCGGAAAAGAAAACTGGGAAAGAATTTTATCACAAACAGATTTATCAGAATCAGAATACATAATGGACACATATCGTCAAAGAAAGAAAAAATACAAATTGTTAAAAAGAAACATGGGTGATAATTTTGAATAAATACAATGGCATATCAAGGCGGCGCATAACGCAGATTATGTTCAGCCGCTACGCGGCTCAACATAATCGTTGACACATTATGCGCCTTTTACAAACCGCTATACCCCGTGTATTTCCCGGCTTTTTCTGAAACCTCCCGCCCCCACAAAAAAAAACTATTTCAATCACAAAAACACCCAAGCACACATTCATCGCAATACAAAAAAAGCACCCCAACGCATATCAGCATCAGCAGCCCCAGACATACAAAACAAACAGCATCTACAGACACAAGCACCGCCCAACTCCCCACCCCAACCAACAACAAAAAAAGTGGGCGCACACCCACTTTTTTCCTTAAACAAAAACATCAACAAACATATTTAACGCTTTGTAATCTTTTTAATTTTTTTAACTTTACTTAACGCACCATCCGCAACGCCAGATGCAAATTTCGTAACTTCCTTTATACCCTTTTTCAAATCACTTTCAACAACTGCGCCCGCCTCAACAACATCCACATCAGAACAACAGAACGGACATTTGGTAGCCGCATTATTAATAACAGATTTACAATATGGGCACGCATGCGTATTCGCCGGCTTTTTATCACGCATCTTATTCATCGTACGCACAAACAAAAATATCGCAAACATTATAATAAAGAAGCTCACCACAGAATTCACAAACAGTCCCACATTCAATGTCGTCGCACCCGCCGCCTGTGCCTGAGCAATCGTTTCATACACCGCACCCGCTTCGCCTCCACCCAAAACAAAGAACCACTGCGAAAAATCAACACCACCAATCATCCATCCAATTGGCGGCATAATAACATCTTTTACCAACGAATTCACAACCCCAGTCATCGCACTACCTACAATAATACCAACCGCCATATCAATCGCATTACCACGTTGAACAAAAGTCGTAAATTCTTTAATTATATTACTCTTTTTAGCCATTTTTACTCCTTATCTTGTCTATTAGAATAATCTTCAATACCACGCAACACCGCCCCCAGCGTTTTGCGCAAATTTTCATCGTGCGTTTCAACCGTTATATCCGCCAAAGCGTACGTCTCATACCTTTCGTCTATTAATTGCTGCAAAATTTTACGACTATCCGTATTCAGCAATTGCGGCCGCGTATCACGAGCCCCCGTACGCTTGACCAACAAATCCAAATCCGCACGCAGCCACACCGATAACGCGCGTTCCAGCACCATTTCGCGCACTGCCGGGGTTATAAACGCCCCCTCGCCCGTCGAAATCACCTTTAATGCCGGCGGCGTATCCAACAAACGCTCTATTACACGCTGTTCCACACGTCTGAACTCTTCTTCACCATACATAGAAAAAATATCAACAACACTACACCCTGCCGCCGCCTCGATTTCTTTGTCAGAATCAACGAACGGAATCCCCAGCCGTCGCGCCAACGCACGCCCAACGCTGGTTTTTCCCGCACCCATCAAGCCAACCATAACAACAGGCCTGTCAATAAAATCATCTTTTCTATTAGCCATACCAGCACATATAATACCAAATTTGAAAAAACTCTCAACATAAAATCACAACACCCCTGCCCCACGATTTATCGTTTTTAATAATGGGATTTTTGTGCTATAATAAACATAAACTCGAGGAAATAAAAAAGAGAGAATAAATGAAACACACACTTTTTGCTGCCGCATCTGCGCTTACACTTGCCGGCATATCTAATGGCAACGCAGCGAACGCCAGCGTATACGCAAACACCATTTCTGCGAACAACATCATATCAATCCAGCACACTATTACCCAGACAGCTTTTTCTTCGTTTTCTGGATCTATGCGCGGCGCAATGGGCGCGCAAAAACAACGCACACTGCAAACGTCGGCCCAGTCCAACGAAGACCCCACCAAAACATATGGTCGCGCACCAATGTACGGCACCGCGCCAATGTACGGCGAATTTAACGACGACGGCAGCGCCGGCCGCAGCGGCGGCGACATTTTTAACCCAGACGCCGCTCTAAACAGCATCTGGGCAAACTGGCAACACCTTGGTGACAACGCAAAAATGAATAATTTTGCGCCTTTGGATTCCGACACAGACACATTTATGCTGGGCATTGCTGGCGGTCAATCAGATTTTGCAGGCGGACTGTCTAAATGGGGGCTGTACACAGGCTTTGTTAATGGCGAACAGACAAATTCTGACATTAATATAGAAGAACACGGTGGATATTTTGGAATCTATAACGGCAACACATTCGGTAATTTTGGCCTATACGCCACATTAAACGGCGGCGTATTAAACAACTCTGCCAAAACACACCACGGCACAGACGAATATTCTAATTTCTGGCTGGGTGGCACAATCAGCGCAACCTATGACTTTACACTGGACAACACATTTACATTACAGCCTGGCATTAACCTGGGCTACACCTGGATTCGCGCCGAAGACTACACATCCGCGTCTGGTGACATAATGAACAATGACGCATTTGGCGCGTTCGAAGTCTCGCCTGCCCTGCGCGCGATTAAATATATTGGCGACGGCTGGTTCGGATCGCTAAACGCGAAATACGTTATGACTTTCCGCAGTGGCGGCAACATATCTGTAAATACCAAGACAATCGAACCTTTGGAATCTGATGATTATACAGAATACACTCTGTCATTGGAAAAATACGTTAACAACTTTAACTTCTCTGCCAACTTTGGCCGCCGCGACGGCGCACGCTATGGCTGGATTGGCGGAATAAATATCAAGTACGCATTTTAACAAACAAAAGAAACCGCCAATGTGGCGGTTTCTTTTTTTATCAATTAATTTTGAAAGAACTTATCAAATACTTTCTCATTAATTTCTGTTGGATACTCGCGCATCAAAAACGAGTTATAGTCATCCACAACACCAGACGCAACCATATTCTTCATTTCAGCGCGCAAATCCGCCATTTTTTTATCATCAACCTTTGGCGCGATCGACTTTTTTACATTCAACACATAAAACGCATCTGACGACTGAACAATCGCCTTAGCCCCCACCTCGTCACGGAACGCAGCAACCAAAACATCCGTTGGCGCACCTGACGTACGCGACACGGTCGCCACTTTTGCGCCACTCATCACACCATCCGACTTCAATTTCACCAGAACTTCATTCGCACGAACGTACGCATGTTTTTTCTGTTCTGCACGTTTCCAATCCGCCACCAGATTTTTCTTTACAGATTCAAACTCAGCCGTATGTTCTGGCACAACCTTATCCACACGAACAAACACAAAGCCATCGTCCATCTCTATCATTTCGCTTTCCACTCCTTCATCCATATCAAAGATTTTCGCCACCACCGCTTCCGTCAGCAACTTATCCACAGGACGAGCATCACGCCCAAACGCCCCCAACTCAACATACTTAGCACCGTGTTTTTTGGCCGCATCTTTCATAGATTCGCCTGCAAAAATATCTTCTTCCACTTTACGCGCCACTACCAATCCTTCATCATATTTATCTGGCTGCGTTATTTCGGCTGGCACCAAGACATATGACACTGCGCGCACCTCTGGCACGGTCTGTGGATTTTGCTTATAATATTCCTCCAACAACTCATCAGTTGGTGCACCAACATCAAATTCAGAATACTTAATCGTCGCATACTCAATATCACGCTTTCCATATCGCGCATCATAGGCCGCCTTAACCGCGAATTCGGGCACAGGCATTTCAACTCCCGCCGCCCCCAGCACCATAGAACGCATAACATTACCACGCAGCACATCTGCAAATTGCGCTTCAGAATACCCGGAATTATTCAACACCGTATCAAATGCCAATGTTGAAAATTCACCATTAACCTGAAATTCAGGGAATTCACGAATTTCACGTGCGATACGACGATCACTGACCACAAAACCCAAATCCTGGGCACGATTCTCGGCCATCTGCTGGGTTGCCATTTTTGTCAACACCTGTTGTGCAAACGCATTTTGCGTCGCAGTCTCTTTATAAACCGCACGCTGCTCTTCACGCGACAGCTGCGCCAACGCACGCGACCTTTCCAAATTGAATTCCTGGGCAGAGATTTCTGTATTTCCAACAGTCATCAATGTATTTTCCCTAGCACTGCCACCCATAACCCAGTCGGCAACACCCCAACCAACGAAAGAAAAAGCCAAAACGCTGATCAAAATCTTAGCAATTGGTTTTTCTGATGCATTTCTTAAATATTCTAGCATTTGTTCCCCTTTTGCGATACCATAGCAAAACGATATAATAAAAAGCAATCAAAAAAAGGGGAAAATTCAATGAAAATTATTGCAGGCAACTGGAAAATGAACGGTACGCGCGCCGACTTAGACGCAATGCTGGACGCACTGGAACGCGTCGACACAAATAACGCCATTATTTTATGCGTCCCGTACACAATACTGCGCCACGGCACCACCAACACGGCTATTGGCGCCCAGAATGTCAGTCGCCACGATCACGGTGCATACACAGGCCAAATTTCCGCAAAAATGGTTGCTGACACAGGCGCAAAATACACAATCATCGGACACAGCGAATGCCGCGAATACCTGGGCGACACAAACGAAACCGTCCGCCAAAAAGCAACCCAGGCATTAACCAACGGCCTGATTCCAATTATCTGCGTTGGCGAAACAATGGCAGAAAGGCAAGCAGGCCGCACAATGGAAATCATTGAATCCGGAATCCGCGAATCCATTCCATCAGAACTTGCCACAAATATTGTTATCGCATACGAACCACGCTGGGCGATTGGCGCAGGCCTAACCCCAACACGCGAAGAAATCACTGAAGCCCACACATTGATTGCCAACACGTTGGCCGATATGGGTCTGGCCGGCACACCAATCCTGTATGGCGCATCGGTCAAAGGCAACAATGCAGCCGAAATTATGTCCATACCGAACGTAGATGGTGTTTTGGTTGGCGGTGCATCCTTGAAAATTGACGATTTCATACCTATAATAACCAGTATGAAATAAATATATAGTAGACTAAACAACGAATGGAAAAGGTATGAAAAACGAAAATCAAGAAACCAAAGAAGTAAAAATAGAATCTGTATCTGTGGACGACGCACCGGCCGCCGATATAGGCGTCGACAATAAAAATCCAGAAATTGAAAAACTGACCGCCCAACTGGCCGAACTAAACGACAAATATCTACGTATGGCGGCAGAACTGGAAAACACACGCCGCCGTGCGGCGCTGGACGCAGAATCACGCGCACGCACACGCTCTATGTCAGTGGCAGAAAAAATACTGCCTGTTATGGACGCAGTTGACGCCGCATTAAAACACGCCCCGAACGACGCTGGAATTCAATCTATGGCACGTGCATTGGAATCTGCGTTTGCACAAATCGGTATTACAAAAATAGAATCCGTTGGCGAACAGCTGAACCCAATGTTTCACAACGCAATCCAGGTTATCGAAGACGCCGACAAACCCGCCAACACCATTATCGAAGAAATGCAAACTGGATATATGTTTGGCGACACAGTACTGCGCACCGCAATGGTCGTCGTTGCAAAATAATCAACACAGAACAAAGAACAACGCCCAATTGGGCGTTTTTATTTTTTACTCAAACACTTGACTTTTTATTTTTTTGTACTACATATATCTGTGTCAGTTGGACGATAAAGAAAAAAGGAGTCTGAACATGAAAACAAGAAATAAATTTCGTCGCGCCGCATACGGCTTAAAATATGGAACATTGGGCGCAGTCAGCGGAGCATTGGCGGCAAGCATAGTAATCCCTGTATTGGGCTTGGCCGTACACGGTGTACGCTATCTTGGGGACGAAAATTTGGGTAACGATTATTCTCTTAAACATCGTTTTGAAACGGCGTATTGTTTTGATACCCCAAATGAACACAAATATTATCACACGACGCCGATATACAACGGCTATTCGGGCGAAACAGTCCGGGAATCATATGCCGCATCACCATACGCAACATATGGCGCAACTGCATTTTTTGCCGCATCTGCCGCATTGATGGGCGCCGGCGCAGGCATCGCAATGGCAAAAGAAAAAGAAAAACAACGCTAAACACAACCAGGGGACAAACATTATGAACAAAAAGAACGCTTTTAAAATCGCAATATTGACATTGTTGCTGAACGGCGCAACCTCTTGCACCCACAAACAAAACACCGATTCAGGCAACACCGAACCCGAATTGGCATCAGAAATTGCGACACTAGATTCATTGGGCAACGAACAAAACGCCTATGAATTAAGCTATATTCCATACATACGCGACGAAGAAACCGCACGTGCATATTGCACATCGGCCACCGTACGTGATTCCGTTGATCGGATAACACGCCAGAAAGCGGAACAAGCAATAAAATTACGCGACGCAAATCAACGATAAACCAAGGGCCACCAGGCCCTTGTTATTTATGATACACTGGATTTGAATACACACCAGGCGCAGAACGTATCGAACGCCCATCACAGATATCATCAAATCTAAACTCTACACGTTTACCATTTTTATCTGTACAAATAACAACATCTTGTGCACCTGGTATCTCATTACAATTACCTACACATTTCACTGGCACCACCGCACTATAAAAATTTAACATACGTTTTTTTGCCAATTCAAAGGCCTCGGACTCTGTTTTGGTCTGGGTATTTTCAAAATGGTTATCCACACTTTTTCTGGCATCCTTAACCAACTGCGAACCAAAGGCCCACGCATTTCTAACGGGCTCGGGGTCAACTTTTCCATTATTTGTTAACTTAGATTCGGCCCACGCAAGAGCATCGGCAGCAGCGTTCGGCAACACCGCTTCTTGTCGATTCATTCCGTACAACACGTTCCCGAACCAATCAGCCGTACCTATCTTGCCTTTAAACAAAAAACCATTCTGATGCGACAGCCCTTCGGTCTGCCCCGAAACACTATATCGACGTCCTATATCCTGTTTTATATCAAGATTTCCCCCACTTCTGCTATTATACGCATTGTCTACGGACGATAACGCACGCCCGCGATTCCTATCATAGTATGAATATAACTCAGCTGTTAAATCTTCTTGATAGTATATATATGCACCTTTGGCCGCACCACGAACACCACCAACCTTATTCTTGGTCGATTGCACATCCATAAACATATCATTCGTCCAAGTGCGCAGCCCCGTATCCGTCGGCTTACTATTCCCGTTCAACAAATAAATTTTGGTATTTTCCGCCTTTGAATTCACCGCCTGATTTATTCCTCCATCAACCAAATAGTTTTTTGCCAGCACAACATCAACAACCCGATATGCCTTTCTGCCGCTTTTAAGCCGTACATTTTCAACGTACGTCCCTGGCGCGGCATTTTGCAGCATCAACCCTGTTTTTCTTACAACCTCCTGTTCTAACACCCACTTGGCCAACAAAGTTTCACAACCAATCCTTTTATCATCTATGACCGCCACTGTTTCTTCTTTTATATTTTTTCCGTTTAAAACCCTGCAAAACGTATTCTTTTCGCCGATTTTTACAGTATTCAAAGAGCTCGCGCCTTTTTGCGCCAAACAATAATTCATAAATTCATTCACACTAAAACACGCATTATTTCCACGCGCCCAATTTCCAATAGTTATAAACTTTTCTGCGTTTGTCACCTCGCAATTATTACGCATTTCGGTCATCGACTGCGCCAATGCGGAATAAGACCACACAAAATTACAATCATTTACATTTTGAACTTCGACACTTTTTCCTGATTTGCAATCAAAACACTTGTACGCATCTGCTGGACCGATTGTGCCGAACACAAGACAAAACAACAATATTTTCTTTAACATTATAACGCCCCCTGACACACATCTGCAACGGTCACAGCCCGCTTAATCGCGCTAATCTGCGTTGCATTGAACACAGTCGCGACCCCCGACGCCACCATTGTTCCACCCGCCAAAACATTTGCCGCCGTATTTAAATTCTTTTCTTTTTCTGCGTCCCCCGAACGTACAGGCTTGGAATTTGCCACCGCAGACGTCACCGTTCCCGCCACACCCGTTGCGGCACCAATTCCACTGGCGATTGTTGCGCCGGTTGACCTGTTGTTAATACTGCTGATATCTAGATTTTCCCACGCACCACACGCCGACACTATCTTTTCTGCACGCGCCAACATATCATCACTGGCACTTTTGGACAAGCGCGCCTGCATCCACACATTCGACAAAACTTTAACCGACGCAACACATTCGTCTATCTGACCTTTTAAATCACCTTTGACTTTATTCGTACCCGCAATGACCGCCCCTGCAATATTTGTTGCCGCCGACACAGCCACCATACCCGTACGCCAATCCCCCAACTTTTCAGACTTGTTGTTTAATTTATCAACCTGGGCCCGCTTTTGCAAAAGTTCATCCCGTTGTTGATTAGCATCACCAAAATCCCGACTTCTTAAATCCGCCCAATCAATTTCGACGACCACCAACTGCGTTCCGTCTTGCTCATTTGCCAACGCGTTTATCGCATCTATTTCCCGACGCAGTTCTTCTTCTAACTCGCTCACTTCTTCATCAACATTGGCTTTGGCAATACCCGTCCCCAACGCAACACCACCCGCAACCGTACCAACACCCGTCACGGCCGTATTAATACCCGCCATAGTTTTCATATGATTTAATTCATTGGAAATACCACCACAGGACGCACGCACATTATCAATCGCCGCCCCTAATTCTGCATTTGCACACACAACCCTCGGCAACACAAAGCACGTCAGAACAAACAAAATTTGCTTCATCAAAACACCCCACACCCACTATTAGCGCACTAATTATATCAAAAAAAACAAAAGCCCGCAAGCGCGGGCCAATTTGCATAAAATAAAGCCTAATCCATATTCGCCAATTGTTCCAATTGGTCTGCCGCAATCAGTGCATCAATCATCTCATCCAGTCCTGCACCGCCGGCCAAAATATCATCTAACTTATACAACGTCAGTTTAATACGATGATCTGTCACACGCTGTTCTGGGAAATTATATGTACGAATCTTTTCACTGCGATCACCTGAACCAACCATAGACTTACGCGATGCATTGCTGGCACTTTCTTGCTCCATACGCTGTTTTTCATACAACTTAGAACGCAACACCGACATTGCAGATATTTTATTCTGCAACTGACTGCGTTCATTTTGACACGTCACGACGATACCGGTTGGGAAATGGGTAATACGTATCGCACTGTCGGTTTTATTAACGTGCTGACCACCTGCCCCCGACGCACGGAAAATATCGATACGAATATCCTTATCTTCGATTACAACGTCAATTTCCTGGGCTTCGGGCATAACCGCAACCGATGCAGCACTGGTATGAATTCGCCCACCCGCCTCGGTTTCTGGCACACGTTGCACGCGATGAATCCCGGATTCAAACTTCATACGACCATATGCGCCCGCCCCATCAATTTTGAACACAATTTCTTTATACCCACGCAAAGAAGTTGCATTTTCTTCGATAACTTCAACCTTCCAGCCCTGACGCAAAGCATATGATTTATACTGATTATACAAATCCCCTGCAAACAGCGCAGATTCTTCACCACCAACACCCGCACGAATTTCCATAATCACACTGTTATCATCCGCCGCATCACGTGGCAACAATGCAATTTGCAAATTACGTTCTATTTCAGGCAGACGATGATTCAGTTCATGCAATTGATCGTTTGCTATTTCACGCAACTCAGAATCATTCAGCATTTCATTCGCATCTGCAATACCTGCAACGACCTGAAAATATTCGTTTATCAACGGCAATATTTCATTCAGCCGCGAATATTCTTTGGACAACTTGGTCAATTCAGCACCAGACACTTCCCCCGAATTCATCTGCGCTTCTATTTCACAGGCGCGTGCCTGAATATCTTTTAATTTTTGTTCGACTATCATAATTATTCACCCTGAACCATTCCTATTGCATCCGCAATCGACAAACTTTGCTGTTCCCCAGTCGTCATATTTTTCAATGCAACAACTTGATTTTCTGCTTCCGTTTCACCAATTATCATACTGAATTTGGCGTTAATTTTATCCGCGTATTCGATTTGATTTTTAAACTTTTTATCTGCATCCAAATACGCAACCGACGCAACATTCGCATCACGCAGCGCGCTCAAGACAGAAACCGCATACGCCAAGTTTTCATTTCCCATACACAGTACCGAAACATCAATTGGCGATTCAAATTGCGTCAAATCAATCGCGCCCGATTCCATCAGCGCAACAAATATGCGCGAAAAACCAATCGCGGCACCAACACCAATTATCTTGGTCTTGCTAAATTTGCCCGCCAAGTCCGCATAACGACCACCGCCGGCCGCCGTCCCAAGCTCTGGATGATTCAACAGCTTAAATTCAAACACCAGCCCGGTATAATACGCCAAACCGCGCGTAATAGACAAATCAATCTCGGCATTTTCAACACCAAACATTTCCAGCGTTTGCATAAAATCATTCAGCTCAGCAACAGCTGCATCTAACTTATCAGACTTGTTCAAGAAACCAGAATAACCATTTATAAACACAGATTTAATTTGATTTTCTTTTTCTGCGTCACCCAGCGTATCTTTCAAACCTTCGACAAAGTCCGCGTCGCCCATTTTGTCTTTTTTATCGATTAAAACGAACACATCTTTTTTCTGGCTATCCGTCATTTCCAGATAATCAAACAAAGCATCCCAAAACGGACGCGACCCAACCCGAACCGCATTTTCACCGATAAATTCAGACACAGAATTCAGCGTTCGCTGAATCACAGAAATAATTTCTGCATCATAGTTTGTAGATAATGAATTAACACCCATTATATCCATATCCATCTGATAGAATTCGCGATAGCGACCACGCTGGGCACGTTCACCACGATAACGTTTTGAAAACTGACTGGCCCGAAACGGAAACACCAAATCATTCAAATGCCCGGCCACATAACGCGACAACCCAACCGTCCCGTCATAGCGCAACCCCATCTTAGTATCACCCTTTTGAAACAAGAACATCTGGGTTTCAATTTCATCCCAGTTATCTTTGTCCGTCAAAACTTCGGCCCGTTCAATCGCCGGCAAATCCAGCATATTAAAGCCTGATTTTTTCAAAACACCCAACATACGCGCCGCACAAAAATCAACGCAACGCTGCTGAGCTGGTAATAATTCTATAAAACCCGATAATGGTTTTGTTGGTTTTAAATCCATTTTCTTATTCCTATTGTTTTTAACGGAAAAACTTTATGCACAATGTACATACATTATATCATATAAAAAGATAATATGCTAATATTCGCCCGCACGGGCGTGATGAAAAACAATAAAAAATACGTTTTTATTTATCATTTCCCACCAATCTTAGGACAAAAATTATTTTTTTCAAGTATAAATTCACAAAAGGCGGGGCACAATCACCAACAAATCACACAAATGACGAAAGAAAAGAATTCTTTTTACTTTTTAACATCTGCAGCAATCGATTTTTGCGCCCCAAAAGATACAAACACATCATACACAAAAATCCCCAACCCCGCCACAGGTACGTTTTCACAATAACTTTATTCAACCGTATGATATACCGCACCATTGTACTTTACATTAATCGAATCTGCGGCACCGCCAGATTCTAAATCCACATAGCACGTCGTATTATTATAAGAAATACACAACGATGGTGTGGTCGCACGATCAGAATACAGCGGCACAACCACACCACTGGATGCCTTAATCTGTGTCACGCCCGCCCCGCACAGCGCGCGCATTTGTTTAAGCAACCAGCACACACTGGTTGATGTATCTGAACACACATCCGCAACATCATGTGCAACATAGCCCGCCGGACACACCCCGGCGTCCGCCGCCACATAATTGTCATACTCCACCGCAGTCATCCCCGTCGGACACGATTGCGCAAACGCAACAAATGGCAAGATAATAAAAATTAAAATTAAAACCCGCATATTTCTTTATCAAACATTATTATTAATCAGCACCACCAGACAAAACACCACCACCCGGACGCGCCACTACTTCATCGCAATACGTAAACGCACAACGCGGAATAAAGCCATCACAGGAATACGCGCGACTGACATCTACTCCACCACTCCAGCCCACAATAACTCCATACGACGCAACAAATGGCGACAACATCACACAAATATTATAACCAACACTCTCCATTAAATTTAAGCCAGCCAATTCCTCCATGGAACTCGAACGTTTCAAAGCATCGGACACATGACGCACCCCCCAGAAACCGGCAACAGGAACCCCACAACAGTTTGCCCTCCAAACAATCTTACCTTCATCCAACACCTCAAAATCCGTACAACTCTCGCATGTACTTAAATCTGGCACACACATGGTTGCGGCATGCGATGCGCCGACACAAGTCAACAAACACAACAAACAAAATATCTTTTTCATTTCCCCCACCATAAACAAAACCCGCCCAAAACAATTCAAGGCGGTTGGAGGTTCGAAACTATAATGTAGAATAGTGCGGTGTATCCAATATATTCCACCAACCCTCCAACCAATTTGGTTGGAGATTTTTCGTCCAATAAAAATCGAACGCTACATTCAAGGGTTTCGACACCCCATTGTGGCAACCCGCCACAACATTGCAATTATACAACATAAAAAAGAATTATACAAACACTAAAAATAAAATTTAAAACCACTGGTGCAATTGACCACCATTTTGCGTCAACCAACGTTTTGCACGTTCAACACCGGGACCATACAGCCCGCGCACAGCCGCCCAAAATTCGGTTGAATGATTCATATGCTTGGTATGCGCCAACTCGTGCATAACAACATACCGCATTACATCCGTCGGCGCAAACGCCAAACGCCACGAAAAAGACATAGTCCCTGTTGTTGAACAACTGCCCCAACGGCTGGTCGTGTCACGCAGCGCGATACGTCGCGGCCAAAATTCACGCGGCACCGTACGTATAGTTTTTTTCAACTCGACCAAGAATTCTGCCTTGATAAAATCTCGAACACGGCGCTCAAACATACTCGCATCACCACCAACACACAAAACATCACCAATCAATTTATTTGAACGCATCGTTGCATCGTGCCGCAGCTCAATCGTTCGCCCTAAAAATTCTATAACATCACCCGGTTTCAAAGCAGCTTTGGCTGGGCACTTTTGAAAAAAACACTCAACCCATTTTTGTTTAGAAACCAAGAATTTAATTGCAACTTTTTCCGACACCAACCACGGCTTAGATATACGAATTTCACGTTTTGGATTTACTTTTGGTCGTAAAGTAATATTACGCACCCCACGCCGAGTTGTAATTACAACCGGAATTTCCACACCCGACGATAATGTAAAAACATAATCCGACATCTATTTAATCTTGCCCGCAACATCACGCACAATCACATCTACATCAAACCCCATTGCCGAATACACTGCGTCACCATTGCCTGACATACCAAACCGATCTATTCCAACAACCGCATCCGCAAACTCAAACCACGGGGCGGACGTGGCCGCCTCAATCGCGACAACAAATCCGCGCAAAATCTGCTGTTTGTATTCTGGTGCCTGCGCACGAAAATCAGAAACAGACAACACAGACACAACCTGAACGCCCGTCCCCAACCGTTCCGCAACGGCAATGGCCAAAGGAACCTCTGCCCCAGTTGCCAAAATTGTTGCACGCACACGCGCACTGTCGGCACTTTTTATAATATATGCACCGCAATCCAAATCTGCCCCCAACGGTGTCGACGCCTGCTTAATTTTCTGGCGCGACAAAACAATACACGACGGCTTGTTTTTTTCCGTCAACGCATGTCGCCACGAGTACATAACTTCGACACCATTACACGGTCTGAACACATTCATATTTGGAATCATACGCAATGATGGCAACTGCTCAACAGGCTGATGCGTTGGCCCATCTTCACCAACCGCGACACTGTCATGCGTCAAAACATAAACAACCGGCACCCCCATCAATGCACTTAAACGCATAGCAGCCCGCATATAGTCACTGAACACCAAGAATGTTGAACCAAAAACACGCAAGCCCGACAAAGCCATACCATTCATTATTGCCGCCATTGCACCTTCGCGCACGCCAAAATTTATATAATTCCCCACAAAATCATTCTCTGTTATATCACGCGACGCAGACACGCGCACATTCGTACTGCCCCCCAGGTCTGCGCTGCCCCCAACAATATCGGCACCCGCCCCCAACAAAGCATCCAAATAAATCCCCGACAATTCACGTGTTGATATTTTTTCAGTCACCTGGGGCAAAACCGCATGCGGCAGATTATTTTTCGTTACGCCCGACACAACAGGAATCTGTTCCATCGCAACATTTCGCCACAAATTATCACCACAGGGCGACAAAAATTTTTGCACCAGTTGCATCAGCTCTGAATCAGACACCGCGAACCCATGCGCTTTGTTTGTTCCCGCAACAGATGCACCACGCCCAATTTCAGTTTTACACTGAATAAAGACTGGCAAGTCAGATTTTTTTGCATTTTCCAGCGCGCGGTTTATCCGCACAAAATCATGTCCATCAACACAAATCACATACCAACCTGCGGCCGCCATACGCATAGGAATATCCGCATCTGTTTGCGCCACACCATCAATACTGACCCCATTATCATCCCACAACAAAACAATATTATTTAATTTATAACGTCCTGCAAACGCGATTGATTCCTGGGCAACACCTTCCATTAAATCACCATCAGAACACAAACAATAAACGCGTGCATCTGTCTTGTTAATTTTTTCAGCCATTGCCATACCAACGGCATTTCCAACCCCCTGCCCCAGCGGCCCCGTTGTCGCATCAATACCATCAATTCCATATTCAGGATGCCCCGGCAAGCCACCAATTTTACGGAACGATTCCATATCACCAACATCATATCCTGCCAGTTTCAATACAGAATACAACAGCGCACTGCCATGCCCAGCCGACATAACGAATCGGTCACGTCCACGACGCAAAAAGTTTGCATAAATAACCGTAAGGATATCTGCCGCCCCCAGCACAATTCCAATGTGCCCACTGCCTGCGGAACGAATTGCATACAGCGCCCACGCACGCACTGCATTTGCCATTTCTTTTAAATCTTTGGAATTATAGTTCATATGTGATATTATATCACAAAAAGGACGTATATAAAAATGTTAAAAATTTGGACAGATGGTTCTTGCCTGGGCAATCCCGGACCGGGCGGATGGGGTTTTGTTGCAACCGATGGAAAAAACATTGCAGAACGCAGCGGTGGCGAAAAGAACACGACAAACAATCGTATGGAATTAATGGCGGTAATTTGTGCATTAACGGCGGCACGTAAACACGACGAATTAGAAATTCATACCGACAGCCAGTATGTCAAAAACGGTATGCAATCCTGGGTCAAAAATTGGAAAAAAAACAATTGGCGCACCGCGGATAAAAAACCTGTAAAAAATCAAGAATTATGGCAACGTCTTGACGAACTGGCATCCACAAAAAAGATACACTGGTTTTGGGTACGCGGACACAATGGCGATGAAATGAATGAACGCGTTGACACACTGGCCCGCACCGCGGCCGAAAGTTTAAAATAACAAAAAACCGCCAAAATGGCGGCTTTTTTTCTTAACCCCTGAACCCCAGTGCAACAATAAACATTTCCACACTATCTTTACGCGATGACGGTGGTTTTATATGATGTACAGATTCAAAATGTTCTTTGATTTGCTTTAACAAATCTTGGGTTGTACCACCTGTAAACGATTTACAAACAAATGTCCCGCCCGGCTTTAATGCACGCAGTGCAAAATCAAACGCATATTCCAACAATACCATTTGACGAATATGATCTGTTTTTTTATGCCCAACTGTATTTGGCGCCATATCAGACACAATAACATCCGCAGTACCTGCACCAATTTCATCGGCCCGCAACCCCAATTTTTCTTCCAGCCAGCGCAAGGCTTCATCAGACGTAAAATCACCTTGATATGTCTCCACACCGACAATCGGCGAAATTTCCAGCAAATCCATCGCAAACACACGCGATTTTGGATATGTACGCGCAATATATTGCGACCAAGACCCCGGCGCCGCCCCCAAATCTACAACCACCTGGCCATTACGCAGAAACTTGAACTTCTCATTCATTTCTATCAGTTTATAGGCCGCCCGCGCACGATAACCTTCTTTCTGTGCACGCGCAACATAGGGATCAGCCGCCTGGCGTTGCAGCCAAGCGACCGATGATTTTTTACTGGCAATTTTTTTATTCGTTATCTTCATTTTGCACCCGGCACACCACCCTGCTGCTGCATTTTCTGCATTACGGCTTCCATTCCGCCCATACGCTGAATCATAGCCATCTGCTGCTTCATTTTTGTATATTGTTTAATGATATGTTCAACATCACGCACAGTGCAGCCCGCAGTTTCAGCAATACGCGCTTTGGCATTTGCGAACACTTTTTCTGGCTCAGCACGTTCCGCTGGTGTCATTGCTTCCAAAATTTTAATCTGGGCGTCAACGCTGCCATCCTTAATTTTTTCCTTCATAGCAGAAACAGCGCCACTCATCCCTGGCACCATTTTCAACAGACCGCTAAAATTGCTCATTTTCTTAATCTGCTTCAATTGCGCCAACATATCATTCATATCAAATTGCCCCGACATCATACGCTGGGCCGTTTCCTTCATACCGGCAGGCATTTTATCTGCGCCCAGATCCTTTTCTGCCGCTTTGATATCCGCTTCTGATATATTATTAACTGGTGCTTTTGCCTTTTTTTTACCAAATCCAAACATAACTACTCCTTTTGTCCCTTTATTTTACCTAATTTTGATGGTTTGTCCAGATAACGCTGTAAATATTTTCCTGTTTTTGATTCTACAACACTTGCAACCTGTTCTGGCGTACCAGTTGCAACAATCCGACCGCCCCCTGCGCCACCATTTGGCCCCAAATCAATAATCCAGTCAGCGGTTTTAATCACTTCCAAATTATGCTCAATAACGATTACCGTATTGCCCTGCTCGACCAACTCGTGCAGAACAGACAACAGCATTTTTATATCTTCAAAATGCAGACCGGTTGTAGGCTCGTCCAAAATATAAATGGTTTCACCTGTACTGCGCGCTGCCAATTCCTTAGATAACTTGATACGTTGTGCTTCACCACCGGACAGGTCCAGTGAACTTTGCCCCAATTTGATGTAATCCAACCCAACCCGCTTTAACAATTCTAATTTCCGGGCAATTTTTGGTACATTTACAAAGAACCTGTACGCTTCTTCAACTGTCATATTCAACACATCTGCGATTGATTTTCCTTTGTATTTCACCGCCAATGTTTCTTCATTATATCGCGATCCGTGACAGCAATCACATTCCACATAAACATCCGCCAAGAAATTCATTTCAATCTTAATCTGACCATCCCCTTGGCACGCCTCGCAGCGCCCACCCTTTACGTTGAACGAGAATCTGCCCGGCCCATACCCACGTGATTTTGCCTCAGGCAATGCAGCAAAGAAATCACGAATATCACCAAACACCCCCGTATATGTTGCAGGATTACTGCGCGGGCTGCGCCCAATTGGCGATTGGTCAATATCAACTACTTTATCTACATTTTCCATACCACGAATAATATCGTGCGCCCCCGTTTCCATTTTAGAATTATACAGCGCACGCATCAACGCGGGATATAATGTATTCAACAGCAACGTCGACTTACCCGACCCCGACACCCCTGTCAGCGCAACAAATTTTCCCAAAGGAAACTCAACATCCACATTTTTCAAATTATTTTCGCGCGCCCCAGACACGACTATTGACTTACCATTACCCGCACGACGTTTTTTTGGCACTTCTATCTTACGCCCCCCAGACAAATATTGCCCCGTAATCGATTCCTTATTTTTTATCACCTGGGCGGGCGTACCGTGTGCGATAACATTACCACCATTTATACCCGCGCCACGTCCAATATCAACCAAATAATCCGCCGCGCGCATCGCATCTTCATCGTGTTCGACAACAATAACGGTATTATCCTTGTCACGCAGCATTTTCAACGTTTCTAACAGTTTATCATTATCCGCTTGATGCAACCCAATAGAAGGCTCATCCAGCACATACAACACCCCGGACAGCCCACTGCCAATCTGTGACGCCAGGCGAATTCGCTGGGCCTCGCCACCGGACAATGTTCCCGCCATACGTGACAATGTCAAATACCCCAATCCCACATTTTTCAAGAAATATAACCTGTCTGTAATTTCACGCAAAACCATACGTGCAATATCATTATCTTTTTGCGACAAATGATTTGGTAAATCTTGGAACCACACCAAACTGTCATCAACAGGCATATCACACACATCCATAATGTCCGCACCATTAATACGCACACACAGTGCTTGAATATTCAATCGCTTGCCATGGCAAACCGGACACGGTTTTTCAGATTGATACTTAGACAATTCTGTACGCATCGCTTCGGATTCAGATTCACGCCAACGCCGTTCAATATTTGGAATAACGCCTTCATATGGCTTTTCATACACAAATCCGTTCCAATTAATCTTAATCGCTTCATCTCCACTGCCATACAGAATCAAATCTTTCTGTTCCTGGGTCAACGTATGCCACGGCTTAGACAAAGGAATCTTGAACTTTTTATGCAACGCATCCAGCAAGTGCTCAAACTGACTCAACATTCCACCGCGCGACCAAGGCGCAATCGCTCCACCCAAGATTGACTTAGACGGATCTGGCACCACCAAATCAGGCGACATATTTAACTGAACACCCAAACCATCACAATTCTGACACGCCCCCATAGGCGCATTAAAAGAAAATAAACGCGGTTCAATTTTAGGCACCGTAAAGCCACTGACCGGACACGCATAACTTTGCGAATACAGCGTATCTTCATTTGTATCCAACCGACGCACCAAAACCGAGCCCGGAACCAAACGCAACGCCCCCTCGAACGAAGAGTACAGTCGCGAACGAAATTCTTCTGTATCGGAATCCAACGGTGGCATCTGCAAACGATCAACAATAACAAAAATATTATGCTTTTTATTTTTATCCAATACACCAACCGCCGACAAATCGACTAATTCTCCATCAATTATCGCACGTTGATACCCCTGCTTTACCAAGAATGCCAATTCTTTACGATATTCACCTTTTCTTTCACGCACCAATGGTGCCATTATAAAAATCTTGACCCCCGCCGGAATTTTCATAGTCCAATCAACCATTTCCACGACAGTCTGTGATTTAATCGGCAATCCCGTCACAGGCGAATGCGGCACCCCAATACGCGCCCACAGCAATCGCAAATAATCATACACTTCTGTCACAGTACCAACGGTAGAGCGCGGATTTTTAGATGTTGTCTTTTGTTCAATTGAAATTGCAGGCGCCAAACCTTCGATTAAATCGACATCAGGTTTTTTCTGCATATCTAAAAACTGACGCGCATAACTAGACAACGACTCGACATATCTGCGCTGCCCCTCGGCATAAATAGTATTAAATGCCAACGACGATTTCCCAGAACCAGATACGCCGGTAAAGACCACCAATTTATGTTTTGGTATGTCCAAATCAACATTTTTAAGATTATTTTCACGTGCACCGCGAATTTTAATTACATTTGCCATAGTATGATTGTATATAGTTTACACTAAAAAAATTTCAATACAAAGGGCGAAAAATCCTTTTCGCCCCTGTCATTTTTATTTTACTGATTTCATTAAATTTTCAGGCGTTAATTCTATTCCTGAAACTTTCTTATATTCCTGACCAACCTGGGGCGCCAACTTTCCTTCAACCCACACGTCAATACCACCCGCATTACCAAACGTAGCCTTGTATTTACCCTTTGCCGGCACGTAATACACATCACCAGGCATTAAAACACGGCTTAGTTCTGTACGGCCACGCGCATCCTTGATTTCAACCCACGTACCCGCTTCACCCGTTTTTTTATTTGCCTGCAAAATAATTTCTGCACTTGCACGATTATCCGTGCCAAATCGTTCACGCACAGCCAATTTGTATTCTGGTTCTTCAACCATATCCTCGACCGAAACAACAACCTGCTCTGTTGGTGTCGCCGCCACATCCGTATTAGATGGACTCAACATAATAACTGCGAACACAATCAGCGCAATTGCAACGATACCACCAACAAACCAAATCCAATTTTGATAAACAAACTGATATGCCTTACCAAGCATAACCTTGCCCCAGCTTTCTTCCTTAATACTTGGCATTGCGCACGCCGTGGCATCCTCATCATCATCCGCGCCCCCCGAAGCCAATCCCATTTCTTGTTTGATTTTAGCAACGATTTCGTCTGGATTTAGCCCTAATTCCATCGCATAATTACGTGCAAACCCCAAAATATATACAGGCTCAGGAATAACACTGTAATCACCGTTTTCCAATGCTTCCAAGAATTCCTCGCGAATACACAGTTGCTTAGAAATCGTTGGAATTTCACGTTTGCGACGACCTGTGGTACGTGCTGCGCGCAACATTTCACCCGCCGTTAACGGTACTGGTGTTTCAACAACTGTATCTACATTTTCGATATTTTCTGTCATAATTCAAAATCCCCTAAAAAATTAACTGTTTCTAAATCATACCCCAAAATTCACGAATTGCAACCTTTAAGGCATCGGCGTTATCTAATTGATTAACTTTTATTCTAAAATCCGAAGAGTTCGGCATACCCGCACTGTACCAGGCCACATGCTTACGAAACATAGGCACTGCTGTTTTTTCACCATAGTATTCAATCGCGTATTCCAGATGTCTTAAAACAATTTGACCAACATTTTCTGGCGCCGCGCCACCACAAATTTCTGCCAATAACCACGGCCGCCCAAGTATTCCACGTCCAATCATCGCACCCGCATACCCCAATTCCAACAATCCACACAAATCATCTACGACTTTTATATCACCATTTGCAATAATTGGAATTGGCAAAGCAGACACATCCGGATGCATCGCCTTCCCCAGATACAATTGCGCGCGCGTCCGCCCATGCAAAGCAGCAAAACGAATACCTGAATCCGCAGCAACATGAATCAGATCACGCCAATCGCAATGCCCTTCGTCCCAGCCAAGGCGCGTTTTAATCGACACAGGTATCTTTACAGCCCCCACCACAGCGCGCATTATTTTACCCGCCAACATATGATCACGCATCAAATGCGCACCTGCGCCTGCACGTGTTGCGACCTTAGGCACAGGACACCCCATATTAATATCAATCCATTTTGCACCCGCATCTTGCAAAATACGCGCAGCATCCGCCATCAAATTAACATCTGCACCAAAAATCTGGGCACCTACATCACCTTCATCCGCATAATTATCAAAATTACGCAAACAATTTTTATGCGCCCCCACAATAGAATGACATGATATCATTTCAGTCACCAACGGTGCATTTGGCGAAAACTCGCGCACTATACGCCGAAATGGCCGGTCTGTAATCCCAGCCAATGGAGCAGCAAAAATTTGATTATCACTAAACATTTATGATATAATGCCATCCATGAAAGAAAAAATCAAAAATTTATTTAGCTTTATGGGCTCTGCCTGGTCTGGCGGTGCCCGTGGTAAACTGGGAATTATTTTAACACTGTTTGCAGGCTTTATGTTCATCGGCTTGTTTTGGGGCGATGTCAGCGTCCAACGTTTTGGATACAACCTGTGGCAACTGAACAAGGAAAACGAACACCTAGCCACGGAACAATCCACGCTGGACGAATTACACCAGCATATAAAACTGCTGCAAAATTACAGTCCTGACTTTGTCGAAGAATTAGGATTAAAATACCTGAACATCGGCGACCCCAAGGCTAAAATATTAAAAATTTAAAAACCGCCAAACGGCGGATTTTTTTAATTTAGTGTCAATATCACAGCATTCAAATACAGCGCAAATATCAACCATAAAATATACGGCCACACCAGATATGACGCACCACGACTGATTGGTTTAAACGCCGCCGCCATCCAAATTGCCACCGCAACCAGCGCAACCAAACAAACCAACGCCCCACCAATCATATGCAGGCCAAAGAACAAATAACTCCACAACGCGTTCAATCCCATCTGTGCAACAAACAACGCATACGCCAACGCTTTGTTTTGACGCGTTTTTGCAGCCACCATAACCAGATACAACGCAATACCCAACAACGCATACAAAATAATCCACGCAACACTAAACACCCAACCATTAGGTGTCAACACAGACTGCACCAACCCATTATACCATTCATTTGCCCCCGGCGACATAGGTGAAAAGAACCCGCCGATTATCCCCGGGATAAACGAGATAACAACAGCCAAAACAAAAGTCCAAAATTTTTTCATTTTTTCTCTCCTTTTGGCACAATTATATCACGGCTATCCCGTACCCGACACAGGAACGATTTGCTAAATAAAACAGCTATTCAAATATTTCCAGCGGTATTTCATATTCACGACAAAATTCATAAAAGAATTCCAAAAATGCACGAACCTTTTGACTTTTCATAGTCAAAGGATTACTTATCCCCACCAACACATATTCATAATCAAAATCCATATTAGGCACTTCAACCAATTTACTGTTTTTCATAGTACACCACTCTGGCATCAAGGCAATACCAGCACCATCACACACCAACTGATAAATAATAGACGCAGAATCCGTTGTTATATTTAATCTTTTTGCACGTTTTAAAATAAACTTACATTCTGGTTGCTCTAAAAAATTCTGCCGTATACACAAATCATAATTTTCCAGCATATCATCAATGCCATCGGGCTTCCCACGCTTCTCTAGATAAGCAGGTGTAGAATAAAACTTTACTTTGGTTTTAAACTTAAACAACATACTTGTACCCGGAATCTTACTGGCAGATCGCATACTCATAATCGCAATATCTGGATTTGTGCTATTAACATGCCGATTCGTTATCACATCCAATCGAAGTTTGGGATACTTAGCATACAGCTTGTACAGCTCAAAAAACAATAAACTGCCTGCAAACCCCTCTTCTGTCCAAACAGAAATATTACCTGACAGCTCCTCTGGACCAGCAACATTGTGCATCAGCTTATCCAAAGCCTCAACAATATGTTCTATATCCGCATACAACTGTCGCGATGTGTTTGTTGGCACACACCCCGCAGGGCTACGCATTAACAAACGAGCTTTATATCGAAGTTCCAAATCAGAAATCAACCTAGACATATTAGAATGTTTAATACCATTTCGTTCTGCCGCTGCATGAATCTGCCCCAAATCTATAACTTCTTTCAAAGCCAATAGTTCACGTAAAAATGTAATTTTAGCCTTAATTGTAGGCATAGCGCACCCCTATTTTTGCATCACAACCAATTTTTTGTCTTTTCTAGCTAAGAATAAAAACCCTTTTTTCGTCCCAACAGAACCACACAAATCCGAAAATCCGCCTATTCTGTCCCTAAATATACCCATTTTATACAAAATATTACATAAAAACAGTATAAAAAAATACATAAAAACCTAATTTATAATGCATTACGTACCGACAAACAGTACAACAAAAAGGAGTTTTATATGACACACAATGACGTATGGTATGCAATTGATGTCTTTGCCAAAGAACACAAAATGTCCTGTTCTGGGCTGGCAAAATATTGCGGACTGGACCCAACCACATTTAACAAAAGCAAACGCTGGTCAAAATACGGCCAACCCCGCTGGCCATCCACAGGCAGCATCGCAAAAATCCTGGACGCAACCGGTGCAACACTGAATGATTTCATAAAATACTTCACACCATCTGCACAGCAACCAGACCGCTAGACAAACAAACCAATCAATCAACACCGCCGCAATTTGCGACGGTTTATTTTTTATTAAAACTAAAACACCGCCAACCGGCGGCGCTTGAATTTCTGGCACGCCCTACAGGATTCGAACCTGTGACCTGCAGATTAGAAATCTGATGCTCTATCCAGCTGAGCTAAGGGCGCAACAAGCACTATTTTATACTAAAATTTATAAAATTCAAGTCAGAACCCAATAGTTTTATATAACATTATTATTTTTCCTGGACTTGGCGCCTAATTTTTTTACTACCATAACATACATAATTCAGGGCCTACAACCGGTGCTAGACGCATCGTAACATATTAACTGTTTCGGTATATTTACACACCATTTTTCCCTAACGCCGGTCGTGTGTATGTTTGTTTGTGTGTTTTTTGGGGGGTACGTACAATTCAAGAAATCGAAAAACCAGTACAATCACCGTTCTATTGATTTTCACCCACCCGACCATATTGTTCATGCAGATGTTCTTCTTTTTATTAGACTGAATCGGGTGACACATTTACCGAAAAGAGAAAATGAGATGAAAAAATATTAATTATGTTTCTAATGCTGAACATTGGCATATGTCATACCAGTTTTGGCGACATCGCCGCATCCCAAAAACTTTTATCAGAACTAAATTCCTAAGGCATTCAAAATGCAATGATCCCCAAATCCGCGAACCGCACAGCAAATTAAGCGGTCAAATCACAGAATTTGAAAATATTGCTCAAAAATATCTGCAAGTTGCACAAAAAGCGATGCCTCCTGGGCGCGTTTTTTTTCACGCGCACGAAAAAAAATTAACAAACCATATTTGAATTCACAGCATCACTTATCAATAATCTGATTTGCGGCTGCAATTAATTCAACAAGTGCATAAAACTTTTTTTCACCCATTTGTGTTTTTAACACATTCATTTTATCAGCATTTTGCTTGGAAACCTTGTTAAACAAATCACGTCCACTTTTGCTGGGCATAACATAGACACTACGTCCATCTTCTGGCGACTGAACACGCGAAACCAAGCCACGCGACACCAGCGCAGCAATATGGCCACTTATCATTGCCTTGGACACCCCCAAGAGATCAGCCAACGCAGCCGGCATATGCGGCCCAGGACGTGTACACATAATATTTAACACCGCAAATTGACTAATCCGAATCGGCATATCATCACCAACATTTCGTTGAAACGCCCTGCAAAACCGCATTATTTCCACTTCCATCTTTGCACCTTTTAATTAACCAACATTAACTATTATAATTAATCTACATTAACTAAATCAAGAAAATAAAAAACCACAACAAACAAATATTCTTGAATCAAATAATTTTATTTATTTAATATCATTCTCACAGAGCCAAAAGAATTTGAACTCGAGGCTGCCGCAACACTTGCACAAACGCCGGACAACTACAATACACTTGAACGTTGGCGCAAAATCAGCGATTTTCGGTGCAGCATGTATAGGCGATACAGACGAAATACAAAAAAAAGAGTCAATGATAATTTCAATCGCATAAAATCTTGCCTGGACGACATTGTGACAAATGACAAACACACAAATATCGCAATCGCATCACACAGCGGCGTCACACGTGCATTGTGCTATGCATGTGGCCAAAAATCGGCACAATCAAAAATTGTCAACGTTTTCATTTTGTGCTGGATAATGGCAAGTGGGTATTTGTGGAAGAATTTGATACCGGTATAGTTGTTCATAACAAATCGGATATGCAGAAACAAAGGGACGTGATATAAAATATATAAAAGAAGGAACATTTACCGCCCAATTTGCAAGCGCCCAAGCAAGCATATTTTGTTTTGGCACACCTGCATTAAATTCAGCATCCAGTATCTGCCTAACAAGAAAACGCAGCAAATCAGGGTCACTTGTATGCAGTGACCGCAAATATCTTTTCCCATTTACCATACGCCGAAAATAGAAAACCCCATTGCGCAAGCACAGATTTCTTGTATAAGTGGGGGCCAAATCATTTGATGTAAAAGTGGTATCAAAATTGGAAAAAAAAGAGCCGTTTTCATTGGTTTTCCACTAAAAACCACAGAAACGGCCCCATACAAATATTTCTGGTCGGGCTTAATTAGCAGTTCTCGAACCGATATTATCAAAATAGGACAGGAGATTGAAGAGAATGAATTCGGTGTTAAATATTGACAAACAATAATTTGGTATTACAATAATGTTGCTATGTATAATGAACTGTTTATGTCTTTTAAAATTACAAATTGGTGTAATTTACATTGCGATCACTGTTGTGAATGCAGTAATTGTCACTGTGCACCAAATTTTATGCCGTTGGAAAAATTTGATAATTATTTGTCAGAATCCAGAACTTTGCCATTTATTCCAAATGAATTGTTTTGTATCGGTGGTGGTGAAGCAATGGCACCGTATATGCATAAAAATCCAAACTATATTCCATGTGCATTGGATTTGGTTTATTCTTATAAATATGTGCCAACTATAAAAACCAATGGCACATGGGGCCAAGATGAAACGTTGCGAAAGAAGATTTTATCTGATATTAGCGCAAAGGCATATAAATATGAAAAATTGGTAACATTGGATATTTCGGTAGATGAATTTCATAATAACCTGGACGGTGTCGCAAATATTGTTCGTGATATAATGGGCTCATCGGAATTATGCTATGCAATAAGATTTTGTTTGGTTGGTTTTAATACATCTGGATCTATAAAAGCATTAAATTGTTTACAGCAGAAATTACAAGAATCAGGTTTTAATATTCAGAAAACACTTGCCAATGATTGGATGATAGATGCACCAAATGCTGATTGTGGTATATATGTATGTAATGATTACACATCGAATATATATGATCTGGGTCGTGCAAAACAAACCAAGGTTCATAATTGTGAATACGGTACAGATCTTATGCGTTCGACAGATTGTTTACAGATAGACAATGAAGATAACGCGATTTTAAATTATCTTTATCGGGAAAAAATCAATAAAAGACCATTAAACGAAGTTTTTAATTCTTTGATGCAACAACAAGAACACAGATAATGAATGAATTTGAAGAAATTTTTTATGAATGCGAAGATATAAGTACACAAGATATGTACTATTATTTATCGACAGATAAATCAGAACTGTATCTTGTAGGACACACACCTGGCGACTGTGAAAGTGGACGAATTTCAAAATTATCAGAAGTCTTTCTTGAATGGTATTTGTTTGAATCTGATACAGAAAAAAACATCAAAACCTTTCTTGAATCCGAAGGTTTATCTGACGTGTTTACCGAAACACAATTTATGGATTTAATGTGTGGCAAAGCATATCTTGACAATATTTTATTACAATTTGTTGCATTAAAATTACCTTTTTATATTGCGTTTAATAAATTGCAACGCATAAACGCACAACATGCTAAAGGTATTTGTTTAATAAAATTTGGCCCTAATATTTTTGATAAAATACGAGAAACTGTTCAGGAAAATAATGAAGCTATTAGCAAAAGAAAAAAAGAATATAGACATAATCATCATATGGCTCATCGTGAACATAATTTAGCCATGAACAGACAATGGATTTTAGAGCATTTCGAACAATATCAAGCTTATCAAAAACAATGGCGAACAGAAAACAGAGAACATTTACAAGAATATCAAAGTAAATATCGTCGTGAAAATGCAACTGCTGTGGCTGAACGAAAAAAGAAATGCTATAGAGCAAAAAAAGAACAATATCAAAAGCAAAACAGGGAAAATTATAGTAAAAACAAAGAAAGATATTTAGCTCAACAGAAAGCGCATCGTATAGAATTACAACAAAAAGCTATATCGGCTCAGAAATTTTGTGCGGCATATGTGTTTTTATTACAACTTAGAAAAACAGATAAAGCACAATATCAAATGCTTTACAGACCACAACAAAATCCTTTGACCCAAATGTTGCGAAATTGCCCGGCATTACAAAATATGGATGCATCTTTATGTCCATTCTGTAATTCTGAATCTGGGCAGTCTGTTGATAAATGTTGCAATCCGAAAGTATTGGCATTGCCATGGGCAATTGACAAGGCACAACAAATAGCATCCGCTTTAATAAAAGATAACGTTCGTTAATCTTTCTGGTTGTGCTTAATTAGCAGTTCTCGAACTGAGATTTTGAAGTCAGGAAGAGAGATTGAAGAGATGAAAAAACAGTTATAAATTGAAATTTTCAAGCGTTGTTATATAATCACAGTATAAAAAGGAGTTTTAAATGGGCGTTAAAGATATTATGTCGGCCATCAAAAAGAACCGTGATTATGAGGCTGAAATTGCAGACTTGAAAGCAGAATTACAAGCTGTAAAAGCCGAAAAAGAAACAGAAAAAATTCGTTTAGAAACAGACAAAAAATTGTTGCAAGGAAAAATTGATGCTTTGGAAAAATCTGCACGTATTTTAACCGATACAGATGTTGCACAAAAAACAAGTTATGAATTGCAAAAGATAATGGAAAAATTTAAACAAGAGTTGGCAAAATTGCCTCCTTTTCAATCAAAAGATGCTGTGAGTTTGCAAGAGAGATATTCCTATTTATCTGTTTTGATTGATTTCTTTTGTGTTCCTGTATTAGAAGAGCTTGGTATGGCGGAAATGGCTTCAAGATTAAAAACAATGTCTAAAAATTTTAGATCAGACGGCCCTGAATTGTATGCTGGTCGTATTTTAAATGCGACTTTGTCTGGAAGAATTAAAGAGAATCCAGAACACACACTTAACGAGGGGTTAGCCAGATTTATAGATTGTGATGCCGAAAATAAAAAAGTTTTAGATACGTTTGTAGAAAATATTAGAAGGGCACAATATACAAAAGCCTTTGTAGATTATACAATAAATAAATATGGACACGAAAATCTCACCGATCTTGTGCCAGAAGATAAAGATAGTATGAAAAAATGGCTGGAAATGATAATTGAACTTGGTGCCTTAGCTCGGGATTTTGTTGCGACTGGCGGCTCCTCTAAAGATTATGCTGCAGGAGGAATGAGACATATATTAGGTGTGAAGGAATCGTTCAACGTAACATTTTGTCACAACGACCCGGCACATTCCGGCCGAAAATCTAATAAAACTTATGAAGCGCTCTTGGATTTGTCTAAAACTTACGGGATAGATTTGTCTAAAATGATGGTATATGGTGGTAGTCATAATGTATGTCATCCACATTATAAACCAGAAAGTTTAATACAAAAAGAATTTTCATCTGGTCGGTAATGATTTCTCCTGGACGAACAATAATAAAAAAGTAGGACGGGAAAGTAAAATGGGGCGACAATGAGTAAATTTGCCAAGTGTCAAACGCAGGCAAATTGTCACGAATGCCCACAGGTTTGGCGTAATTTTGCACCAAACCCAGGGAATCCGAGTATATAAGAACAAGCGCCGCGCAGTTCGCATAAATACGAGGATACACGCAGATTTATCACATTTTGTGATAAATCGAGTGACACGTTCGAACCCGACAAAAGGATTTTACCGTTTGAATCCGCAGTTCCACCAAAATAAATAAAAACACCGCATCAACTGCGGTGTTTTCATTTATCTCTGGTCGGGGCGAAAGGATTCGAACCTTCGACATCTTGGTCCCAAACCAAGCACTCTACCAGACTGAGCTACACCCCGAAACGAAGCTCATTATAACAGCATTTTTTTTAAATGCAAATTTTTCTTTTATTTTTCGATCCTTTTTTCTAAAATACAAACAATGAGAAAAAGAACCATCATCTTAATCGCACTATTTCTGCTCACAAACACCACACTTGCGGCAACACGCGACGCACAGTTAACCAATACAACCGGATACAATTACAACTATATGTACCCATATATGAACAACAACATGCGAACAAATTTAAATCCGGGTGTCACACCAAATCAAAATTCAAACCTAATCGACACTGTGGTCAAAACCAAACCATTAACCGCAACAGAACGCCGCGTTGTTCCACGCACCACCCGGACAGCAACACACGCATCCGCACCGCGTACCGCAACACAACAAACAATCACCACCCCGGGCACCAGACGGGTTATCGCACGCACAAACACCACACCACGCACCAATGCACGCGCTGCACAAATCACGACAACGCAATCAAACCAGTTAAGAAACACACCCAACACAATACAAATAGACAGCACGACACGCGTTTCATCCAGTCGTTGCCTGGCCGATTACACAGATTGCATGAACCGATATTGCCTGCGCCAAGACACTGAATACAACCGATGCTATTGCAGTGCACGCCTGTCACAAATCGATTCGGAATACCAACCTGCAATCGACAAACTTGTGAAACAAATTCTAACAATTCAATCATCAAACCGTTGGTCCGATGCTGAAATGAATGACTATTGGATGGACACAGTTGGAAAATACGGCGAAGGAAACTCGTGGATAAACCTGGACAATGCGCTTGACATAGACTGGGCCGCAATGGAAAGCCGCGTCCGCGGTCAAAATGCATTTGCCACAGGCCACGAATATTGCGTACAACACCTGCGCGGCTGTTATTATATGTCAAACAATATGCGCGATGCATATCGTTCTGAAATTGCACGCGATTGCGACACATACGAACAATCACTACAAAGACTAAAAAATGCTGCCGAAAGCATAGTGGAGACTTACAAATGAAAACAATCATGGGAATTGAATACGGCCGTGGTGCAACAGCCACCGTGACAAACGCAGGCCCCGCACTGGGGCCCGCGGCAACAAAAAAATTATTTCCACACAACCCCTGGATATCAGTGACACCAGACGAATTCAATTTAACCGAATGTCTGGCCGACAGATTTGGCGAAAACGCGAAGATTCAACAAAAAATATATTCATCCACCCCATCTGAATCACACACAATGATTGGCGGCGACCACTCTGTAAACTTTGGGCATTTTGCGGCCATTGCAGACCAATTCCCAGACCAAGACATTTGTCTGGTATATATCGATGCACATCTGGATATGCATACACCAGAAACCTCTCGTACAGAAGCGTCGGGCGCCCCACACGGCACGAATGTTCGCGCTCTGTTGGGCCAGGGTGACACACGGTGGCTAGAACTGCAGAAAAAAAAGCCCGCATTAAAGGCCGAAAATTTATTCTATTTAGGCTCGCGTTCATACGAACCATCTGAAATCAAAAATGTAAATAACAACAACATTTACATAAAACACGCAAAAAGTCTTTATGACTCAGAATCCACACAAAAAATCATTGATGAAATTCGCAAAAAAATCGGCAATCGAAAATTCATCGTTTCATTTGACTTTGACGCAATCGACCCAAATTATTTCAGCGACGTTCTGGTCCCAGAACCCAACGGCATCACCCCAGACATCGCAGCACAATTGATTCACGCTTTTTCAGATGCATACAGCTTTGAATTTGTAGAATACGCCCCAACCGGCGACAAGGCCAGCGCCGAACTGGTCAAACAATTGGTCAGTATAATTGCGAACAAATAAATACTATCGCTGATTCACGCGCGCTAAAAATTGACTTAAGGCATAATTTTTATCGTATTGAGCCAACAACTTTGCCTGTTCTAATGCGCGCGCAATATCACGCCTGTCAAAATTATTTCGGACGCTTTCAAAAGTTCTTTTAACCGCCGCCGCATCCATATTCAGCATTTGTCTGTACGCTTTACGACCAATGTAAGACAAACTGCCGTAATCTGTTTTATATGTCTCCCCCCAGTCCATTCTGCATCCTGCACGACGGTTACGACTTTCATTTTCAGCGGCACTGGTTACAAATATTTCAAACTTATTTTCACGTTGCGCCACCTTATCTTCTTTATCCCCAGCCCACTGTGACAACATATATTTTTCATACTTCAAGGACGCCATATACATTGGCACATTATCGTGCGGTTCCGCCCTGTTTGCCGCAAATGCAGTCCCAATCTCAAACCAAGGTCCATGTGAATATAGTAAAAATTCTGGCAATGCCTTATGATACAACTTTAACGCATAATGCGCCTTAATCTCTGGGAACGACAATTTACACACAAACCCCAACAGTCCCGACCAAGGATTTACCCCAAACACATTAACGCCACGCGCAAACAATTCACATTTAGTCCCAAACAGATTTCCGATTTCTGGCAACTCATATATCTTGTCTTCATCCATAGAACGCAATTCAAAGACATTTTTTATCAAAAAATTTTCCAAATTTTCACGAAAATTCGCCGTCACAGACGCAATTTTTTCACGCGAAACACGTGCACGCAACTGCGGCGGCAACTCCCCCAAATAAGGCGACACATCGCAGTTATAAACTATACGTTTTAACACATTCGGATCACGCGACCATTTTTTACGCAACACACCCGTCAACGCGCGATGCTTGACACGTGGCGCATTAATATCCTTGATTAAAATTCCATATTCATATGCCATACTAGTCATATAGTACAAACACACAAAATGTCAATACTATTTATTATATTCTTCGCACAATTTATTGTGTTTGTATATATTTCTTGCCAAATCGTCACTGATAACCCCCCAGTCTGTTGCACGACCATAAACGGGCACACAGGCCACAGATGCACAAACATCATTCAGCAATGGTGTACTTTTCACGCAAGACGCGACGAACATCACCAGCGGCAGTATTAGAAACCTGATCATTAACAATCCTTTGAATTTTTATAATTTTTGCCTGTTGTTGCACCGCATCCGCTTGGCGCTCTGCAACACACTGCGCCCCTGCCACACGCATTCCCACGTAATATGCAGAAAAAATGACGCCAACAATCACCACACATAAAAACAAATAAAATTTCATTTTATTACCTACAACAAAAAATCCCGCAACCGCGGGATTTTTTTTATTGATTCATCGAACCAAAGAAGTCCGAATTTGTTTTAGTCATACGTAATTTATCTAACAAGAACTCCATCGCCTCTAACGTGCCCATTGGGTTGATAATGCGACGCAGGACATACATCTTCGACAAAATATCTTTACCCACCAACAGATCTTCCTTGCGCGTACCAGATTTTGTAATATCAATCGCTGGATATACACGTTTATCTGACAGCTTTCTGTCCAAAATAATTTCGCTGTTGCCAGTACCCTTAAATTCTTCAAAGATAACTTCGTCCATCTTAGAGCCCGTATCCACCAAAGCCGTCGCAATAATAGTCAACGAACCACCACCTTCGATATTACGGGCGGCCCCAAAGAAACGCTTTGGACGCTGCAAGGCATATGCATCAACACCACCAGTCAAAACCTTACCACTAGATGGAACACAGGTATTATATGCGCGCCCCAGACGGGTAATAGAATCCAAAAGGATAACAACATCCTGCCCTGCTTCGACCAAGCGCTTGGCCTTTTCGATTACCATTTCTGCAACTTGGATATGACGCGCTGCCGGTTCATCAAATGTAGAAGATATAACTTCACCCTTGACGCTGCGCTGCATATCTGTCACTTCTTCAGGACGTTCGTCAATCAGCAAAACAATCAGTTTTACATCAGGGTAATTCGTCGCAATAGAATGCGCAATATTCTGCAGCATAATTGTTTTACCTGTACGTGGCGGCGCAACAATTAACGAACGCTGCCCCTTACCTGTTGGCGAAATCAAATCGATAACACGCGCAGACAGATTACGTCCCTTATCCTTATCATCAGGCACCTCCATCTTTAATTGTTCGTCTGGATACAGCGGCGTCATATCGTCAAAAGACACACGATGTTTCAGTTTTTCAGGATTGTCGCCATTGACCCGCTCAATCGTTTCCAACGCGAAATAGCGTTCTGTTTCGGCGGCTGGCGCCTGAATCTGCCCCTCGACATAATCACCTGTTTTCAAGCCATATTTCTTAATCAACTGTGGAGACACATACAAATCATCTGGCCCCGCCAAATAGTTTGATTCCGGCGCACGCAGAAACCCAAAGCCATCCTGCATACGCTCTAGAACACCATCACCAATCAATGTCACCTTTTTATCCGCCGCATAAACACGCATAACCGCAAAGCGCAGTTGCTGTACATTCAACTGGGACGGATTTTCAATTCCCATATCTTCTGCCATTTTCAGCAGTTGCTGTGGCGTTTTCGCCTTTAATTCATTAATATGCATAAATAATCCTTTTGTGGAAGTTTGGGCGACAGAACTGTCCCCACCGACTCAGTCATTATACACTAAATTGACAAAAATGTCAAGTTTTTCTTAAAAAACACCCACCAAACGGTGGGTGCAGAAATCCAACGAACATAAATTAACGTTTGCTGAACTGTGTTGAACGACGTGCCTTACGGAAACCATAATGCTTACGTTCTACAACACGGCTATCGCGTGTCAAGAAGCCAGCAGCCTTCAACGCCGCACGTAATTCTGGTTCTTTCTTTTCCAAAGCCTTAGAAATACCGTGCTTTACCGCACCGGCCTGACCAGACAAACCACCACCTTCAACCATAGCAACGATGTCGTATGATGTTTCACGCTTTGTAACGCCGAATGGTTGTGCAATAATCATCTGCAATACTGCACGACGGAAATATTCCGCAGACGGCTTGCCATTAACAATAATATTGCCTTTACCTGGCATCAAATATACACGCGCAACTGAATCTTTACGTTTACCTGTTGCATATGTTGCATCATTCAATTTTGGTGCAACAACTGGTGCCTTTTTAGCAGCAGTTTTCTTAACAGTCGCAGTCTTTTTAACTGTCTTTGTCGCTGTTTTCTTTACTTCTGCCATTATTCGCCCCTTTTGTTTTTACGGTTTAAGCTTGCGAAATCAATAACAACTGGTTTCTGAGCTTCGTGTTTATGTTCTGCGCCTGCATAAACATGCAGTTTTGTCAAACGCTGATTCGCCAAAGCAACCGCCGTACGACGCCCCATCATACGTTTAACTGCATTGAAAACCAATTTTTCTGGTTTTTCGCTGCGCATCTGACCCAATGTACGTGATTTCAAAGAACCAGTCCACAAAGAATGCCAGAAGAAGCGATCTTTATCCGCCTTGTGACCAGACAAAGCAACTTTATCTGCATTAACGATGATAACATGATCACCGCAATCCATATGTGGCGTCCATGTTGGCTTATGCTTACCGCGCAGGATGTTTGCAGTATATGCCGCCAAACGTCCCAGCGTGCAATCAGTTGCGTCAATCAGATACCATTTGGCTTCTAATTCGCACTTTTTTAACGATTTTGTCGCTGCCATTTTTATTTTACCCTTGGTTTTATAAATTAAAGCGGGACTATTATGCCCCAACCCCGCAGAAAAGTCAAGAAAAAATCATACGGTATCATTATACCACAGGTTGCAGCTATAAAAAATACTCCTGCAATCGCAGGAGTATTCTATCAGAATCTGTACGACCCAGAAACCTTGAAATTATGCAACTGGATTGCATCATTGTACTGATATCTATAATCAATACCCAGCTGAACACCGTACGCAGATAACAATTCAACGCCACCGCCAATATTCGCCCACAACGGATTGATATCAAAATCATACTTTGTAAAGTTATCCGCAGTCACAAATTTATATTTTGCAAAATCTGGCGCCCCAAATACATCATATTCGATACCAATTGATGCATATGGACGTATCTGGAACCACGCAGACGGATAAATACGTTTTTGCGCAATCAAAGAATACCCCGGCGTCAAAACGAAATATCCATCAGATTTCAAGCGCATATAATCATCGTCAGCCACTTTTTCTTTTACACTGAAACCAAAGTTATATCCGACACGCGCATACGCATTACCAACCACATACTGATTCAAAATATCGTGCATCAGTCCCCATTCAGAAACCAAACTAAATGCCATACCATCACCATCAATATGCCCAACGTAATTTTGGATTCGATCAACATCAAACAGATGCAAATCCGCAAACAAATTACCATACAGTCTTGATTTTTCACCCAAGGTTTTCATAAGATATCCACCCAAACCAATGTTTGTATCCGCGACATCAATATTTACTTTACCCTGCTCTGAATAACCAGTATAACTTAAATCCATCGCATCACTCGCACTAGATTTTGTATGCGACACACGCCCTGTCAATCCTAATTGCAGTGTATTAGATTCTTGCCAATCAAAGCCACCAGAAACCGCAAAACGATTTCCATCTGTATGCTTACCATCATCGACATTCTGATAGAACATACCATAATCGACATCCAACCAGGCCTTATTCAGATTTCTGTTACGATTCCAAATAAACTCATCAAACATACGATCTTCAAACGTTCTGAACGCTGTATGCTCATTCAAGACCACAGCACCTACAATTTGTTCAATTTCGCGCACCTGAAACAGGCGACTAAACCGCGCCAACGCTTCGCCCTCAGACGTCTCGACATAATGTTCCATACGATTATACAATTGATTCGCCATTTCCTGCATATTAGTCCCCTGGAAAATAATCGGCACAATTTCCAAAGGCACACCATTCAAGAACTTTTTATTATAGGCCTGACCAATCAACATATCATCCAACGCCCCTGCCGACACATACTCGCCATCTGTATGAACTGGTTCACGCGCAACGATATCCTGGATTTTCAGGTTTTCCAACAACACAGGCCCACCAAATCGCGGATCAAACACCACATATAAACTGTCTGCCATACCGTCATTATCTGTATCACGCACAGACACATATGCTGGCAAATCAGAATCTGTGCTATTTAAATCCACATCATTTTTAACCCTCAACGAATCCAGATAGTTATAGCACAAAGACCCATCTGCATTACAGAAACGCACATCCAGATTACGCATCTGTTCCAGTTGACTAAAGTTTTCAACGCCATCATTCGCATGAACCAACCAAATTGCTGTTCCTTGGTCAACAACATTAAACAAATCTATACCAATCTGCCCTGCCCCCAGCGCAGTTGCGCCAGAATCCAGTTCAAATCCCTGATAATCATATTCCACACCTGCTACAAACTTACCGCCAACTTCAATCAGGGCGCGCCCATCATCGGCATTTGTAATATCGCCCAGACTATCATCTTCGGCCAAACTTACCGTTGACCAATAATTAATATCGGTTGACCCCGCCCCCGTGGCATACGGCAAAATCACCGCATTAATCGCACTGTTCTGATCAAATGTATAGTTCACGCCAACATCCATTTTTTCAAGGCCAATAAACTTAACCCCACCAGAAACACTGCCCCCAACATCCGCAATAATCCAAGGCAACTGTGAATTATTATCTGACCAGCCATCCCACAATTGGGCGACAAATTGCAAATCATCCGCCACGATATCACCACCAACCAAGACATCACTGGTATTTATACGTAATTTACCATCTTGATTAATCGCACCAACATTCAACCCTGCCGTTGTAATCGCATAGTTATCTGCAATAATATTTACATCACCATCTGTCAAACCACCTACATAGTTCTGATACAATGTTGCAATATTATTCATACGTCCACTGGCATTCATAGCGCCCCCCTGGAGCGTTATATTTCCATAATTAATCGTCAAGTCCGCCAATGCAAATACACCTGTTCCAGAATTAACCGCCAAAACCCCTGCATTATTAACAACATTTGATGTCACAACACCCTGGGCACCATTAACTGTTAATTCCCCAGAATTCGTGACACTTGCCAACTTCAAATTGCCGTCCGCCTGCAAATCTAACATCCCTGCATTGGTTAAATCCGCCCCAGAAATATCAGCACCCGCATCAAGCTTCGCAATTGCCCCATCGGCGACATCAATATCACCCGAAATCGCAACCCCAGACATAATATCATAGGCTGTATTACCAGATTCCACCAATAAATTGCCACCTATCGTTAACCCATTGGACGCAAAATCAGTCGCGCTGAAATTCAGCATACCACCCGAACCGCCTTGAACGACATCACCCGCAATATTAACCGCACCCGAGAATTTAACTGTCTCTGCATCGATATTTGCCTGTGTTCCAACACCCCCACTTACATTCAGACTTTGCGCAGATAACTGACTTGCAGTCAAATCCATCACACCACCCGCTTGAACCAGCGTCCCTGCAACAATGTCTGTTGCCGCATCAAGCACCAAAGAATTACTTGTCACGATATTGCCCGCACGTACCATCCCTGAATTCGTTGCAATTTCAATGACACCGGTACTATTAATATCCGACAAAGACACATCCGCCGCCGACACAGTCAAGGTACCATTATTAGTCAATACGCCCACGACATTCAAATCATCACCCGCTTCAACCCCAAGCGTGCCTTTGTTAGAAACAGCCCCTGCTATATTAACCACATCTGCAGAATCAAAGTTCAACGTATTCCCCATTCCAACAGACACACCCGCAACGCTTATATCAGCACCATCTGCACTTGTCTTTAATGTCAAGTTATCGGTTGTCTGAACCAACAACCCCGCACCTGGATCCACAGGTTCACTGGCCGCATCAAAATAAACATTTCCAGCAATATTGATGTCACCAGTATTTGCAGTTATATTTTCACCGTGCATAATAAATTTAGAGTCGCCAGACATTGCGCCAACAAACAAATCATCAGCAAAGCTTTCAAACACACCACCATTATTTACCGTCAAATCACCTACAACCCGTACATATGTTGTTGCAACCGTCCCCAAAGTCAAACGTCCGGCATTTTCAACCGTTGCATTACCTGTTACATTAATCAAAGGTGCATTCAATTTTATCTGACGCACAACCGTATCAACAACATTGATATCACCACCAATTAATATTGAATCATCTGAAGACATTATAAACGGAACCGTCCCATTGGCCGCAACATTAACATCACCAACTGTGGCACCTGCCGTGGCGGCATTCAAATTACCTGCAACATCAACGCGTCCGCCAACCGTCACATTATACACATCCGCCCCCAGATTCAACGTAGCACCTGATACTGTCATTGCGTTTGCGATATCGACACTGCCAGCTTTGGCGCCAACATTAACAACACCACCCGCCGCATTCATCGCATTAATTACGATTGGTGCGCCATTCGAATCAGAACCATTGATATTCATCACACCGCTGTTGTTCGTCACGACACCCGCAATTTCAATATTTTTAGCTGAAATATCAACTAAACCCAATGTGTTTGTCACCTCACCGGCAATATTGACCGTTCCTGCATTACTTGGTAATGCTGAAATCGTCAAATTCGCCCCTGCCCCTGAATTAGATACCGACGCCAATTCCACAGTTTTTCCGTTCAACGTCATACCCGCTGAATTAGAAACCGCACCATTAAGCACCAAAGCATCAGTCGCCACCAGCTTTGTCTGTCCTGAATTACCAATAACTGCCCCCAAAATTGTCATATCCTGGGCAGCCATCATCGACAATGTCGCAGCACTATTCTGAACAGAATCTGCCGTTATATTCTGGGCTTGAACTGACATTGTTGCCGCGATGTTAAATGCATCACCAACTCCCGCCCCATTCAACACAGTCGCTAAAGTCAAATCATCATTTGTAATATTTACACTAAACTTATTTAAGTTATTTGAAAATGCACTAAACCAGGTATCAGAATCCGCCCCTGCCCCAAATTCCAGTGCACCCGTCTTCAAACTAAATTCATTATCTTTATCCATCCCAGATAAATTCAAGCCATATTCCAGATATGTTTTACCCGCCACAGTCGCGCTAAAATCACCCGTATTTACAAAAGAATATAAGCCCGAGCCACCACCATTAACCGTCAAATTCGCCACATTCAAAGTCATTTTGGCATTTCCATCCACGCCCGAATCGTTTTTCAGTGTTCCCATCACAACCAAATCGCCACCTGACGCACTAAATTCTGCGCCCCCAGACACAGTTGTATTTTCTAAATTACCATCGACACTAATTCCATCCGCCGCAACCAACGTCATACCGTCTGCACTGTTTTGAATCGTACCTGTCGAAGTAATTGTTGTGCCCGCCTGAACATTAACCGCACCGACCCCCGCGCCTGCAATCAATTGATTTAATTTGACAGAATCCGCAGCCACAATATCCATAACACCCGCGTTTGCATTAATTCCACCAACAACTACAGAGTTTGCATCAACAGAAAAATCACCATATGCAATAACCGAACCATTAACCGTCAGCACATCAATATTTGCAAGATCTATTTCTGCCAAATTTCCATCAGCCCCCACGCGAACACCTTCGTTCACATTGCCCGAACCGACACTTAAATTAAATCGCGTGTTATCAGGCGACTTAAATCCCAACGTCATCCCATTTAACACCTGCAACAGCGAACCGATTGAAACATCCCCCTTGGAAACAACCGTAAAATCACTTGCCACAGAATCTAATACATATAAATTACTCAGTTTTCCCGCAGTTGGTTCGACATCTGCCGTACCTGGGTTATTTAACTCCCCCACACTCATTGTATTCACAATTGAAAAACCCGACGCAACCGTCTGACCACCAATTGCATTAATACCATTTCCACCAGTCACAACCACAGACTGACCATTCGTAATTGCCCCCTGCCACGCCTCGTATGTGGTCGCCACCGCTGCATCACCCCCCACAGGCTCAATCAATGCTGGCGCGGCTTTCACCCCCATTGGCACCAAACAACAAACCAAGGACATTAACTTTTTAATCATTTTTTTATTTCCTTCCCATAACAATTGTGCTTATATTATGGCACATTTCATTTTTATATAGCAAGATGAAATTGTGTTTGACTCAAAGGAAAAGCAAGGAGAAAAATTTATGTTTGAAATACAGAAAATTCACGCCCGCCAGATTATGGACAGCCGTGGTAATCCGACAATCGAATGCGACATAACATTATCAGACGGCGCATTTGGACGCGCGGCGGTCCCATCTGGGGCGTCAACAGGTTCTTTCGAAGCACTGGAATTGCGCGACGGCGGCAACGCATATATGGGCAAAGGCGTTTTAACCGCGGTAAAAAACGTAAATGAAATCATCGCCCCTGCATTAAACGGTATGGACGCATCCAAACAAACCGAAATCGATGAAAAGATGCTGGCATTGGACGGAACGCCAAACAAAGAAAAACTGGGCGCAAATGCAATATTGGCAGTATCTATGGCATTGGCACACGCAGTCGCGAACGCAAAACATATTCCTTTATATAAATATATCGCCGAAATCTATGGCAATGACAATCCGTGTGTTCTGCCACGCCCAATGATGAACATTATCAATGGCGGCGCACACGCAGACAATGGCCTGGACGCCCAGGAATTTATGATTATTCCAAACGGTGCAAAATCTGAAGTCGAAGCGATTCGTATGGGCTCAGAAATATTCCACAACCTGAAATCAATATTAAAAAAAGGCGGCAATTCTACAAACGTTGGTGACGAAGGTGGATTTGCGCCGAACTTCAGCTCCTGCGCCGAAGCACTGGACACAATTGTCGCGGCAATACGTTCCGCGGGATACGAACCTGGCACCCAAGTTTCAATTGGATTAGACGTTGCATCGTCTGAGTTCTACGCCGACGGCATTTACAATTTCGAAGGCAAAAAATTATCATCTGACGAAATGATTGAATTCTATGAAAAATTGATTTCAGACTATCCAATTATTTCAATCGAAGACGCATTGGCCGAAGAAGATTGGGCGGGCTGGAAAAAACTGACAGAACGCATCGGCAACAAATGCCAATTAGTCGGCGACGATTTATTCGTAACAAACCCATCACGCCTGGCGCGCGGCATTGAAAACGGTGTTGCGAACGCAATTTTGATAAAAGTAAACCAAATCGGCTCATTAACCGAAACACTACGCGCAATTAAAATGGCACAATCTGCAAACTATGGCGTTGTAATTTCTCACCGCAGCGGCGAAACCGAAGACACCACAATTGCAGACCTAGCGGTTGCAACAAACGCGGGCCAAATAAAAACCGGCTCTATGTCACGCACAGACCGTATGGCCAAATATAACCAGTTAATTCGCATAGAAGAAGAACTGGACAAATCCGCAAAATATGGTTTATAATCATTACAGAATGAAATCTGGGGGGGGGGGGCATCCAAATGCCCCCCTTTACGCAAGTAAAAAAATGTTACAAGACATTAACTTTTTATTAATTATAAAATATACACTGGCCGTTTTATTGACAATCAGTGTATTTATGGCCCCTGCGTGGGTTGCGCGCCAAAACGGCAAAGGCAAACCCGACATGCACGCAGTCAGATTAGGAAGCTGGATTTTCGGCTGGTCAATTATTGGTTGGCTGTGGGCACTGTTTTGGGCAACCCGTAAATAGGCCATACGCGAATTATTCTATACCTTCGGGCAAATCACCAAAAACCGTGACATTTTCTCCATCAGACTTACAACGTCCTGTTATTTCATCGGTTTCCATATCCACACTGCATACCTGGTTTAAATCAGATATTATATTCGATATACACCAATCGTCTTCGGTCAAATCCGCCGTGGCAGAATTTAAGCTAACATCTCCTCCGCACGTTGCATCCTCCGCATTCTTCGATGGCAATGCCGGCACACACTTGGCTGATTTTCCCCATTTGCTGCGACGCGCGCCATTTTCCCAACAAATACATGCCCCCCAAGACTGCGTCGCCACCCCAAGCTTATAATCACGTGGGCACATATCTTCACCTGTTCCAATTCCATATAAATCCACAAATTCATAATACCGAGCTTCAGAATTAGAATCAAATCTCGCCAAACACAAATTATTCGCATCATACAAATCATCATCAAAGAATTGATATTCCATAAATCTGCCTTGCAAATTAATACATTGTGTACTCAATATAGACAATATCTGATTATAAACCTCGGTTGCTACACCAGTTGAGCGCAAATGACGATGCATTATCTCATTTTCTTCACCATACAACCCATACTTAACAACCCCATTATCATCCAAAATATCAAAACCGCCGAACGCCTGCTCAATCATTTCCGGTGCACTGCAGGCATCTATATTCAGCAATTGCTTTGCACATTCTGATTTATATACCAGACGCCCATCATCCCCCTTTACCTTTTCATACCCAGATGTATACTCATACAACGAGAACCAATCTGGCGCCCTGCCTGAATTTGCCGGGAACAAACCACTGTACGGATAATAGAAATTTTCATAATTTGTTCCACCGTATTTATCAAAACACTGCTTTACCACCGCACGACAGGCCGTCAATGTATCCGTACTCTTTATATTTTCTATATACTGCGCAATAATATCACCATCAAACATATTATTACACGAATTTACATACTCAGAACACATCTGAGAATTCAGCGCCACCTTATCCGGCTGCAATACAATTCCGACATCTCCGGCCAGTTCCGACATAGCGGTGGTTATCGCCGCATCGCCATTCATATAACAGCTTGACACAAAATCAAAGCACCCCTGCTTAATCTCGGCCACTTTTGACTTTTGCGCGTAATATATGGACAACATTGCCTTATCCAAATATTCAGACCATACGACATCGGCATTTTCTACACATTTATCCAATGCCGGCTGGGCAAATTTCTTGACCCGCCCCTCAAAATTCTGAACGAACGCCCGATTAGACGAATTCTTGGATAATTTTTGATCCACCGCCTCAATTCCGTCGCTGAAAACCAACATTTGCTCCAATTTATAGAAATCTTCCACACCCGCAATCGGTTTTCCCGTTGAAACATCAATATATTGACCATTATCAAGACATTTATGATAGTTTGCACCGCACACCTGTTCGCTTAAAATCGCGGTTTCCACTTCATTTATGCACGTTGTTATATCAGACGAATTATGTTTTTGGCGGTTTTCAACACGCGCCAGGTCTAACATCGCCCCCCCTTCTCGCACTGCAGCTTTCATCTGTTTTTGCGTTTTTTCAATTGCCGCTTGTACAGTATTACAGTCCTGCTCGATGGCCATCAAATATGCCGTTATCGCGCGTTGCAGTGACGCATCATTACAATCCGCCCGAACCGCTTCACGGCACTGTGGATAAACTGCGCTGTACAGCGCATTACCATTGTATGCGGCAATCGCCTGCCCCGCATCGGCCATTCCAAACGCGTTTACCGTATCAAAGGAAATATTAATACTGTTCAAATCAGAATATTTACCACCAACCGTGGTATCTTCGCCACGAATTGAATTCATAATCGCCTGCAACAGTGCCTTAGATGCAGAATTATCCGCGGTCAATGCCGCCTCGCCCTCAGACTCCTTATGCATCGCGGCCGCCTGAGCTGCAGTCATTCCAACCACATCCAAATTTTCTGTAAATACAGTCAGTTTTTCATCAGCCTGTTCCAACACACCCCGCACTTCATCCAATTCAAACACACGATCATTACAGGAACAACGCCGATAATCATCATTTTTCAACGTACAAAACTGATCCATACAGGAAAAATACGTATTCTTGCAACGCTCGTACTCTGCCCCTGTTCGCGTCGAAGACATTGTCCCAACAACACTTTGCCCAGCCCGCGCGACAATTGATGTTTCGCTACGCCCACCAACACGCGCCGACATTGCACGCCCAGTATTTGCAACACCACGCGCAACGGTTGTACGATCTGTATTTGTTTTTGCTGCACTACGCGGCGCCAACGTCACATTGCGTGGCGCATCCCTTTTCACAACCGTGGCACTGCGAGACTGCAAAGGCACACTATTTTTGTCTGATTTTGCACGCGAAACCGCCGTTCCATCACGAACGGCCCCATTTGCGGCACCAACGCAAACCACCAGATTTGCAAGAAAAATCAGAACTCTCTTCATCTCTGATAAAAAGTTTAGCAAATTTACAAATTCCCGCGCAAGTGAATAATACACCCCCCAAACAAACAATATATTCAAAAAAAGAATTTTTCTTGTTGCAAAGATTCGAAATTTGATATAAGATACTTGTCGCCTGCGGATATGGCGGAATTGGTAGACGCGCTAGTTTCAGGTACTAGTGGTAGCAATACCTTGGAAGTTCGAGTCTTCTTATCCGCACCAGTTTTGGGGTTGTAGCTCAGTTGATAGAGCGCTACGTTCGCATCGTAGAGGTCGTGGGTTTGAGTCCCATCAGCTCCACCAAAATTACACAACGCCGCACAATTGCGGCTTTATTAAAAAGTCTTCGGGGATATGGCGGAATGGTAGACGCTGAGGACTTAAAATCCTTTGGTCATTGCGACCGTGTGGGTTCAAGTCCCACTATCCCCACCACCAATAAAAAACAGCCAAAATCGGCTGTTTTTTTATTTATATACCATTATTTCATTCGGTAAAATCTTGCTTTTAAAGTTCCCACATGCCCCCAACTTTTTATCACCACGCACAATAGATATGCGTTTCCCATTAGGCGCCTGAACATAAGACGCCTTGCCCGAATACACTACTTCATAATGCAAATGCGTCAAATCCACACTCATACCACGAACCTTCTGATCACGATTACCACCCGTATGCCCCATCAACCCAATCAAACACCCCGCCTCTACACGTTGCCCTTTGGACACAAACATTTTATCCAGATGCATATACTGTGTAATCCAGCCATTACCATGATTTATTCTAATATAATTACCCGCAGACGCATTTTTTCCAGCATAAACAATATGATCAACAACTCCATCCGCAGTTGTGTAAATTGGCATTTGATAAAAGGCGGCATCACAACCAATATCAATACCTTCATGTGGTCGTCCACGCCCACAACCATATGGCGAACAAAACAATCCCTTATCTGTATTTCTCGCAATACTTTTGGCACGACTAGATATATTTGGTGATAAATCCGCCGTATTAACAGGCAGCCCAAACGGTATCGTTTGCCCAACTGGAATATTAGGATTTTTACGGCTACAATACCCCTGCACCCCACCGACAGATACAGACGGCTGCTTTGACGAGTTCGTTGTGGACGTATTTGACTGTGCTGGTGTCTGCGTATTTGTTTGTGCAGTGATTTGTACCGGTGTCTGTGGCAACGCAACCGCTGTACTACCATCTTGGACAGGCGGATTGCCGTTTTCATCACACCCATCGCAAACTTCAATACCCGCTGCCCTTAACTCTGCCTCTATCGCACGTTGGGCATAATCCTCCATGGATTCAAATTCAGCAATCTGATACGCACTCAACCCGGCATATGGTTCATAGCCCTCGGCCTCACTTTTCATTCGCTGCACGAAAGAATAGTCCTGCGATACAGTTGGAAAACTTGCAGGCCGGAGCAATGATTCAGCGGCAAACGCCCCACCACACAACAATACAATAGAAATAACATATACAAAACGCCGCTTTATCATACCTTTCATTTTACAACACATTAACAAAAAAAACAAATAAATAACTTGAAAACAACACCCCTTTACATGTATAATACACTCACATTTTGGATGTGTAGCTCAGTTGGTTAGAGCGCTTCGTTCACATCGAAGAGGTCGTTGGTTCGAGTCCAATCACATCCACCACAAATACAAACGCCCCATCTGGGGCGTTTAGTTTTATAACAAAACATTGACACTATTTTTTTCTGTGCTATAAATAACACTATGTCAACAGAATCAAACACTAATTTTATACACTCGTCATTCCAAGACGGCCTGCCCGTATATTTATTTACAAACGAAAACATTTCTGGCGTACTTGCAACTATGGGCAATATATCTGGCAAACGCATCCTGACGGTCGCATCATCAGGCGACCATGCATTTGAATCATATCTTGCAGGCGCATCACACGTTGACACATTTGATATAAACAGCTTTCAAAAAAATGTAATAGAACTGAAAACACATATGATAAAGCACCTGCCATACAGCGACTTTATGAACTTTTTTTTCGACAAAAAAGATTTTTTTAATCAAAAAATCCTAGCCCCGGTCACAAATCTTTTTTCTGCAAACCTTAGAAATTTTATGTCAATATGTTCCAGCACAGATAACGTCAGACAGAATTTTAAATATATGAAACCCTGTTCTGCTGATTACAACACAAAAAGACTGCAATACATATCCTGCGAACAAAACTATAATAACCTATCCGACAAATTGCCACACGCCATACCATTTAAGCATTGCGACATTTCCACAGCCTATCGTTGCACACAATACTACGTACAACGTTATGGAATTAATTACCTGGATAAAAAATCCAAACTATCACATATACCTGCACCAAAATTATACGCAAACTTTTTTGAAAAATATGATTTAATACTGTTATCTAATATTTTTGACTATATTTTTCACCAGGCCAAAGACACATCCGAAAAAATCCGTTTGACACACTTGCATATTCTATCACCATTATCAGCAAATAACCTTAATCCAAATGGCCGTATCTATTTTCATTACAATTGGGGCAACAGATTCCAGAACGCCTGGATAAATTTCATACAATATTTTGAATCGCAATATTCTTTTCCCACAAAACTGGGCGCCCGGGCAATCGATGCAGCCAACAAACAAGACAAATACGACATCGTATTATACACCAAAAACCGAACAAGATAAAGCGTTGGCATCCCCAGCAGGGCTCGAACCTGCATCTAATTCTTAGGAGGAATTTGTTCTATCCTGTTGAACTATGGGGACCAGGTCACTAATAATAATACAATTCACTTTAAAATTCAATGCTTTTATTCCACCTCCCCGTTGACAAACAACAAAATTGTGCTACATTAATAAACAAAACACATTCAAGGGAACAAAAAAAATGGCAAAGAAAAACAATCTATACACAGCTGGATATGAAAAAAACGATGAACTAACAATAATATTTGATATAGATTTATTCGAGCTGCCATACAATGAATTTAATGAACAAAGCCCACTGTGGATATTAAATGATGTAGATATGGGCAAAAGCAAAAATCGTGCTTGGCCAAATTTTAAGAATGTAAAAATTTTTGGTTCTTTTGATTGCTCCAATTTCACAATCACGCCCGACACAGTTTTACCCGAATGCTTCGACACACTGATTTGCAAACATTCAATCAGTGATTTAGAAATACTAATCAACCTGTTGCCAAAAGATTTTTTAACATTATCCAAGCCCTGTATTATTGTGCGTCCTGCAATCTTGAACAATATAAAAAACAACAAAGGGGCCGCCCTGTCGATTGCCAGACGTTTTGCGGAAAAATACCCAAATATCATTGTCACTGACACAAAGCAAGTTCTATCAGAAATATTAACATCAATCGATAAAATAACCGAAAAACAAGCGACCACCCCCAAAAAAGAACAGCAATCGACAAAAAAAAACGACATAAAACAAAAGACAGCAGAATGGCTTTCGACCGACGAAATGGCGGAACACATCACTGCACAATCCCCAGAAATTTCTTCTTTACCGCACAAGCAAATTCTTCGATATATTCAAATGGCTCGCTCAACAAAATCCAGCCTTAAAATTAAAACACAAAAACTATTACGTGCAGATGGCGCCAAAATTTCCTGCATTCATATCAGCGAAACTTCGCATATAATTAAATTTATTTTGGAACACATTGCCGCACACGTAAAAACAAAAGAAAAAACAACATCAAAAACCATCACAACAGCAAAACCATCACAAACCATAAATATTGCGCCCAAAAGATATTTTGTTGGCCAAAATGAAATTATCGAAACCAAAATAGAAAAATACATTTCCCCCCAGGCATACCGCGACATAAAAACAAAATGCAAAGACAACACAACGGATCTATTAAGAATATTAAATGATATTAACGTGATAAACGTTAACCCAACTGACAGTCAGGGCCAACAGGTTCTTTATATTCAAGACAATGAATTAAAGGTATCTGCAACCATAAAATTTAAACATGCACGCTGTCTGTGCCAGGGCTTTGGACAATTAGACAATCGTTCACGAATCGTATGGGGCGTATCAGGCCGATATTTTATATGCCAAAAATTCTTTTCCAGTCACAACAGCACTGAATACAATGAATATTTTCGTGCATTAAATATCGATGTGTCAAAAATTGACCTATCAGAATATCTGTATATTCCAGACTTAATTGACGAACTGACTGGTGGCAAATCCGCTCCATCAGACACTGCCCCAGAGCAAACAACCACCACCAACACAGAATCTACCCACAACACCAAAGCGTCCAATACGGATGCCTTAAAAACACAAAAATGGTCACAACTGTACTCACTAAATACAAAATACCAAGAACGCCTTAATACATTAAATATGACACAGGCAAAATTAACCTTTCAATTAACACAAGAAACACAAACAGAGGCTTTGCTTAATACCGCACAAAACCTGACATCTGTTCTGCTGCAGAAACAAGAATGCGAACACGCATTGCAAAGAATACAGGCTATGAACAATGAATTAAAACAAATGCAACATGCGCTAAACAAACAAAAATAATTGCAACAGGGATTAATCCCTGTTTTTCTATAAAATTTATATTCCTGTTAAAAAATATTGCACCCCCGCATTCTCAACTGTATAATGCATTGGCAAAATTCAGGATATCATCATATGGGCAGCAAACTTATCGGATACGGTTCATACCTACCCAGCCGCGTTATGACCAACGCGGACTTTGAACGTATTATGAACACAACCGACGAATGGATTACAACACGCACTGGCATTCGCGAACGCCACTTTGCTGCATCCGACGAAACCGTTGTTGATATGGCGACAATCGCTGCTGAATGTGCACTGAAAAATGCAAGATTAACAATCGATGATTTAGATTTGGTTATCGTCGCAACAACAACACCTGAACTGGACTTTCCATCGGTCGGCGTCCAGGTATTGGGGCGCCTGGGGGCATCGACTGGGATACCTGCATTTGACGTTCGCGGCGCCTGCACAGGCTATATTTACGCCCTGCACTGCGCACGCGCGTTCTTTACCGCCGGCATCCACAAACGTATTATGATTATTGGCGCGGAAAAAATGACCCGCTTTGTCGATATGACGGACCGCTCGACGGCCGTACTGTTTGGCGATGGCGCGGGCGCACTGATATTCGAGCATTCTTCCTCCAGCTATTCTGGAATAATCGACACCGTCGTTATGGCTGACGGGCGTGATTTTGAATGTCTGCACGGCACAAACGATCACAAAATTGAAATGAATGGCCCAGAAACATATAAAAAGGCCGTTCAGTGTATGCCTGATGCCGCACGATATATTATGAATCACGCAGGCATTACATCTGAAAACGTAGATTGGATTATCCCACACCAGGCAAACCTGCGCATAATCAACAGTTGCGCCCAACGCCTGGATTTCCCGATGGATAAAATTTTAGTGACCGTGGACAAACACGCAAACACCAGCGGTGCATCCGGCGTTTTAGCATTAGCATATGCATTTGATAATGATATTATAAAGCACGGGCAATTAATTTTATACCCAGCGTTTGGCAGTGGCCTGACCTGGGGTGCAGCACTAATAAGAGTTTAAGAAATAAAAAAGTAGAGGTAGAAAAAATGACAACAATAACAAGAAGTGACTTTGCAAACAGACTGCGCGAACGTTTTGGTTTAACCACTGCAGACGCATATAAAATGATAGACATCGTATTCGATGAAATTCGCGACGCCCTAATCAATGGCGAAGAAGTTAAATTCGCAGGTTTCGGCAGCTTTAAAATATTAGAAAAGAACGCACGTATGGGTCGCAACCCAAAAACAGGCGAAAGCGCAATTATATCTGCACGCCGTGTGGCAACATTCCGCCCCAGCAACGAATTCCGCGAACGTGTTGCAACCAAGAAATAAAAAAATCCCCTTTTCGGGGATTTTTTTAGATACTGTCGGCATTCACCCAACGTCCATCCTTTAACAAACCTGGTGCCATACCTTCATTATTACGCAGCGCATCAATCACACCACGTGCCTGACCCGCATCCAGATTTACGATACGAACTTTGAACATATCGCCTTCGTTTACAACAACCGCATCACCATATGTTTTCATACGACGTGCTAGTGCATCTGCACTATCCTGGGCATAAAACGCGGCAACCTGTACCGAATATTCCCCACCTGTCGGCGCCGCCGCCACTGGTTCCGCAACCTGAACAGGCTGCACAACAGGCTGCGGTTCTACAACCGCGACTGATGTTTCTGCAACCACTGGTGCCGTTGTACCCAATGTTGCATTTTTTACAGCCATCGACTGTTCAGCCAAAACCTGGATTTGAACTTTACCCTGGCCATTCAAACCGATTTTCTGGGCAGCTGCCGGTGACAAGTCCATCAAACGAGTATTTACAAATGGTCCACGATTATTAATGCGAACAACAACCGACTGACCGTTATCCAGATTCGTCACACGCGCAATCGTTGGCAAAGGCAACGTCTTGCTGGTTGCGACCATCTGATTAACATCAAACACTTCACCATTGCTTGTTTTTGTACCATTTAATTCTGTTGGAATAACACCTGCGATCCCTGTCTGATTATAAGTCATATCTTCGACTGGGATATACTGGACATCATCAACCTTATACGCTGTACCAATATAATATTTTGGTGCCGCCGCCAACAAATACGCATCATTCAAACTTTGTGTCGGTGCCGCCGCCAAAGGTTCTTCGCCAAAGCCGTCACCATAACTTGTATTATTACCAACTGTGCTTAAATCAGCACAGCCTGCCAACACAGCAGTCAAAACCGCCAAAGAAACTATTTTTTTCATGATTAAGGACTCCTTACACTCTTTTATGATTTCATTTTATCATAAATCAGGGGCCGTTTCAAATTTATTTTAATTTATCGAATTCTGCGATCTATCAGATACGCCACGGGCAGATACAACAAACCATAGACCGCAATTACCACACCTAACATCCAGATACTGTCAACTGCAACACAGGACATTAACATTCCTAATATCGCCGCCCACAACCCAAACGCTATAACCGCACGTGCTGTATGCCCATCGTGATGAATTAACAAACGCCGCCGACACGCACGCCCCAGCAAATAATTCTTTAAATAACCACTGACCACCACTCCAATTGGTATTGCCAAATATCCTACAAACGGGAACAGTGCCAAATACAACATTGCCGCCACCGCCAACGACACCATACTGGTCTTTACTGGTGTTTTCACATCCTGGGCGGCATACAGTGTCTTGCTGTATATCTGACTAACCAACATAGCTGGCAGCACAAACGCCTGGATCATAATAGCTAACGCCACCGCATGTGTCGATGCCGCCGTCCAAGCGCCATACTCAAACAAGAACTTAATTATCGGTTCCGCCAACACAACCAACCCCACCACACACGGCAATATCAACATCAGTGCCCGCCGCATAGAAGAATTTTGCTGAAGATAAACACTGCGCATATTTTTTTCCGCCAACGCATTAGAAATAGACGACATCAATACCGTCCCCACCGCCAACCCAATCATCGCAAATGGCAACTGCACAATACGATCGGAATAATACAACCACGACACAGCCCCGCTTTGAAAACTGGCAACCAAAGTTCCAACAATAATTGTGATTTGATAGAAACCACTTCCTACTATACTAACACCCAGACGCTGAAACATATTCTTTATACCCGGGGTCCAACGCGGCACAACCAATCGCAGTCCAAAATGACGACGTCTAATACGGCCCCACAGAATAGCAAATTGTATAATTCCCGACAAAACAACGGTACCCGCCATTAAATATAAAATATGCTCTGCCCCAAAAGCCATTGCGAACAACAGCGCGCCAATCAACATAATATTCAGCAACACCGGCATAAACGCTGCCAAAAGAAACTTTGAAAACGCATTCAATATCGCCGACAAAAACGCCGCACCACACACAAAAATTACATACACAAACATTATACGCGATATAGTGACGGTCATTTCCAATTTACCCGGCACTGCTTCAAACCCAGGCGCCAGCCCCCACACAACCAATGGCATAAATATTTCGAATAAAATAATTATCCCCAGCAAAACCAACATCAACCACGAGAACACATTACGCGCAAACGATTCGTCTCGTTTTGAATCTGTATACATTGGTATAAATATCGCGGACAATGCCCCTTCGCCCAATAAATCACGGAACAAATTAGGCAATTTAAACGCCGCCAAGAATATATCCGACAATCGTCCCGCCCCTAACACACGCGCTATCAGCATATCGCGCACAAAACCGAACACACGACTAATTCCTGTCATGGCCCCAACACCAAAAATATGTTTGCCTAGTTTCATAGATTCAATTATACTGCCAATATCGAACTAAAATCAAGACAGGAATAAATATATGAAAAAACAAATCGCATTATTGGGCATATTGGCAATATTGACGGGGTGCGCTGGCTCGGACGACAAAGTCATCGCAGACCAACCTTTACCTGAAATCTATGCAAACGCCTATACAGAATTCAACGATGAAAATTACGAAGAAGCGGCATTGGAATTCCTGCGCGCTGAAACCCAACATCCGGCCAGTTCTTGGGCCCCAGACGCATTAATAATGGCGGCCTATTCCCACTATATGGACGACGATTTTGCGGGTGCCCTGTTGGCAACTGACCGCTTTATGCGGTTTCATCCCGGCCACCAGGATGTTCCATACGTAATGTACCTGCGCGGCATGTGTTATTATCGCCAGGTCAGCGATGTTCGCCGCGAACCAGGTATGTCCGCGTACGCATTGACACAGTTTCAAACACTGGTCCAACGTTTTCCAAATACAGAATACGCAAAAAATGCCGAAAACAAGATTATTATCCTGAAAAACTATATTGCAGGCAAAGTTATGTATTCCGCCCGCAATGATATGCGCACCGAAAATTGGCCCAGCGCAATAAGCCAATTACAAACGGTTATTCGCGACGCCCAAGAAACCGTTATGACCCCCGAAGCACTATTCAGACTGACCGAGGCGTATACCGCCATCGGCCTGCCCGATCAGGCATATGGATATAGCGAAATGCTTAAACAAAACTTTCCTGATAACGAATGGACAAAAAAATTAAAATAAAAAATCGCCCGTTTGGGCGATTTTTTTAAGACAACTTATGTATTACCAAACCACTGCGCAACTTTGGCTCGAACCAGGTTGTCTTTGGTGGCATAATATTACCAGTATCCGCAATATCAATAATCTGGCGCATAGTCACTGGATACAGGGCAAATGCTGCAACCATTTCACCACTGTCCACGCGTTTTTGCAATTCACCCAATCCACGAATTCCGCCGACAAAGTCAATCCGTTTTGATGTACGCAAATCCCCCAGATTCAAAATCTTATCAAACACCAGGTTTGACAATACGGTCACATCTAAAACACCAATCGGATCATTATCATCATATGTTCCCACTTTGGCCGTCAAAGAATACCATTTACCATCCAAATACATACCAAAATTATGCAGTGCATTTGGTTTATAAATATCTGTCCCCATTTCAACCACATCAAAACTTTCATCCAATTTGGCCAAAAACTCTTCTGCACTTAAACCATTCAAATCTTTTACAACACGGTTATAGTCTATAATCTTTAATTGACTTTCTGGGAAAATCACCGCCAAGAAATAATTATACTCTTCATTTCCCGTATGATTTGGGTTTGCCGCACGTTTTTCAGCCCCCACCAGCGCAGCCGCAGCCGTACGATGATGGCCATCCGCCACATATAATGCAGGAATCTGTTCAAAAATTTCTGTAATACGCGCATTTACCGCGGCATCACGAATTGCCCAAAACGTATGTCCAAAACCATCTTCGGCAACAAAGTCATATTCAGGCGCCTGATTTTTCACAATATTTTCAACAATCTGATTCATTTCATCTACGTCTGGATACGCAAAAAACACAGGTTCAATATTTGCATTTTGAATGCGCACATGAATCATACGATCTTCTTCTTTATCCTTACGGGTCAGTTCGTGCTTTTTAATCTTACCCGACATATAATCATCAACATTTGCAGCCGCAACCAACCCATATTGCGTACGCCCATCCATTGTCTGGGCATAGACATAATACATTTCCATATCGTCTTGAACCAGCCAACCGCGCTCCTGCCACAGTTTAAAGTTTTCAACTGCTTTATCATAAACAGGTCCCGAATGTTCATCTGCAATTGGTTCAAAATCAATTTCAGGTTTAATAATATGCAACAAAGACTTTTCACCTGCCTCTGCCTTGGCTTCAACAGAATTCAGCACATCATATGGACGAGACGCCACTTCGGCTGCCAGTTCCTTTGGCGGTCTGACGCCTGCAAACGGTTTTATTTTCATATCTTCTCCTTTTTCTATCTTTGTTGTTCGTCCAGCACGAATTGCATTGGTGCAAAGCGCGCCAAATCTCCTGCACGAATAACCTGCACCGAATTATTCGATAACTGTAATTGTAAATCACCATTCTTTTCCGCGACACCTTGGACCACAACAGGCAATCCACTGAAACGCTGACGTTGCCCAGACATCCACACGCCACCATCCGGCATAAATATCTTATAAGTTTCCTTTAACGTGGTGGGTTGCATAAATGCCACCGCCAAAATACGATCATCCATAAATGTTTTTGCACGCACCCCCAGACACTGCCCCATTACACGCTTATCGTTCAAATAAACATCATACACTGCCCCAACAGGCGTTAACGAGACGTTTTGCAATCGAACCCGCTTTTCTTGTTTTTTTGCTGCTGCAATCATAGGCCTTTTAACGGCAGCCTTTCGACGCCCACGCTTAGGCCCTGGTTTTACCTTTATTGATTTTGCACAATCTGTTTTTGCCCTGGACTTAACAGTTGCCACAGGCGGCAACAAACGCTTTGAATTAACAACAGACACATTTCCTTTGGACCACATCGGCACATTCAAGGCCATATAAGCCGGCGCAATATCCGAGACCGCCCATACATAGGTCTGTGCAATCTTGGCATACCCATAATACGGTACACAGTACAGCATCCTTGTCTTTTTATGATGTGTAATTTGTGCCAGCCCAAACCTATCACCAATTACCAACGAACCATTTTTCAAATTTATTAAAAACAAACGAAAGTCTTTATCATTACGCGTATTTCCATTTTTCTGAATCGCCGCAAAAGACAAATCTTTATACAACGCCACAACCTGAAACGGTTGCTTTGAAAGCCCCACCTCGCCAATTCTTACCAGATTACCTGACTTATCCTGCCAGTACAATTCCCATTTACCCTTGGCGTCTTGCACATTCAGCAGTGGCAAAGTCTCTTCATTCAACATTACTTACCTTTTTTATTCTTTTTTGAATCTGTCTTAAATTGAATATCACGCAGCTTCTTATATTCCCCGTCCAAAGCACACAGTTCTTCATCGGTCCCCATTTCAACAATTTCACCATCTTTGATTACACAGATAATATCTGCATCCAAAATAGTGGACAAACGATGCGCTATAACAAATGTCGTACGTCCTTGCATCAAATCCTTTAACGCCGCCTGAATTAATTTTTCACTTTGTGTATCCAGCGCAGACGTCGCCTCATCCAACAGCAAAATTGGTGCATCCTTCAATATTGCACGCGCAATAGCGATTCGTTGCTTTTGTCCACCAGACAACAGTCCCCCACCTTCACCAACGGGCGAATTGTATCCATCTGGGAATTCATTTATGAATCCATCTGCATTCGCTGCAATCGCTGCTGCGACAACCTGTTCGTGCGTTGCGTCTGGACGTCCATACTTGATATTATCTTCGATAGAACCCTTGAACAAGAACACCGACTGAGACACCTCAGCAATACTATCACGCAAAGATTTCAGCGTATACTTTTTAATATCTTTTTTATTAATGGTAATTTTACCAACCTGTGGTTCATAGAAACGTTCCAACAAGTTGAATGTTGTCGTCTTACCACCACCAGATGGTCCAACCAGCGCGCAAACCCTACCCGCCGGCACATTCAGATTTATATTTTTCAGCACAGGTTCTGATGGATTATACGCAAAAGACACATTATGGAATCCAACAGACAAATTCTTGGATGTCAAATCACGCGCATCTGGCGCATCCTGAATATCTGGTTTGCTGTCCAAAAACGCGAACAGAATTTCCGCCGCCAACAACCCATGCTGCAATGTATCACCTGTACCTGTAATTGACTTAGCAGGCTTATATGCCGCCGTCAATGCCAACAAGAATGCCGTAAAATCACCAGTTGTAATTGCACCACTGGCAATAAAGTGCCCCCCCATAATCATCGCGATACACAAACCAATTGAAATCATAAATTCCATCAATGGCGACCGCAGCGCATTTGCCTGGGTACTTTTATAAGCATTAACCATAGAACTGTTCAGCACACGTGCAAAGTTTTTTTCTTCCCGTTCTTCGGCAGCAAATGCCTGAATGGTCTTGATTCCGTGCAAACTTTGATTCAATTGTTGTGAAACATTATTTGCGATACCGAACGATTGACGCGACAACTTGCGACGCTTGCGCATAATGATAACCATTGGAATCATAATTGCAGGTGCCAAGAACATCAAAACAATACACATCTGATGCGCATAATAGAACATCAACGCCAGCGTCATTACCAGCGTTGCAACATTCTGAACAAGACTAATAACGGTCCCAGTCACCAAATTCAGAACCGCCCCTGACTGGACGCCGAAATAGTTCAGATTTTTACCAATTCCATCTGAATAGAAACGCGCCAGATTCATATGCATCATATGCTTGTATATTTTTTTCTGCAGATTTGCACTGGCCAACAAACCACCCTTGGACATAATCAGCGCCTTGGCATATGTAAATGTACCTTTGGCGCCAAACGCTACGATAACCTGCACCCCCAGCCAATAGACTGCGTTTATACTTTTTTCAATAAACGCCTTGTCCACCACCTGTTGCACAATGGTGATTGTGTACGCTTCTGCTGCTGCGGCCAGGATTGTAAATATAATACCCGCCAACAACCATTTCCAATACGGCCGCCCTACTTCACGCCATACGCGCCCATACAGGGACCATTTGATACGACCGTTTGACTCATCGCCTTTTACAAAGGCCTTTACTTTATTTGATATTTTCTTAAACATAGCTCACACATTATACGTGACAATATGAAACAAGTCTAGTGCAAAAGATAATTTGCTAAAAAATCACTTTTCTGTTGACATAGAATTAAAAAAAGTATAAAATCCATTCGCTTTCATATGAAAGTGCAAAGTTTTGGGGTCATAGCTCAGTTGGTAGAGCACCTGCTTTGCAAGCAGGGGGTCGTCAGTTCGAGTCTGATTGGCTCCACCAAAACAAGTAAAGGGGGATGAAAATCCCCTTTTTAAGTAAAACAACCTATAAAAATGCGTCAAAGGGGGTGAATACATATGGTAAAAGTTCTGGTTCGCGATAACAACGTAGAACAGGCACTGCGCGTTGCGAAACGCAAATCTCAGAAAGAAGGTCTGTACCGCGAAATGAAAGAACGTCAGCGTTATGAAAAACCAACCACAAAACGCAAACGTTTAAAAGAAGAAGCCGTTCGCAACGAAAAGAAACGTCAATCGAAACAGCGTATGGTTTTCGGATTCTAATGAATCAATCCCCCATCTGGGGGATTTTTATTACCCACTCCATAAAAACACATAAAAACGCCCGATTTGGGCGGTATGTTTGTTTTGTTGTTTCTATCGTTATTTTTGATTTTGCATTTGTTCACGAAACAGCTTTAATTTTATGCAATCAGCTTGGTTGACAGCACATTTGCTGCTGGTCAGGAATATCATCTGTTTACCCAGACGTATGTTTTCTTGCATTTGGCGATATAGTTCATCAAAGCGTTCTTTTGCAGAGCATTCCAGATTTGGTTCACAGATACATTTAGAATTCATTAAATTACCCCTTGGTTTTTTATCGTGTTTTATAGTGGTCGCACAGTTTGGCAATTTCGTATGCTTTGTCTAAAATCTTTCGTTTGTACTCTCTTACTTTAAGTGGATCAGGCAGGTGTAAAAACTCTGAATGAAAAACGCATTGTTGTGGTTCGCCATATTTATCAAAAAAACTGATTATTTCCTTACCGTCAATAGTAGGCCAGACAAATCTGTTAACCGGCAGAGTTGGTACTAATCTTCTTGCACTTGTTGTTTTGGCTTTTGCCTCTTGTTCTGTTTCTTCGTAATACCCTAACTTGCACCGCTTTTCGCACCCATCGCAAATGCTGATATTCGTCTTGTTTTCCTGTGTAAAAGACATTTTTTACTCTTATGTTTTTATCCTATTGGGAACTTAGCACAAAATCACAGATTTTCAAGTTTTACGACAAATTTTTTCAACACCCAAGAAAGAAAAACAACCACAACAATTCAGTAAACAAAATAAGAATACACAGGGCAAAGTTCCCGTACTTACCCCACGGCAAAAAGATAAATAAAAACTAGCAATCTTGGCGGCAAAATAATTACCCAATCAACTTTTCATACAATTTGACAGCACCCCAAATCATCCTACATGCAGTATAACGTTCCCAAGAAAAAAGACAAGACCCGCAAATGCGGGCCTTGTATCAAAATTACATTCCATTGCCGTTATTTTCAGGCGCCCCCAGCACAACATCGCGCAAACGGAACTCCCGCATAATATCAACTTTTGCACCAACATTTCTGCCCTGTCTCAGGTTCTGTGCCGCAATGTTAAACTTTTTTACTATATCAGTCATTTCAAATGCCTCTTATCCAAAAACATCTCTCTGACGCCAGCCAACATACACTACAAAAAACTTTTTGTCAAGTATTTTTGTAGGCTATATATTACTGTTCGCACCCATATTCACCACACGCGCCCGCCGAATATTCTTCAACCTCTATCGCCATTGGCACTGGCTTAGGCTGCTCTGTATAGTGAACTTCTTTGACAACACGAACACGACGATTTTCCGCATTCGGTGTGTTATCCGGTGTTGGAACAGCTAAATCCTGCTCGCCCGCGGATACCGCAACTATCTGACTGGCCGGAATACCGTATTTAATCAGCAATTTTTGAACTGCTTCGGCACGACGCCCACCCAGGGCATAGTTATAATTCTGATTTCCAGACGTATCCGTATGCCCGACCACAGAAATCTTGATATTTTTATTTTCCTGGGTCGCATCAACCAACTGCTTAATCAAATCTTGATATTCCGGCTTAATAGTCGCCTTGTTCAAATCAAATCTGATTTCAAAGACCTCTTCCATAACATGCTGAGTCGGTTCCAGCGGAATCTGTTGAACCTTAATCATAGTCTTTTCACCCTGGGTCGCCTGAATTTGATCCAAACGTGAATTAATCGCTGCCAATTCCGCACGCATAGCCATCATCATATTAATAAATTCTTCACGCGAAACCAACTCTTCACCAATCATTGGAATCTGTTCTGGTTCCGGGCACTGCTGACATTCCGCACAGGTCGGGCATTCCGCACAGGCCGGACATGTTGGCTGTGGCTGTTCTTTTTCGGTCACAACAACCGCAACTGTTGGGGCCGCGGCACAATCCGTTTGACTATTTGGACAATCAGCAGCCACCAGACGATTACCACTGTTGTTCACACTGTTATCGCTTTCACTTTTTGAAAAAGACTTATCGCCACCATAAATATTCTGGTTAAACACCATCGGCTGAACCGGAACAGGATTAATCAAATGTTCTGGCACATTAACATTATTCACAATAATCACACCTTCACGCACCGAACCTGCACCACGCACAGACTGCATATTACGTGTATCTGGATAATATTGACCTGCCGCACGCTGGGCTGTCGTTTCAACAACGGTCGTTTCCTGGGCAACGGCAACCGGTGCCGCTTTTTCTAGAACGCGCCCACCATGGCAATCACGCAACGCGACCAACGCCTTGTTAAATCTGTCACGACATTGATTTGCGGTCGCTGTCTGACCACTAGCCGCGGCCGACAACCAACAATCAAACTTAGCCTGAGCCTCGGCCGCCAGTTTTGGATTCGAATACGTCACATCATTTTTCAGCTGATCCATTAAATCATTATATGCCGTGTACAATTCAAAAGATTCCTGTTCGTTTTCCACAGGCCAATTTTCTAATGATTCTGGGAATGGCACTTCACCACTGAATGCCGCAACCGCCTTGTTTGCGAACAATTCACCCATTTCAGAATACCCACTGGTGCGTGCATTATAAATCGCATACGAACGATAATTCATCGCCAACTGATTTAAAAAAGAATCCTTGTGCGGTGCGGAATAAACATCCAGCGCTTCTACATAATCAACGGTCGGCGTTGCAACCACCCCCGTATATTCAGTCACATCTGCGCCAGAACGTACACACGCCGCCAACGTCACAACACCCGCCAACATCAGCATACGTGAAATTACCCAGGTTGCAACATTTGATTTATTTACCATATTCAAAATCCTTCCTTATTTAATCTTCCATATTATACGATTTTTCAAATATTTAGTAAAGCAAAAAAAATCCCCAAAACGGGGGACTTCAAGACAAGAAAGGAAACTTGTTTTCTATATCAATCCAAACGAAGCGATATAGTTAAATGATATACCCATAATAAAATTGCTGCCATAAACATCGGCACCACGTGCGCGGGCACGACGATATTGAACATAAGGCCCCATCGTCAAATCGCCCCACAGATTTGTATCCAGGCGCAAAACCGCACTTAAATCACGCTCTAAATCCATCGCTTCATACCCAGAATAACCCAAATATTCACGATAGTACCCATTAGAAGACAGCCTTACCCCCTCGCGCATCTGATATTCCAAACGCCACCCCAATTCGGCCGCCGTCTTGGAAATTCGCCTGTCCGCGTATGTAAAGTCATATTCGTACACACCGGTTAAATACAAACTTTTTACAATCGCATTATCAAACAACGAAATACCCGCATTTGCACGTACAACCTGCTGATGGGGCGTACCTGACACCGTCTTAAATTCCGTATCATAAGCCGCACGAACAGTTGGACCAAACTTAAATCCAGAAAATTCCCAACACGCATATGACAAATTACTGCTTAATAAAATATCATCTGCATTTTGATTGACGGTCGGACCCTCATTATAAGGTTTTAACTTTGTTTCACCATATTCCATAAACAACGAATTATCCCACAGAAAACGATTTTTGCTGTATTCCAGTGCTGTATCAAAAACACCTCTAAAAACCGTCTGACTGTCCGCCTTCAAAACAGAAATTGGCGAATCCTGATATTCGGCCGCGTGCCGTACATCCGTTTTCGACCATTCCAACCCAATACGACGCACCGCCAAAGTCAACTTAGACGCATCCGAAACCTCTTCTGCCACCGCAAAACCTGGCAGCACTGCAAACAATAAAAAAAGACACCCCTTTTTCATAATACATCCCACTTTTTTATTTCCAAATACGCAGTACACCATCATCATTGGCAAAACGCCATCCAGCCTCACGTACTGCAATTGTGAAACGTCCGCGCACAGACACCGGCAGTTCCAAAATCGCAGAATTGCCCGTCATAGAGTTAGTTCCCAAATCAAATTTTTCATTCCGCGCAATCTGGTTCAGCTGCGCCCAATCTGACAAACCATTCGACATAGAAACATTCACCACAAAAACATCACGCTTTGATTCATCTGGCAGCCAATGATTAACCGCATTATTTTCCAACCACCCCTTTGCAGCACCTGCATCAATTTCCATTGAAATATTTGCCGAATAGGTTGTATCAGATGCTTTTTCCCCGTCAATACTGCTGGTTGCTATCAATTCTGCCAATTCTGAACTTTTAGCCTTGCGAACCAGCTCATTAAGCGCATTTACATCTACATATTGCCGCAATACATCACTAACAATTTGACGACGCGCTTCATCAAATGCGATATTTTTTGCATTAGCGGCCGTATCACTGGTGATATTCACAGACGCCATACCACGCAGATCTACTGCCCCCCCAGACGAAATCGTCATACAACAAACCAAACAGAACAAAATCAGGCGTATTTTTAACATTCAATCAAAACCTTGCATTTATCCCAACGCGAATTCCTAACGATTTATAGAAAGATTCGATTTCGCTGTCTGCCTTGTCCTCCCAGTTATTTGCACGCACGACCGCCACATATTCTGGCGCAATCTCAATTACATTACCCGCCGCATCTTTGAGGCCATCTGCCTTACCTATACCATTCAACATATAAGAAGCAATCTGCGCATCTGAAAAATTATATCCAAAACTTTGATTCAGAACATATTTCCACTGTTCCAGCGCGACAGAATATTGCGGGCCCCAATATTCTGGATTCAAATATGTTGTCGCATCTGCGTCGGACACAGAATAATAATCATATGTCACCCCAACCGATAACGCAACCTTGTCTGTCAGCATTGTACGCCAATTTGCACCCGCACCAAAATGCAATCCCGAACCAATTCCACCTTTGTCCTGAACAGACTTCGGATGTTGCCAATCAATACGATATGGCTGGTCACCCGTCGCAGTATAGGACGGCAACCCCAACTCTAAATTCGCCGTCACAACATTATTCTGATTAATATCATATTGCATATCCAAGCCTACATAAGGCCCAGACCATTCTACCTCGTACGAATGGCTGACATCTGGCTGTTCAAAATAAAATGAACCCTCTGCTTCTATATAATTATACCCAGATGGCATCTGCACAGCCGCATAATACGCATCACCATCCAAATACCCATCGCCATTTGTATCGGTTAACGGATTACCTTCTGCATCGAAATATGTATAACCTGGATAGTCCGGAGTCGCATAGTTATCCATACCTTCAAACACCGCAATCAATGGCCAACACTGACTGGACCCATCCCCCAATGTCACACACGACGCATCAAAATCTGAATTAACGATAATAACACCCTTGTTATCCGAAGTTTTCAATTCGTACTTCAAATAGCGCCACCCCACAGACGGCGTAATCTTCAAATTTCCCCAGCGAAAGAAATCAGTCAACCCAATCCCCGCATTAAAGCCGAACATACTGCCATCTTTGCTGGTTCCCGCCGACAAAGCGTGCCCAATTTTTTCACCAAAAACCGGGTTGCCCGCCGCATCCAACCACTCGTACCAGCCATACGTATAACCACCGTGACTAATATCATCATCAATCATACTGGATTCACCCGTCTGCATACCATACTGCACCCCGGCCGAAATCTGCACAGGCGTATTTCCCATATCAAAAACATATTTTCCAGACGCATCGAACACCAACCAATCAATATTATCATAGTGCAACTTAGACCCAGCAGAATTCATTTCAAATTCCCACATTGCCACCTGCTTTGACAGCCCCGCATCCAAACTGAATCCACGCGCACCAGTCTGTGTTGCCGCACGCCCCTGTTGCGCCTGCGGATTCTGCTGCGCCACGGAGCGCTGATTTTGTCGCCCACTTGTATAGCCTGCATTCGCGTATTGATTACGGCTGTACGCTGACACACCCTGGTTTGAATAATTTGTTGTGCGCGACCGTTGAGCATAAGACTGCTGAGAATATCTGGTTTGCGGGGACTGATAATTCCCTGTATAATAAGTACCCGCCGCATTTGCAGCCGCCGAGATCAATAAAATTGCCGAACAATTAAATAAAAAAGATGGAAAAAATTTCATAGTGCCCTTCCCTAGTATCTTTAACTAAAAAACATTATATCATAAAAAAGGTTGAAAAACAAATCTGATATTGTAAAAATATCATCGCGCTAAAATTTTTCTTCTATGCGACCATGGCGGAACTGGTATACGCGCAGCACTAAGGATGCTGTGGGGCAACCCTTGGGGGTTCGATTCCCCCTGGTCGCACCAAAATTACACAACAAACAAATATTTTCTGCTTGCCCGACTTTTCATAAATTTGCTAACATTCGCGTATAAGAATGAAGGGAATAAAACTGCTTTTGGCTGTATTGCTTGCACCGCTTGCTTTCCAGGCGGCGGCCGATGACGCACCGGACGTTTCCCGCGCAGCCACACGACGCCCCACCATCCAAAATAACACCAACCAATCACGCACCAAGGCTGCATCCATTTCCCAGAAAAAGAACACAATTTCACGTGGCACAACAACTGAACGCATCGAAACGGTCGACCGTTCACAGTCTACAACCCGCACACGCGGCGATGTTGTATCTGCCCGCAGCACAACAAACGCGAACAGAAACATATCCACACGCAGCGCCACGCCCCCCCTGCCACGCGCAACCACCGTTGCCCAGCGCGCGCCCCAGCAACAAACGCGCACCACGACCAGAACCCCACACAAGGACGCCCGCACTACAACCGCTGCACGTTCTGGCACAACACCCGCACGCAGTGCGACAAATTCTGATATTCTAAGCCGCGACTTTTCCAAATGCCGTACGGTATTTTACGACTGCATGGACGAATTTTGTGCCAACAAGGACAACCAGCTTAAGCGCTGTGCCTGTTCATCACGCATAAACGAATTTAATAGCACCAAGAAAAACCTGACCAACGTCGAAGAAAGGCTAATGGATTTCAGTCAACGCCTGTTGACAGTCAATATGGAAAAAGAAGATGCGGCCGCCTTGTACCAAGCGACCGAAGGCGAACTTGCATTTTCAGAACAAGATAAATCCCAATCCAAGAAGATGCTGGACGAAATTGCAAAAAAACTAAACACCAGCTTTGACGACAGCAATTTTAACCAAAGCCTGAACGCGATATCCCTGTCACTGAATACGGACGCTGCATTTGATACAATCGATTCGATGGCGGGCGCATCAACGACCACAAAATCCGGCACCGCATTATATTCTGCCGCACTGCCTGTATGTCGCGAAATGGCGGCCGAGGTATGTTCCCCCACCGACCTGGAAATCGCAGAAAGTGGCTATCAAATGGCAATTGAAACCGATTGCAACACCGTAAAAAAGTCATACCAAACCCAGATTGACCAGGCCCGCGAACACGTCTTCGAATCGGGTGCCTTGCTTGACATGTCACGTCTTGACATTCATCAAAAGCGTAACTCAGATGATATTTTAACCTGTCGTCGCAAAATGCTGGATATGTTAACCGATTCGGCCGTATGCGGTGATGCGATGGGCAAATGCCTGGATACGACGGGCCGCTATATTGATCCAACAACGGGCACGGCATTCTTAACCACGGACCTGGCGAATTTATCATCATTAATAACCCGCCCAGACGCAAACCAAACATGGCGAACGGCGCCTGGCAACGAACGTTTTATCACCTTTTTAAATTCTAAAAAGAAATTCTTGGAACCTGCAATGGAACAGTGCCAGGACATATCAGACTATGTCTGGGACGAATTTATCGAAGACGCCCTTGCGCAAATCAAATTGGCCCAGGAATCAAAACTGGAAGAAGTACGCCAGTCCTGTACCACCCTGACGACCCAGTGTATGGATGACGCCTATGATTCGATTTCTGAATTTGACGCCCGTGCCCTGTCTATATTTGGTGTTGCGGCGGACAAAACCGTTAACGCAATGTGTTCTGACGTCCAAAACGCATGCAGTGCATTGTTGCAAACAACTGGCGGTGCATCAGATTGGCAAACCGGCATAACAGAAATCGCCACCGACAAAACATACGAAACCATTCTGCAAACCTGTCGCGAGGTTGGACGCGCTTGCATCATCCAGGCCTGCACATCTGTATCCGGCAATTTTGGTCTGTGCGAAAACATTGATACATCAATCAACCGCAAATCTATTATAAACCGCACCGCCTGCTGGGACGAAGTTGTCGCTTGCGTCGCCAGCGCCGGCACAGATTCCCTGACTCAGATTCAGAAATTACATCCTTTGGACAATTTCAACAGTTTTTATCAAGAACTGTACTCGATTGACACCAGCGACTATATAATAAGCGGCACAACAGACTCAAACACAACCGACTGCATCACCAGCGATGGAACGGTGTGCGTTCACGACATTTGCACCGAGGAATGCGCAAACGCGACCGAACAATTCCCCGTTCCCGACACGTGTTATACATGTCGTCTGGCGGAACGCATCTGGGGCAATTGCGAGGCACCATCAAAAACAACATTGGCCGTATCAAACACTGAGAAAGAATATCACAACAAAATCAGAACCGGGGACAACAATGGTAACCCGATTGACACCCTGTTATCTTGGTTTGCTAAAAACACGGGCACTGCAAATACCCCTGACAGCTGTCGTGACACCAGCTGCCCACCCAACTTTATCGAAAATAACGGCAAATGCCTTCCCGCCAGCCATTTCGACAGCACGGGCGAATTCTGCACAGGAGATAAAATATCAATAACAGATAACGAAACTAGCCAACTTACGAATTGTTGTACAGATGGGAAAATTCTGGAAAACGGAAAATGCTGTCTGGGCAACGACACAACTGTCACACTTGAGACCTATTTCGGAACAAAGCCAGAAAACAAATTATGCACAAAAACTAACTTATCCCTTGTTGTCAATTATGGCAATGGTCAAATATATTGCAATGGCACAATTGATTGGACGAATGGAACAAATACAACTGAAGACTATCCAAATGGCCAAACTGTAACGTGCAAGGGCACATTAATACAAATTGACGACGCCAATCACTATACATCACCATCTGGTGCCGTTTGGTCATATTATAAAACCCAGGACAAAATCACCTGTTACTATGATACAATCAGACAACAGTGGACAACGTGTGACGACAAAACGGACGTCTGCGAACAAAACCCAACAAACTGGTTAATAAGCTATGAAGATGTTTGCGGACAAGACACATAAAACACCATTTTTCAGTTGCCATAACTCACATAATTTTCTAGCATATCCCACAAGGATGAGAATATTATATCTGGCACTTTTAATTTTAATATTTAACACACCCGTCGCCTTTGGTGCGGGCTGCGCTGACGCCACAAACCAAACATCATGCAATGCGCTTGCCGGCTGCGAATTTATTGACAACACCTGCACCCCATGCCAAAACGGCTATTACAAAGGTCAAAACAGCGATCTTTGCGACGAATGCCCCAACGGATATGACTACACCCAAAAAACCAATGGCGTCGGCGCGACAAAAATGGGGCAATGCTATAAATATTGTACACGAACCGAACAAGACGGAACAATCAAAACCCCAGCAAGCCCAAATGAATATTACCCAAATGAATGTGCATACAAAATTTCCTGCGTCGAAAATGACAACAATCCCTGTTCATCATATTATCTAAATTCTTCTGGGACAGAGTGCCTTCCCCGATGGGAAATTACCGCCTCTTGCACCAATGGCCTTTCAGACGGCATACAAATAAGAACTCAAGCCGCCAACATAACCTATTGCACAAACAAAACAAGCTGCATGCCAAACTATCATTTTGAACCGGATACCAGTGCCCCACAATGCATACCACCAGATGATCAAGAGATTACGTTGGGCAAATGTACCAGCGACACAAAATCTTGTGCCGAATTAATAAACAGCTGTGGCGGCACAATCTCGGGCAATGCCACTTGGAACGGAGATACATACGATTTACGCAAATGCACCTGCACCACCGAAAAGGAAACCGATCTCGGAGTGCTTCAGACCACCTGTTCGCACAGCGCCACATCCAACCAATGGATTAATTGCGAAAGCACAATTTCCAAGTGCATTGCCGGTCATTGGGCATCCCCAGACAAAAAAGACGATTGTTCTGAGGTCGGCAATGGCTATTATTCCGTCGCCGACGATACAGACCGACAAAAATGCCCCGCGGGGTCAACCACATCGACGACAACCGCCGCATCAAACATCAATTGCCATATGACCGCCGGCAAAACCAAAATCTGCGATACAGAGAACAACTGCATCACCCTGCCCGGCAATGATTCCAAATTCTTTTATAAGGGAAAAACACAATAAAAAATCCCCAGAATTGGGGATTTTTTATTTACCACAATTTAATTTTTTCTATTGTTTCCTGAATCAACGTTAACTGTTGCGGACCAAATTTTCCCAAAACCCAATCTGCTGGATCCATTGGCAAATCAAAATCACGCGGGTGTCCAATTCCAATACGGATACGTCTATATTCACGCCCAACGTGCGCATCAATTGATCGAATACCATTATGGCCGGCACTGCCACCACCAATTTTTTCGCAGCAATCCCCAACCGTAATATCCATATCATCGTGGATTACAATCAGATTTTCCAATGGTATCTTATAAAACGTCATTAACGCCTGAACCGCCACACCACTGTTATTCATAAAAGTTTGCGGCTTTACCAAAATCACGCGCCGTCCATCCATTTCCACACGCGCGGTCAGCGCATCTTTTTCTTTGTGCCACGACGCATCCGGTCCCGCCAACGCATCCACCGCCATAAAACCAACATTATGACGTGTATTTGAATATTGCGCCCCTGGATTACCCAACCCAACAATTAAAAAAGGTTTATTTTCTTGCATATTCACCACTCTTTTTTTTACTATAGTACCACACAAAGGAGAAAATATGAACCTAAAATCATTTACAGTTTTAACCGCCACCACCATTATGTTATCAGCGGGGGCTGCAAACGCAAATATGCTGTTTGATATCTATATGGGCGGCACATACGGTAATGGCGGCCACACACTGTACAAAGAATCTGGCGACATTTCAAAATCATCACAGTCATACGGTGCAGTTTTAGGTATGAAATTCCCATTACTTCGCATTGAACTGGAATACAACTATCTGGACACAGACGCCATCAAGATGGACACAGGCTTTGTCAACCTATACCTAAACATCCCAACCCCAATTATAAAACCTTATATTGGTGGCGGCATTGGCTATGCGATTGACAGCACATACGAACCCCAAAACGGCCCCAAGACAAACATAGATGAAACTATGACCTGTCAGGCCATGCTGGGCATAACCCTGGACTTGCCGGTTATACCATTCGACATCGACGTTGAAGGGCGTGTTATGGCCGCCCCCGACCTTATGACAGACGTTGACCTGCTGCAATACGAAGGTCGCGCAAAATTACGCTATGTATTCTAATAATCAAAGAACAGGAAAATTCATATGCTGACACTGATTGACGGGAATTCATTATTATTTCGTGCCTATTATGGCGTACACAGTCGCCTGACACGTTCCGATGGCACCCCAACCGGTGCAGTATATGGATTTTTCAATATGATTCTGCCGATATTGGCCGCCGCCAAACCAGACGACGCCTTTGTATGCGTGTTTGACGCATCACGCATCACCTTTCGCCAGGACATCTATCCCCAATACAAAATGAATCGAAGTGAAACGCCCGCCGACCTTATCACCCAGGGCAAAATGATTCAATCTGGACTGATGTCTATGGGCCTGCCTGTTTTGTGTATCCCAGGCGTCGAAGCGGACGATGTTATCGCAACACTGGCACGAACCAACTGTACATCCCCCAATGCAACCCGAATCATCACCAGTGACAAAGACCTGATGCAACTGGTATCAGACTGTGTATTTTTATACGACGGTATGAAGAACCGCGAAATCCGTGAACCAGACGTTCTGGAAAAATTCGGTGTCACCCCAGACAGGGTAATCGACGTACAATCATTAATGGGTGATTCGTCAGACAACGTCCCCGGGGTCCCCGGCATCGGCCCAAAAAAGGCGGCAGAACTTATCAATCAATTTGGCACACTGGATAATTTATACGCCAATCTGAACGATGTAAAAAACGAACGAATCCGTGGTTTACTGCGCGACAATCGCGAAATGGCGTACATATCAAAACAATTGGTCACATTAAAAACAGATGTCGACTTATCAGGCCTGAACATAACACCATTTTGTTTTGACACCATATCCGCCCTGGAATTTATAAAGACTCAAATCGAAAGCAATTCTTTGGCCGCAAAAATTGAAAAATTATTTCCAATTAAAAAGCAGTGCACAAACCAAAACGAATTTTCATTCCCAGGCAACGCGTGCGACGTTTTGGACACCCCAGTATTGCCCCAAACACCCACAAAAAAACGTAAAATCGAATGTGAAACAATAACCACAATTGAAGCATTGGAAAAATATCTGGCGCGCATTGATAAAATATTGGCAATTGACACAGAAACAACCGGCCTGAACCAAACATCTGATAAAATTGTTGGAATATCATTGGCAATTGATGACACCCACGGCGCATATATTCCAATTCGCCATCGCACCGGCACAGCTGATTTATTCGGCGAAAACAACATTGCCCCTAATCAATTAACCATCGAATCGGTATATAATCATCTGTGGCCAATATTAACCAACCCCAACATTATCAAAATCGGCCACAACTTGAAATACGATTTACACATATTGGCGAACGAAGGCTGGGACACAACAAAGATCACCCCAATTGATGACACAATGCTGTTATCCTATATACTGCACGGCACGCGCCACGGTCATGGTCTGGACGAATTAGCACTGATGTACTTGGGCCACGAAAACATCAAGTTTTCATCACTTTTCCCACCCAAGACACGCGATACAGATATGCACTTTGACGCCCTGCCCGTCGATTCAGCATCCGTTTATGCGGCTGAAGACGCCTGTATTTGTCGTGCATTGTACGATTTGATGCGTCCGGAACTGAACCAGGACGAAAAGTTAAGAAACCTGTATGAAACCTGTGATTTACCATTAATGCCAATTTTAATGCAAATGGAACGCGTTGGTGTCTTGGCCGACCGTGAAAAACTGATGCACCTGTCAACAGTATTTCACGACCAAATGCAAAAACTACAGGACGAAATCTGGACTTTGGCTGGCCACGAATTTAATATCGCCAGTCCCAAACAACTGGGCACAGTTTTATTCGATGAATTGGGGCTGCCTGCGAATAAAAAACGTTCAACAGATGCCAACGCACTGAATGATTTAATCGACACGCACGAAATTATTGAAAAAATCCTGCAATGGCGTTCAATTGCAAAACTGGCCGGCACATACGCAGACGCATTGCCGCGTCAAATTGCATCTGATGACCGCATTCACACAACCTATTTACAGACCAGCACCAACACCGGCCGCCTGTCCAGTCGCGATCCCAACCTGCAAAACATTCCAATTAAAACGGAACTGGGCGAAGAAATTCGAAAATGTTTTATCGCAGCCCCCGGTCACACATTAATATCGGTTGACTATTCCCAGATTCAATTACGCCTGTTGGCGGATATGGCGAACGTACATACATTCAAGGAAACATTTAACAACAATTCTGACATTCACAAACAAACCGCACGTAAAATATTCAACATAGACACAGACAAACCCGTACCACGCGATTTACGTCGTGCGGCAAAAACGGTAAACTTTTCAATCATCTATGGCATATCGTCTTTTGGCCTGGCGGCGCAATTGGGTGTATCGCGCGGTGAAGCCCAAAACATAATAAACACATATATGGCGGGTCTGCCCGAAATTCGCGAATATATTGACAAAACGAAACAAATTGCATTGGAACACGCGTGCGTTTACACCCCGTGGGGACGCCGCATAGAATTACCCGACATAAAAAATCCACGTATGCGTGCCTATGCACTGCGTGCCGCCATAAACGCCCCAATCCAGGGATTTGAAGCGGACCTGATGCGACGCGCAATGGTTGAAATATATAATAATATTATCACGCCAAATTCTGACAAAATCCGTATGATTATGCAGGTTCACGACGAAATTGTATTTGAATGCAAATCTGAATTTGCGGATGAATTTGCACAGAAAATAAAAGCCGCTATGGAAAACATAACGACACTGTCTGTACCACTGGTCGCAGAATTTGTAATTGGTCACGCGTGGGGGAAATAATCTCCCCGCACGTTATTTCACATATTGGCAGGTGTTGTCACCAGAATTTGTAATTTTAACCGTACCGCTTTTCATATAGTATGTATCGTTCTTCAAATAACAATTTTTAGCATCTGAATTACTGCCCGCAACCGATGTTCCACGCGCTTTTTTTGTTAACGCTTCGTCCGTAAAAATATTTTCTGCCTCGGGACACAGCTTGCAACCATCCACCCCCCTGTTTAAAAAGTTATAAAAAGCAACCCCATACCAACCGTCCGCGCATCTGTATTCTTTCGTAATTTCACAACTGCAATCCTCAGAATTAAAGTTCGCATTCTTCTTGTACTCATAGCCTTCAGAATAACGCACCCAGTCGATGCTGGTTATACAATTTTCATTTTTATCGGCGCCATAAGCTTTATCTTCGGCGGAACATTTCTTGCACCCATAACACTCCACATCCCCACCATTAATATTCATAGTGCAACTAACCTTATCACCTTCTTGACGATATCCAGACTCACACTGGTATTCGACAGCTAGCATAGTATAACATTCACAAGTCTCTCGGTTACACGTTTCATTCAGCTTTTGTTCATATCCCTCTTTTATACGTTGCCAATATTCCCCTTTGCATTTCCCATCACAATCATTACAATTCGTTCCTGAACCACCACTTTCGCAAACATCATAATAAATATCATTGCAATTCGGTACCCCAGTAAGCTTCCTTTGTTTACTTGTTCCAGAACAAGATTCACAATCCCTGACCATATATTCGCCACAACACATTCTTTTTTCGCTTTTGCAAAGACCCTGCAACTCATACGATGGAAAGCCATCATTAGTAAGATCAAGCTTTTCTGTAACACTTGTACATGGGCCCCAGGCATTTCCCCACGCATTCGGCATACACACCAGACAAATCAAGAAAAACAATAACCGACATTTCATTTCAATTCTCCCAACAAATAAAATTATTTTTAACAATTGTACGCGATACAAAAAAAAATTTCAAATACAGATATAAATAAAAATCATCACAATGTACCCACTGGTGAATATTAATTAGATAAATGAATGTTCCCCAATTAAACACAAACAGAATTCTTAACAAAACACTGTCATCCCGTAGCCTGACCGCCCCCAGTAAATGAAGTCTTACTATCTGCACACACCAATAAAAAATCCCCCAAATGGGGGATTTTCTTACAATTATTTGACCATTAGAACACGGTATGAAAATCCACACGTCCTCCATTTGTATCTGCAGACACAACAACGTTATACTTTGGTTCTGCAAATATCCACGCAGACATAAACCCAATTGCCGCCCCAGCTAAAACATCATGCGTATAATGCCACCCAGATTGAACACGAGAATACCCAACAAATGCTGCCATAGCATACGGCAAAATGGCCTGATTTATACCATAACGACGATGAACAAAGGCCGCATGTGCAAAAGCATTCGATGTGTGCCCCGACGGGAAACTGTCATTTCCATGTCCATTTGGTCGCATTTCATCAACAGAATCCTTTAATTTATCCGTGACAGTCGATTTAATTAAATTTACAACCACCAACTGCTTCAATCCATTCCAATCGTAATCGTACCAAGTATTCCAATCAGAATTATAAACGGTAGATGCCGCCGAATAAATGGGCAACACCTTAAAAGACAAAAAATCCCCAATATCTTCAATTACACCGCCCGCAACTGCGTTATGACACCAAGCCAACACCACCGCAACAGCACATATATTTGTTATGTTTTTCATGACTAAATTCCTGTTTGTTTTATAAAAAAACACCCACAGTTTTGCAGGTGCCGGGAAGTTAGTCATTCAAACATAACGATGAATCTGCTGCCTTTACCCATGGGCTTTTGTATAGCAAACAGCTTCCCGACATTTTAATGTCGGGACAAATGGTTAGCGATTTCGTTATGTTCGGGTGACTAAACCCGTCCACTAACTGTGTGTCCTTGTGTCTGATACTCCACCAGACAGTACCAAGAATAAATAAAAAACTCTGTTAATGCAAGAACGAAAGCCTCACCAACGAACATTACTTTGATAAATAAAAGTTTAGCGAGGTAAAAATAAACAGAATTTTTGCAAAAAAATTCTGTCATCCCGTGGCTTGACCACGGGACCCAGGTCATAGAATCCTTATTATTTGTGCGCGCTTTGCGCGCATAACCTAGGTTCCGTGG
>JAZRLB010000001.1:0-31882 GCA_045646625.1 Candidatus Enterousia sp. | reverse complement strand
TGTGTAAGAATATGCGGGCAATGCGAGCGTAGCTCAGTTGGCTAGAGCGCAACCTTGCCAAGGTTGAGGTCGAGGGTTCGAGCCCCTTTGCTCGCACCAGTTATTTTAAAACCACCCTGACGGGTGGTTTTTTGATTTTGTCGGCACAGTTGGGCGGCTAGAGTCCGCGGACGCGACCGGTTAATTGACGTGCCGCTATCGCCATTAATAAAATTGCAGCGGTGATTGCGACTAAATACCATCTCAGCCACTCATATCCACCAAATACACCGATATACATCAGCCCTACAAATCCGACCCAGCGCCCCAGAAATAATGCAAAATCGCGAAAAACAAAATATTCGACTTTGTAATTATCGGTCACGTACCGCGAACGAGACAGGTTAAAGACACCAACGCTACAAATTAGTTCCAGCAAAACTATCGCGGTAGCATATGTGAAATTATACATCAAGAATGTTATAGGCGTTGTTTTGTAAACAAAGACAGAAATTGATGTCAATATAATCAGCATACAAAGGGTCAAAAGATATGGATAGTACTTTTTTCGTCCCCAACGACCAAACGCCCATGATGTGATAATAGAAAATATTGCAAATATCGTCGTAAATATACCCAGATTTAAATCAGTTTGGAACATATATACGGTATACATAGTTATAACCGTGCCCAACAGGCCGATTGCAAATCCACGCAGAACCTCCATACCTAACATAGTTCGAATTACCGGGAAGCGCAGAAACCGCCGGCAGAAACCGCTCAAGTCAATGGGTTCGTTACAGCGATTTTTTGAACGCTTCATCAGAAATGTCAGCCCCAGTTCTATGATTGTCAGCCCCAACACCACCACCGCCATTTCTGTGTAAGAAGCAGCATCAATAAAGAAACCCAATATAATCGGCGTTGCAATTTTCATGATAAGCATCACGGAATTTTTTGTGCCTATAAATTTGTTCATAATATTATTGGTTGCCTTTTCGCCAATCATTGTATTTATTGGCAGGTGGAATGCCGCCGCCCCAATGCCATACAGTATCCCCAATAGAATCAGGTAATCAACAACCTCTTCTCCCAAAAGAATAATGGCGCACAACAGGATGATTTTTGGAATTAAATTCAATGTAAGTACATAAACCTTCTCATATTGCTTGCACCAGCGAGCAAATAGGAAAAAACCTGCACAGGTTGCCGCATATTCAAATAGTTTATATGTTGAAACTGTGACGATCTCATTTGTCGACAAGTGCATAATGAACGACACCAGAAATGTCCCTAGAAACAAGTCGCTGATATTACGCAGGGCATAAAAAGCTATCATCAATCGCAAATCGCGAGATAAATTTGGTGTTTTCATATGAAAAAATTCTCTCTGACAAAAATCCTATCATAAAAAACACTCAAAGTGAACAGATATATGAAACAATTTGACAGGGAATAATCATATGTTTATAATAGTCGCATGAAAAAAATACTGATTGGATTTGTCGTTATATCAACATTTGCGGTTGCAGGCTGTGGCGTAAAGTCCGAGTTGGCGCGCCCTGACGCCTCATTCCCGCGTGACTATCCAGTGTATTAAAATACAACGCGGGCCAGGGCGGGTATGGCGAAATTGGTAGACGCGCTGGATTTAGGTTCCAGTGGGGCAACCCATAGGAGTTCGAGTCTCCTTACCCGCACCAAAAACAACAGCGGTATAAAAAATACTTGATTTAGCGAAAAAAATAACTTAATATACTGCGCAGAATAAATAAAAGGCGAATAAAATGGCATCTAAAAAAGGCAACAAAGAAGTTGTACAGTTAAGAAACAACGAAACTGGCGTCTTCTATATCACAACAAAAAACACTAAGTCTGAGAATACTCAGGGCAAAATGAAATTCCGTAAATACGACAAAAAGTTGCGCAAGCATGTCGTTATGACCGAAGCCAAGGTTTCGCACTAATACGGTGTATCAGTTTTGGTTCAGTTCCTCTGCAATTGCAGGGGGATTTTTTATATGTTGTGTCGGCTTGACATATGGTGTTTTTGTTCCTAAGATAGCAAAAAACTTTAAATTTTGATATGCGTGTATTTTGTTTTTTGCGCTTATAAATCATAATCGGATGGTGTACTATGAAGCCACGGCAAATTATATTGTTTTACCTGAATAAATTGTTGGCGTCGCCTGTCGCTGCGTCGTACCAGCGTGAAATATTTGATGCGGTTGAAATGCACGCAAATATTCTGTTTAATCGTGATACGCTGCTGGATTTATCTGACGCCTCTGGTCTAAAATTGATTGGTGATTTGCGTCTGGTTCGCGACTGTATGTCGGCCATAAAAATAACAGACATCACCGTGCCGGGCTATGATACAAATCTGGATGCAATATTAAATGCGTTTAATGTACCGAATGAATATTTTAATATTGTTCGACTGTTTCTGAATATGCGCAAACACGAATTGGTATCAGATTTTGCATCAGACATTTGCTCTAAACGCGCATTAAACGACAAAGCGGACAAAAATTTTCCAGATTTAGTGTCTGCGTTTTCTGGCACGCCATTATCTGTGGTGCACGAAGCTTTTATGTCGGACGGCCCGTTGTTTCGCAACGGCGTCCTGGTCAAGGATCGTAGCGGTGAAATCGATTTGACTGCTGGGATAACAAAGTTGCTGTCGGATGATATTCGTTCTGCGGATGATATTCGCAATGAAATGCTGATGTTGAATCCTGCTGCCAATTGGTGTCAGGCTGACTTTGCGCATGTGGCGGAACCTTATGAACATATGCGCCGAATTTTGGATGGCGCTTTGTCCAACAAAATGCGTGGTGTGAACATTTTAATTTATGGGGCGGGCGGTTCGGGCAAAACCGAGCTGGTGCGATCTGTTGCGGATTCGATTGGTGCAAGGCTGTACGGTCTGAAAAATCCTGGCCGGTCACGTCTTGGTGGCGAAATATCCAAGATTTTGCAGGCGTATACATTACTGGCGCAATCGGAACGTTCGCTTATGATTATAGAAAATGCGGATATTTTGGCGCATCACGAAAATCAAGAAAGTGTATCATACCTGTTTGGTGTCAATTCGGCGCCCGTTATATGGGTTGCGGAATCATTGACTCATATGGATAAATTTATTCATCGTTTTTCATATTGCCTGCGTTCAGACCGTTTCAGTGGTCGCGACATAAAAAACATTTTACAAAACATATGTTCGCGTAATGAGTTTGCTGCCCCTGAAAAGTCTATTGATGAAATCGCGACGAAATATGATATGGGGCCTGGTGTTTTGACTACGGCCGTTAAAATGGCGAAATTAACAGATGATGTATCAGTTTTAGAAAAAACAGTTTCATCTATTGCGCTGGCATCTGGTCGTCGTATCACGCCCCAATGTCTTGTTGATGTTGAATTCTCAACAGATTTATTAAATACGGACACAGATATGCTGACGCTGGCGCGCCAGATATGCGAAAATTCGAATGGTTTGCCATTTTCTATGTGCTTGTACGGCGTTTCTGGTGCGGGCAAATCGGCTTTTGCGAAATATTTGGCAAAGTGTCTTGGGCGTGACTTGCTGCAAAAACGTGCCAGTGACTTGTTTGGTCGATACATAGGCGACACCGAAGCAGCCATAGCACGTTCCTTTGCCGAAGCCGAATCCAAAGGCGCTATATTGATGTTTGATGAAGCGGACTCATTCCTTATGAACAAGCAGCACGCAACCAAGAACTGGGAACATTCCTGTGTGAATGAAATGCTGTTGCAGATGGAAAATGCGACAATTCCGTTTATTTGCACGACCAACACAATGGAATACCTGGACCAGGCTGTCTTGCGTCGCTTTTTATTCAAAGTAAAATATGACTATATGACCGCGGAACAGACAAAGCTGGCGTTTCAATATTTCTTTGGTGCGACCCCAAAGCGATGGCCAATTGAGTTAAAATTTGCCACCCCTGGTGATTTTGCAGTTGTAAAGCGTAAAGCAACAATTTTGGCAATTGATGATATTGATACATTGTTGGATATGATTGTGTCGGAAATCAAGATTAAGCCAATTGCCAAGCAGTTAAAAAATATAGGCTTCAAAAATGACTGATGAAACCAAGGGGCTGTTTTATTTCTGTGCCTGTGTATGTTCCGTGATATTATTTGCCACAGCGATATATCGCGTTAATTCTATTGCTGTGCCTGATTCAGATATCATTTGCATAGACAACAGACCTGGCGCCCGTCGTGCCCCCTTGTTAAATTCTGTAGAAAATGTTTACGCGGCGCGTGCATTGATAGTGGCGGGCTGTGATGTTAATGCCGCGGATGCGGATGGGTATACCCCGCTGCATATGGCTGCGATGCGTCCATACGATTCCTATGCGCCGTTGGTGGAATTGTTTATTCAAAATGGCGCGGATATAAACGCGCGTGAAAACATATTTGGTGTAACACCATTGCACATTGCATCAAACGTTCCTGCGGCCCGATTGCTGTTGGCTGCGGGTGCAGACATAAATGCCCGTGATGCTCAGGGTGACACCCCATTATGCATTGCGCGTTATGTCCAGGAACATACGGTTGCAGGATATTTGCATGGTCGTGGTGGTGTTTGTGAAAAATAGTTGAATAATTATTTTTTCTTTACTTTTGATAAATGCAATATATAATGGACTTGCAAACAAGTAAGAAACAGGGATGCACAAAAAATGAAATTGTTTATTAAACGTTTTAAATGACACGTGCGACCAACAGAAATAAAACTGCGGGCGCACTTTTGGTACGCCCGTTTTTTACACCCAGACATAACCTAAGGAAAAGAAAAATGTCAGAAAATACAACGAACACACCAATTTCAACCAATGAACTTCAGGCGCGCCTGCAAAAGGCTGAAAATATCCGTGCGCGCGACGGTGTTGTTTGGAAGGATAAATTTGACCGCACGCATACAATCGAAGATGCGCGCACATTGGCGGATGGCACACCTGTGCGTCTGGCGGGTCGCATCACGGCATTGCGCTGGCTGGGCAAATTGATGTTTGGGCGCATTTATGACATTAACGGCGAGATTCAGTTTTCTATGTCCCGCGAAGAATTGGGCGAAGAAAATTACAAGTTTATGAAGGCAAACGTTGACTTGGGCGATTTTATTGGTATTACAGGTGAATTGTATCACACCACAGCTGGTGAATTGACGGTGCGCGTATCTGCGTATGAAATCCTGGCCAAGGCGCTGCGTCCATTACCTGAAAAGTATCACGGTTTGACTGATATGGAAACCCGCTATCGTCAGCGTTATTTGGACATTATTTCCAACCCAGAATCACGCAACGCGCTGTTAGGACGTTTCAAGATGATGCAGTATTGGCGCGATTTTATGAATGCGCGTGGTTTCTTGGAAATTGAAACGCCGATTATGCAGAACATTGCATCTGGTGCGGCGGCGCGTCCATTTACAACCCATCACAATGCGTTGGATGCGGATTTTCAACTGCGTATTTCGCCTGAATTATTCTTAAAGCAGGCAATCGGTGCCGGCTTCGACCGCGTTTACGAAGTTGCCAAAGACTTCCGCAACGAAGGTATGGATGCGATGCATCTTCAAGAGTTTTCTATGGTTGAATGGTATGCGGCATATTGGGATTACAACGATAACATCAAGTTCACCTGGGATTTGATTCAGGAATTGTTGATGAAGTGTCGCGGTACGCTTCAGATTGAATACCAGGGCACAAAACTGGACTTCTCGTCTTATGAAATGATTGACTATACGGCCAAGATGAATGAATTCTTTGGTTGCAACATTTTAGATTTTGATGATGTGGATGTTTTGCGTCAGAAGTTGGTGGACGAAGGTATGTTCCCGATGGCGGAACTTGAAGATTTAAAGTCGATTCCAGCATTGGTTGACTATGTGTATAAGCGTAAAATCCGTGGCAACATTGTGAATCCAACGTTCTTGTATAACTATCCTGCATATATGGTGCCATTGGCGCGTCGTAATAACGAAGACGATCGTCGCATTGATATGTACCAGTTATTGGTATGTGGTGCCGAAATATGCAAAGGATATTCGGAATTAGTCAACCCGATCCAGCAGTTGGCTGCGTTTGAAGAACAGGCAAAAAACATTGCTGACGGTGACGAAGAAGCATTTAATCCGGACAATGACTTTGTTCGTGCTATGGAACACGGTTTTCCACCGATTTCGGGTGTTGGTGTTGGTGTTGACCGTCTGGCCAGCATCATCTTTGACCAGCCGACGTTGCGCGACGTCATCTTGTTCCCAATAATGAAGTAGGGGGGATTTATGCCATACATTGGTTCGGACCTGTTGGTCCAAGATATCGCAGCCGCCAACGACCGCAAGAATCTTGACGTCATAAATCGTGCGGTTGCCGACGGTCGCATAAATGACGAAGCGGCGGACTATCTAAAAAGTTTGTATTCAGACAGTATGCACTGGTTCCGCGAGGTGTTTTATGTTTTGGGCAAATGTTTTGGTGCGCCCAAGGCTGCGGTTATGAAATACGACTATGAAACCAACAGCGCAATTGATGAACCCATTCGCATATCGGACATCAGTCCACTGTCCCCATACGTTGTAAATCATCGTCTGGATGCCGATCCAATGCGTAATCAGTTCTTTACCAGTGCGGTTGGCCAGCGTGTTGATTTGGCGGTATCATCGATTGTGACGGTCATTGTTGGTGCGCAAAAGAACGTCAATCGTGCGCTGGATAAAATCACCGGCAAGTATTATGCGGACTATGTAAACGACGTTGCGAATGCGGCATATTCTGTTTTGGTTGCCCACGAACGTGAAGCGTCTGCCCGCGCAATTGCTGAAAAAATTCGTGAACGTTTCTCTGAAAAATATATCAGTGCCGCGTCTGAAACGGTTCTGTCAATCATTGGTCGTGGACACGAAAAAATCGCGGTTGATTTGGTTCGCGCAATCGATAAAATTGCGCCACCGCGTCATCGTCTTCAGGATGTGTGGCGTGTAAAGTGTCTGTTTGACTTAATTCCCCAGGCGCGTACTTTTATCGAGCGTTTATATGAAATGATGCCAGACCGTGTCTTGGCTGTGCGTGATACTTTTTACAATATGAAGAACCCACGCAATTATCGTGATGCGAAAGTTATTCTGAATATCGGCCCCAGTGCAGAGCAGGTAATTCCAATGGAAATCATCTGCCAGGTTCGTACATTCTTTGAATTTGAACGCCAAACCCACGACGTATACGAAGCAGCGCGTAAAAAGAAATGTGCCAAATCTGATAATATGGAGGCGCGTCTGGCTACATTTATGGAAAAGGGCGTCAAAGAATATAATCGTATGATATGCCAGTGCCTGGAAGATTTGTTTGACCGGGTTGGCTGGAATATTTTGTATTCGCGTAATAACGACATTTCTATGTTCGAAGGTTTTCCTAAGGAATGTAAGTTATATTACCCGCAAAAGATTTTGGATAACATTAACGAAAAATTGGACGATGCGATTGAAAACGAAGTTTTTCATGTTGGAAATGCGCCGGCAAAGTTATCCAAACACCAAGAATCGCGTATTTTCCATTTTATGGCACGGTTTGTATTGGTTGCGGCAATGCCATATATGCAGAACGACTGGGCAATGCCAACCACAACCCAGGCTGGCAAACTGTTTAACTTTGTTATGAACGAGGTTCAACGTTATTACAAGAAATAAGAAACCCGCCAAACGGCGGGATTTTTTATTTTACAAACACATACTTTTTCGTGGTGCATTTTTTTGCGCAACCACATGTGGCAGGTTTGGTCGCAACTGGTGCCAGAACCTGACGTTCTGTACGCTGTGCTGTGCCAAAATTATCGCGCAGATATAAATCATGACACTGTGTGTTGCGATAAACAATCTTTTTATCTGTGTTCAGTGAACGAATATCTTCGGAATAACGGCGGCCACGTTCTGCGGAATAGAACACGCAATCATCGCCATCCTGTGTATAGCGAACGCCACCTTTGTAATAATCATAGTATGAAGAACAACCGGCCAGAACCAGAACGCCCAACAATGCAAACAAAGTCTTTTTCATTTTTTTACCCTTTTGCGTAAAACCTGTTTATCTCTGTCCGGCCCCCGATTCGTGATAATTGTTGCACAAATGATACGCTTGTCAACAAAAAGGCAAAAAAAACGATAATTTTTTACTTATTTATGGTATAATTGGCCCAAAAGGATGATTTTTAATGAAATATATAAAACAAGGTCTGGTAAATACCAACGAAATGTTTGCAGATGCAATTGCGGGCAAATATGCAATTCCTGCGTTTAATATTTACAATATGGAAACTCTGATATCGGTGTTGGATGCGGCGCGCGCGGCGCACAGTCCGGCCATTCTTGGGGTGTCTGAATCGGCGCTGAAATATATGGGCGGTGATATGTTAATGGCTATGATTGGTGGCGCAAAAATCGGGATAAAAGAAAGAATTGCATTACACCTGGATCATGGTTCATGTTTTGATGCCTGTGTTGCCGCCATAGAGTTGGGCTTTTCATCTGTTATGATTGATGCCAGTAAATATTCATTCCACGAAAATGTCGCGCAGACCCGACGTGTTGTTGACTTTGCACACAGGCATAATGTTTCAGTCGAAGCGGAATTAGGAACCTTGGCCGGAATCGAAGACGAAAACACATTTGGCGACAAATCCAGTTATACTAATCCAGCCGACGTGGAACGCTTTGTAAAAGAAACGGGGATAGATTCATTGGCGATTGCCATTGGCACCAGTCATGGTGCCTATAAACGTCGCAGTGTGGACGAAGAATTGCGTTTTGATATTTTGTCTGATATTGCGACACGTCTGCCAAATTTTCCGTTGGTGCTGCATGGCGCGTCAAGTATCCCAGAACGCCTGGTGTCAACAATCAATGAATTTGGTGGCAATATCGGCACTGCACGCGGCATAGACGCCGCCCAGTTGCGTCGTGCCACCCAGATGAACATCTGTAAAATCAACGTGGACAGTGATTTGCGCTTGGCCTTTACCGCGGCCACGCGTCGTGCATTAACGGAAAAACCTGAAAATTTCAATCCGCGCGAATATCTGTCGGCCGCCCGTAAATTAATGACAGATGTGTGCCACGATGAGATATTTAAAATTATGGGTTCGAACGATAAATTGATTTGAAATTACCTATAAAGTATGATACAATCATCTCAAAAGGAAAAGGGGTTAGATATGAAAAAAATAACTAAAAGAATAAATTTTGCGCTTATTGCCGTTATGGCGTCATTTGCACCTGCTATGGCTGCCACTGGTGCAAGTCAGGCATTTTGTCTGCTGGCCCAAAAGTTCGGTGATATTTTTGAAATTGTTCGTTTGTTGGCGTTCGTGGGCGCGGGAATTACAATTGCTGGCTGGGCCTGGGGGTATATTTCTGGCGGTAAAGCGATTGATCCAACCAAAGAAGTAAAGGAAAAGGGTATTCCAATGTTAATTGGTTTTATCTTGTTGTTTGGTATCGGTACCGTCTTAAGTATATTTATGGGTATGGCCGGTGAGGGTGGTAGTCTTGGCTGTGTGCCGCAATTCTTTGGCTAAGAATTTTCCCCCAGAAATGGGGGATTTTTATTTCTGAATTTTATTCCCCTTGCTTTCATTTATCAAAACTGTCAAAATTATAACCAGGTTCTGATTGTGCTTTTCAGAACCATAACAGCATAAGGAAAGGATAGGATTATGCGTCAAGGAAAAGTAAGATGGTATAACGGTAAAAAGTGCTTTGGCTTTATTTGTCCCGATGCACCAAACGCAGATGGTAACACAGATGATGTATTTGTTCATTCCAGCTCTTTAAAAGCTGCTGGTATCAGATTTTTAAATGAAAACGACATAGTAGAATTCGAAGAAGAAGTTCGCAATGGCAAATTATCCGCAACAACAATCGCGGTTGTTCAACGTGACGAAGAATCTGCCCGTCGTTTCCAGGAACGTCGTGCAGAACGTCGTCGCGCGGTCGAAGATCGCAAACAACGTGAAGAAAAATCGTCGCGTCGCGGATTTGCTTTCTGGAAAAAATAATAAAATCCCCCGATTGGGGGATTTTTACTATTTTCTTTTTGCGGTTGTCTTTTTCGCAGGTGCGGCCTTCTTGGCGGGTGCCGCCTTTTTATTTGGCAATGCCTTGTATTCTTTATACAGAACCGCCGCGCACGTGAATGCAATCACCGCAGCAACCGCAGCAATTAAGCCTTCGATAACACCATCAGAAAAATACACAAACAATACCGCTGTCACCAACAGTACAATTGTGTATCCTAAATTTTTAGATAACACAGTTAACAATTTATCAAACATTATTTCCCCCTTGTAATTTGTTTGGACAATAACACTATACAAATGTTTTTAAATTATTTCCATTAAAAAAATACCGTTGCTTTTACAACGGCATTCAAGGGGAGATATGAACAACATTTTTGTAATTTTGGGCTTACAAAACCACATGCCCGCCTAGACGCGCTGTCTTTGGAATTGGGCCAAATGACGAACGTGGACTGACATAAATGTTGCCTGTGATAATGAAATCACCACAGAACTGCAACATATTCACATCGCGCAGGAACAAATTCCCATTGATACGAATATCGCAAGGCAGGGTGTACTTGCGCATATTTTGCACGTACAGATTGCCATTAACTTTAGTGCCGGCCTGCAGCATTGCACCGGCGCCACGATTATCAATAATAATGTCGCCCCAAAATTCATTATTGTGCTTCGCTAGCTGATGCTGCGCAATTCTTGATTCCGATTGTTTTACTGGTACTACACTTACGGTTGGGGCTGCGTTTTTATTTTTCTGGGCATTTGTCGCTGCCTTGATTGGCAAAACTGGACGTGGTTTGATGTTTCGTGGTGCATTTGCTTCGGTCACAATAACCTGTTCAGGCTGTGGTTTGTTTGCGACGACAACAACTTGCTTGCGACAGCTGATAACATCGATAATCAACATAGAAAACAGAACGATAATTGTCACCAGTAGCGCCAGGTTAACCATTGCGATAATATTAATACTGCCTAACCATTTCCAAATTTTTTTGCACAGTTTTGCAATCATATGAAAAGGCCAGCAAACAATATTCCAAACGCGTCTCCAGAATCCGTTGCGTTTTTTCTGGTTATTTTTTGTCTTGGCACGCGCCTTGCTTGTCTTAACACGACGTGCTGCCATTTTTGTTTTTAATTTATTAAACATCATACGCCCCTTTGGCTTTTATTTAAAATAATCGTACCCTAAAAATAGTATTTGTCAACACACTTGTCAAGCGTTATTTTGTCAAAACAAGTTTATTTGTCAAATATTTGCATTTTTGACCTTTGTTTTGAATTAGTGTATAATAAATATTGCGAATGAGATTTATAGGGCTGTCATTTTTACTTTTTTTATCCGGATGTGTTGCCACGTGGCACGCGCCATCTAATTTTATTTATGCACCAATTATTGCCGGGAACTATACATTGGCCACGTACCAGCGTCTGTCGGACACAACGTCGCCAATTCATATTTATATCGAAGGCGACGGCAATTCATTCAATGGTCGTGGTATTCCAACATCTGATCCGACACCGAATGGCACTTTGGTTCGTGATTTGGCTGTGCGTGATACGGCGACAAATGTCGCCTATATTGCGCGACCGTGCCAGTATATTATGTCGCCTGTGTGCAACCAAACGGATTGGACAGACGGCCGATTTTCCCAGGAAATTATCAATTCCGTTCGCGACGCCGTAAAGATATTAGCGCAAAATCGTCCTATTGTTTTGATTGGCTATTCAGGTGGCGCGATGATATCTGGTCTGATTATATCCCAGAATCCAGATATGAATATTATACGCTGGGTGACGATTGCGGGCGTTTTGAATCACACGGATTGGACGGAATATTTTGGCGATTTGCCACTGACTAAATCTGTTGATATGAACACATTGCCTGGATTGCCTCAGGTGCACTATATCGCATCTGATGATCGTGTTGTACCAAACAGTCTTTCAAAAAAATGGGTGGCACCGGAAAATTTGATTACTGTTCCCAATGCAACGCACAGTAAATTTCCCGAAATAGAAATAAATTTCTAACAATATATTGACAAACAGATTTGTTAGTATTATATGTCAAAGTATGAAAGAAGTATTCTATACACCTATTTTTAATCAGGCCGCCCCATCTGTATGGGATGACTTTGCGCGTATTCGCGCGGCGGCTATGACCGTTAATTATAATGCTGCGCCATCGGATGACGAAGTTGCACGCTGGCTGGCTGAATACAGAATTCAACATCGCCAGAATGCCTATAACGTGGCATTTGCCGCATATTGTGACATGGAAATGGTCGGTTTTATTCGTGGCACTGCATCAACCCGCGATGCGCAAATCCGTTGTCTATATGTTCTGCCGGAATACCAGGGACAAAACATTGGCAAAAAACTGTTGCAGTACGCGGAACGCAGCATCAGCCCAATTACAAATTACATAGAACTGACCGCACTGTTGCACGCAGAAAAATTCTATAAACGAAACGGTTATGTTTCTGTATATGGCACAAACGTCTATGCAAAACGTCTGATGCCGCCACGCTGTTATGCCACTGCGTTGTTGGGCTGTACTGCACATATTGCGAAAACGGTTCGAGCAATGGCGCCAGATGTAGACATTGTGTCACAGATTTCGCCAGCTGCGCCTTTGTATGCGTATTATGATGCAAATGGTTCCCTGGATGGCGTATTGCTGGGGAACGATGATAACAGCGATATCAAGTTGCTGCGTACCAAATTAAACAGTCCAAAAGATTGGGCGCATTGTTGCTTGATACACATATTCAAAGCGTACCAAGATAATATATTGCGCCTGAACAAAGCAAATAACAGATAGGAAATAAAAAATGAGCAAGCAGTTATCATTTGGCCTTATGGATATTCCCATGTCGTGCAGTTTTTTTATGGAACCTGCATTGGAACGATACAAACATTACATTGCGCCAATATCAACTTTTACATACGAATATATTCGCGAATGGAATAATGCGTTACTTGACGTTATGAAATCGCCCGACTTGCGTCCGCATCTGGGCGAAGTGGGGCACAAAATTGTTAATGGAACACTGAAACGCAAACAGTTTTTAGTCGAGTGCACCGCCCGTGGCAAACAAGTTCCCGCACATTCGTTGCACTATGCGCTGCGTTTTTCCGAAAGTGTCAAATTTTTATCAGATAAAATCCAGGCTGGAACCACGCAGGGTTTTGTTGACTTGGGTGCTGGTTTTTCACCACTGGCTGCTGCTATTCAGACTGAATACAATACATCTGACGCATATATAATTGATATGCCAGAAATTATGGATGCGTATATCCGTACTGCTGAATTAGTTGGTGGTCGCGTTCCGCGTGCAATTACTTGGGATGAAGCCAAGGATTTAGCGACCTCATACAAGCTGAATACGATTGTGGCGATGGGGGTTTTGCATTATATGCTCATTCCTGAACAGGTCGAGCGTATGAAGTTTATAAACTCATACTTTCCAAACTTTTTGCTGGAAATCAAGTACAACGCTGGCAAAACGGCAGACAAACATTCGTTCGATCTGTCGCAATTACAGGCATTGCAATTACAGGTAAACAGCACTAAAACAATGGAAACGACGGTAATTCAGAATTCATTGCGTTATTTAACACGCTTTATTCATGCTATGCCAAATCGCCGTCAATTCATAGAAAATAGCCGTTCTTTATTTTTAAGTCGTTAAAAGGGTAAAAATCATGGCGTACAAATACGAAGACAGAATCAAGATACTGGAATATGCCCGTGAACATGGAACTATCGCGGCCACTCAGCATTTCCATATCGCTATATCAACAATTACGAAATGGAATAAAATTTACAAGATATATTCGGTAAAGCCTCGTCGCACATTCTCATCCGAAGAAAAGGCGGCGATTCTGGAATTTGCATTCCAGCACGGGGCGACCTGCGCAATGCGCTATTATAATGTGTCGGTGACATCAATTCGAAATTGGGCGACAGAATCTGGAAAGTCAACCTGTTTTGGACATCATATACAGTGTGGATGGGGGACATCTCATAAATCAGAAGCTTATAAAATTGCTGTATTGAAATATGCAAAATTATACGGGCCTTGTGCTGCATCGCGGGACTTTAATGTGCCACGCACAACACTTGTTGCTTGGAACGAGGTGTACAACATATACCCAGTCCGCGCAAGGCGTAAATTCACAGACGCAGAAAAACAAGAAATTCTTGAATATGCAAAAAATAATTCCTGGTCTGCTGCCACGCGTAAATACAAAATCGTGCCATCGTTGGCTCGTATGTGGCGAATCAAGCAGTCAGAAAAATAACAAAATTATAATTTTACACCATATTTACCGCGGTTAATTGGACGGTAAGACAAAGCTTCGGCAATGTCGGTCATTTCTATATTTTCTGCGCCGCGTAAATCTGCGATTGTGCGCGCCAATCGCTTAATACGATTATATCCACGTGCAGACATTCCCATTTTTTCTGCAGCTGTGTTCAGAAAGTTAGTTAAATCTGAATCCAGCGCGGCAAATTGTTCCAGTGCTGGCCCGTCCAGATGTGCATTGACGCAACCTTGGCGTGCAATCTGTCTTTCGCGTGCGGCAACAACGCGTGCCCGAATTGTTGCGCTGGATTCGCGCGGTGTATTATCAGTGGACATTTCCCATGGTTTTACAGCATCCACATCAACGTGTAAATCAATTCTGTCTAACAGTGGCCCTGATATCTTGTTTTGATACGCTTCGGCACATCGTGGTGCGCGCGAACAAGACAGGGCTGCATTCCCCAAATGCCCACACGGACACGGATTCATTGCTGCAATCAATTGAAAGCGCGCGGGGTACGTCGCATTACGTCGTGCACGTGATATCAAAATGCGTCCTGATTCCATAGGTTGGCGCAGGATTTCCAATGTCGCGCGATTGAATTCTGGCAATTCGTCCAAAAACAGAACCCCATTGTGCGCCAACGATATTTCTCCCGGTCGCGCATCCGAACCACCGCCCGCCAGTGCAACTGGACTGGACGTATGATGCACACTGCGAAATGGTCGTGTTGACATCAGTCCGCGATTCCCCAATTCCCCTGCAATTGAATATATAGTCGATGTTTCCAGAATTTCGTGTGCGGTCATTTCAGGCATAATTGTAGGTAATCGTGACGCCAGCATAGTCTTGCCCGATCCTGGCGGCCCAACCATTAACATTGCGTGTCCCCCGGCCGCTGCGATTTCCAGCGCACGCTTTGCCGCCGCTTGGCCGTGAACGTCGGCCATATCCAACGGTGAATTTATCGCGCCTTCTGGTGAGGTCAGTTCTGGTACAGGTAAAATCTGGGTTCCTTTAAAATGATTAATCAGTTGCACAACGTGAAAAGGCGCCAAAATATTTTCATGCCCCGCCCATCGCGCCTGGGCGCCTTGGTCGCCGGGACAAATTATACCCAACGCACGCGAATTCGCCCACACAGACGCCGGCAACACCGCATCGGTTTTTACAATCGCGCCATTCAACCCGACTTCACCCAGAATAACATATTTTTCCAATTCCGCTTCTGGCAATACGCCAATCGCACACAATATTCCGCACAGAATAGGCAGGTCGAAATGAGAACCACTTTTTTCAACGTCCGCCGGCGATAAATTAACCGTCAAACGTTTGGGCGGCAAAGATAAATTCATAGATGCCAAAACATTACGAATGCGTTCTGCTGATTCTTTGACTGCGCGATCTGCCAGTCCGATAATATTAAATTCAGGTTTTGACAGACCGGCCGACAATTGCACCTGGACATCAATCGGTGTAGCATCCATCCCATTAAATATGATCGAATTCAAAGATATCATACGTTGCATATTATAACTTGAATTAAATTTGCGCAAGTTTTAATATACGCATAATTAATAAAAGGATTATGAAATGCCGGCCAAAAACAAAAATGTCGCACGTGAATGGTTTAACACTATATTTTATGGGGGGGTGATTGCAATTTTGTTTCGCAGTTTTCTGTTAGAGCCGTTCAACATTCCATCCGGATCTATGATACCAACATTGCACGTGGGCGACCATATTTTTGTAGAAAAGTGGGCATATGGATATTCGCGTTATTCTTTCCCATTTGGTTCTTGGAAAATGTGGGACGGGCGTTTCTGGGCAACAGAACCGGAAATTGGGGACGTTATCGTATTTCGCAACCCAATAAATGAACAGCAAGATTATGTTAAACGTCTGATTGGTAAACCTGGTGATAAAATCCAGATGATTGATGGTCGTTTGCACATAAATGGAACAATGATTCCACGCGAAAACCCACGCCCATATATTGTCGCAACATTGCCAAAGTCTATGCGTTCTGTTGGATATTATCGTGATAGTATGTCGATTAAGGGCAATAAAATATGGATCGATAACAATCCAGCCGATTTTAATTACACAATCGAATACAAGCCGGATGAATATTGTCAGCTGTACGATGGCGCGTGTGGCGTATTTAATGCAACAGAATACACCGAAACATTGCCAAATGGTGTTTCGCACAGTATAATTGAAATGTCTGACAACGCATTCTTTGATAACACAGAATTATTCACAGTCCCAGAAAACCACTACTTCTTTATGGGCGATAACCGCGATAACAGCGGCGACAGCCGTGGCGATGTTGGCTTTGTCCCACGCGATAATGTACTGGGCAGCGTATGGTTTGTATGGTATTCACATAATTACTATGCGTCTATGTTGTCTGTGTGGAATTGGGGCAATAAAATGCGCTGGGACAGATTTGGTATGGGAATAGACTAAAATGAAAGAGCTGAATTACACATTTAAGAATGAATCACTGTTGAATTTGGCGTTAACGCAAAGCGGTGTTAATTCTGCGCGCAACAATGAACGTCTGGAATTTATAGGCGATCGCGTGTTAGGTTTGGCGGTTGCAGATTTGCTAATGGATATGTACCCTTGTGAAAGCGAAGGCGAACTGGCGCGTCGTCACGCAATGCTGGTTTCAACGGATACACTGGGGACATTGGCACGCGAATTAGGAATTGACAAGCGCGTTCGTCACGGCCATATGACGGCAGGCCGTACAAAACATATGCTTGCAAACACTATGGAGGCCTTATTCGGGGCCATCTATATTGATGGCGGTTTTGCCGCCGCCCAGGAAATTATTGTACACTTTTGGCGTGATTTGGCCGCCCGTGACGTTGTCGCACCCAAGGATGCCAAAACCGCGCTACAGGAATTGGTCCAGCAACGCGCCAAAGGCCAATTACCGGTTTACGAATATGGATCGGGACACGGCGCTTCACATAATCCAATATTTCATGTACGTGTGACAGCACTGGGGCAATTCGCAATTGCATCTGGCGATTCTAAAAAGGCAGCCAGCACCGCGGCCGCGGCAGAATTGCTGAAAATGCTTGCAAAATCGGATAATGCAAATTAAAATCAACGCAACACAAATACATAAGGGTAAAAAATGTTTTCAATTTTATTGGTTTTGTTAATTATCGTCGCAGTTATGATGATTGGTTTAATTTTATTACAAAAGTCCGAAGGTTCTGGTATGTCTGGTTCATCCGCGGCATCAATGTTTGGTGGTGCGTTGACGGGCGCGGCGGCTGGTAATTTCTTAACCCGTGCGACGGCGTGGCTGGCAACAATATTCTTTATTTTGTGTGCGGCATTGGCATTGGTTTCTGCCAAGACCAGTGTATCTGTCCAGCAAAGTGATTTACGTAACGAAATCATTCATCAGCAAAACGCGCCTGCGGTTTCGGAACCTGCATCGGCGCCTGTATCGGAATAAAAACACCGCCCGCCCAGGCGGTTTTTTTATCTGGCCTTGTAATGGTCGCACAGCTTATCGATTTCGCGTGTGCCCAGGTTTCTTCGTAAATACCCAATGTACATTTTTTATTGCATCCATCCTATTTCTGTCTGCGCAGGAATAACAAAAAACCCCCGTTTTTTGGGGGCTTATTTCACTGTTTTTTTATTTTGCAGGCGCAATAATAATTGATTTTGTTCGTTCATCTGGCTTTGATTTTGATTCCAGTGTACCCTTGTCGCCAATAATTTCCAATATGCGGGCAAACAGTTCTGGAACCGCATCCTTGCCGCGTGCCAAAACCTTTTTGGAACCGCGTGTCATAACTGCGATTTTTACTTTGTTGCCGCCACCCAAGAATTCAAAAACCTTTTTCATCTTGATGTTCAGGTCATTTTCTTCGATGAACGGTTTGACCCAGACTTCCTTCATTTCGATTGTTTTTTGATTTTTGCGTGCCTCGGACGCGCGCTTTTTCTGTTCATATTTGAACTTGCCATAGTCCATAATCTTGGTGATTGGTGTTCCGTTGCCGGCGTTAATTTCCACCAAATCCAATCCCAAATCCGCCGCCATCTGCAGTGCCTGTGCAATCGGCATTACGCCCAGATTTTGACCATCATTGCTGATAACCTGAACGGCCTTGGCAAAGATTTTATTATTCATACGCGGACCAGTGTCGCGACGATTATCACGATTAAATGCAGGTTTAATTGTAAACTCCTTTATTACTTGCGAATAAATTATTAACTATTATTCAGCGCTTTTCAAGATATTTTGCACAATTTGCAGCGCATTCCAAACGTCGCGTTTGGCCGTCGGCTTTAATAACAGATAGTTTGGATGGAATATCGGCATCAGTGTAATCCCATTTTCAAGTGTGACATCCACCCCGTGTGATTTTGCAATGTTAATATTTGCCATCTCGACCGCAGGCAGCGTGCCCAATGTTAAAATCACACGTGGCGCAATCAGCTCGATTGCGCGATTCACAAATGGACGCGCCATATCCAGTTCTTCGCGTGTTGGTGTGCGCCCGCCCGGTGTGCGCCAAAACATAATTGGTACAATCGATGTTGTCTGTCGATTTTGGCCAATTGCGTTCAGCATTTTGTCCATCAGTTCCCCCGTCGCGCCCGTCAAAATACCACCAGACGCATCATCGTCAGTGCTGGGGATGTCAGTTATTATTAACAGTTTACCATTACCGACGTGCGGCAGTATTGTATTCGTGGCCGTCGTGCGCAGTGGGTGATTAAATTCACCAATCATACGATTCAGTGTTGCCATATCCGTCGGTCGTGCCGCCATTGCGCGTACTGTATCAATAGACATAGTCTGTTGTGGTGGCATTGCAGGCACAACCGCGGCGGCTGCGCGACCGATTTCCGCAACGATTGTAGCAGCGGTCTGACGCGGCGGCATTTTTTGGGTGTCCGGCGTGGTTGGCGTACGTGGCGCCATAATAGGCATATCAGAAATTTCCCATCGAACACCGGCCAATTCTAAATCCCGCAAATAGATATCAGACATTTTTTTTGTTTCCCCTTGAAAATTGCTATCTTTTATAGTACAATACATCACGAGCAACAGAAACTCAAGGGAGTAATTTCATGAAATTAAAAAACTTTGCTTTGTTGGCAGGCGTTGCTGGCTTGTTAGCAGCGTGTGGTGGTTCTTCTAAAATTGTTGAACCAGCAGACTTGAATGATCAGCGTGTATTCTTTGGTTTCAATTCATCTGAAATCAGCGAAGATGCGAAAAACAACCTGTTGGGTCAGGCTTTGTATATGAAAAACCACGAAGATGTAAAAATCCAAATCGCGGGTAATTGCGACGAACGTGGTTCAACAGAATACAACTTGGCACTGGGTGCACGTCGTGCAAACGCGGCTAAAAATGTTCTGGTAAACGATGGTATTGATGCCAAGCGTATCTCCACCATTTCTTATGGCAAAGAACGCCCATTGGTTCAGGGTTCTGGCGAAGAAGTCTGGAAATGGAATCGTAACGCCACAACAACAGTTAAATAATTGTTGAAAAACACCCGCGATTGCGGGTGTTTTTTTAATCTATCCAACCACGTTCACGTGCGGCCTTGCCCAGTGTGTCCATTGCGCGCCCCCATTGCGCAGCCGCCCGATTTTCTGACCAAATATGTTGGTGCGGCGCACGACGTTTGTCCCCGAATTTTTTCATAACGCTTAATTGCTCGTCACTCAGTCGTCCAGATAAATACAGTTTGGTTATCAGTGACTCTACATCCAGTACTTCGCACGGGCGCATTGTTGGCGTGCCACGCCGTGCTAAATTATTATTACGCATACTACGTGAATACAAAAACCAGAACCATAATTGTTCCGCATTTTGAAATTTTTCAAATATAGTTGCTGATAATGTTTGTGTCATTTTTCTTTCTCCTTTGGTTTTTATGTTCATTATAGATATATAGCCTAAGAAAAGATTCCTGTAAAACATTACAACCAATGGTTGAAGTGTGAATCGGAAAACTGATTCGGATTTGAATTTTTTATTTTGATAACGAATCGATTGGTCGGGTATGTATCCATATTTAATAAGCACAGATGCACGACATATTCGCCAAATAATTTTTTTAATCAGCCCATGCGTGTCTAGTGGAACCTTGGATGTGTTCCTATTATTTGTTTGGGTGTTGCTTATAAAAAATCCCGCCGTGGCGGGATTTTTTATTGCTCAATTGCTTTTTCGAAATCTTCTTCGCCCCAGATTGTAATCCCCAATTCCTGGGCGCGTGCCAGTTTGCTGCCCGCGTCTGCGCCCGCCAAAACAATGTCCGTCTTTGCAGACACACTGCCCGAAACCTTGGCACCCATACGTTCCAGAATTTCTTTGGCTGCGTCGCGTGTATTTTTTGCCAATGTGCCCGTTAAAACAACGCGTTTGCCTGCCAAAGGACCAATTGTTGTCGCCGCTACAACGTCCGCATCACGAACATTTGTATGTTGCAACAACCTGTCCAGTGCCGCTGCATTATGGGCGTCGGCAAAGAATGAAACGATTTCATCGGCCATAACATCGCCAATGCCGTCAATTGTTTTTAATTTCCAGGCCGGTGCATTACGTACTGCGTCCAACGAACCGAACGCGCGCGCCAGTATTTTAGCGGTCACTTCGCCAACTTCTGGAATCCCAATCGCGAATAAGAATCTGTGCAAATCAATATTGCGTGCATTTTCAATAGATTTGTTCAAATTGTCAACAGACTTTTCTCCAAATCCATCCATACGTCTGATTTCATCTCTGTGATTTTGAATCAGTGTAAATATATCCGCGGGTTCGCATATCCATCCGCGTCCAACAAAGTTTTCCAACTGTTTGGTGCCCAAGCCATCTATGTCAAACCGTTTGCGTCCAACAAAGTGTTCCAGTTCACCAATCAGTTGTGCTGGACAGCCCAAGGTATTAACACATCTACGTGCCACCATACCAGATTCCTGGACGACATTGCCACCGCACACGGGGCAGGTTGAAGGAAATTGAAATTCCGTGGCACTTGGTGTGGATTCGGCGACATCCACTATCTGTGGAATAACATCACCTGCGCGTTGCACGATAGCTTTGTCACCAATTTTTACCCCCAGGCGTTTAATTTCATCTGCATTGTGTAATGTCGCACGCGAGACAACCACTCCTCCTATATTAATTGGTTCTAATTCAGCCACCGGGGTCAGAACACCTGTTCGCCCCACTTGTATGGTTATATCGCGCAGTGTTGTTATAGCGCGTGCGGCGGGAAATTTATACGCGACTTCCCAACGTGGGCTGTTGGCGCGACTGCCCATTTTTTCTTGTGTTGCGATATCATTGACTTTTAATACCAGCCCATCGATATCAAACGGGATATCTGGTCGAATCAACATTATTTCGTTATAGGTTGTCTGGATTTCTTCTATATTTTTGGCGTGATGCGCCCATTTGCGTGTTGTTTTGAATCCCCAGGATTCCAATTTATCAAAGTATTCAGCCTGGGTTGCAAAATCGCGCGCAGAAATTTCACCATATGTGTATGCAAATGCGCTCAGTTTTCTAGTCGCGGTTATGGCTGGGTTAAGCTGGCGCAGTGAGCCCGCTGCCGCATTGCGAGGATTGGCGAACTGTTTTTCTGATTCTGTATTTAGGGCGATGAAATCAGCGCGTTTCATATAGACCTCGCCGCGTATTTCGATAACGGCTGGGAAATCCCCAGACAATTTTTTTGGAATGTCTGGAATTGTTTTCAGATTCTCTGTGATGTCTTCGCCTTCGACGCCACTGCCACGGGTTAGGCCGCGCACCAAAATGCCGTTTTCATATCGTGCGGCATATGAAACGCCGTCTACTTTTAATTCGATGAATAAATCTTTGCTGGTTAATTTGTTGAACCAATCCGCCACTTCCCCCTCATTAAACACATCGGAAATAGACAGCATAGGCACACTATGTCTGTGCGATTTAAACTTGCCTGATACTGCGGCGCCCACATGTGTTGACGCACCACCCGCCGCCAATTCTGGATACGTTTCTTCGATTTCCAGTGCACGTTTTTTTGCCGCGTCATACGTTGCGTCATCGACGATGGGTGTATCGTTTTGATGGTATGCGATATCCCATTCCTGCAACTTTTTCAGTAAATCGGCGTGTTCAGATAAAATAAATAAATCGGGTACTTTTTTCATACCCGAATTATAGAAAATTCATAAAATTAATACAACGGAAAAAGAATCCGATTACAGCCCAAACTTATATGCCACCCCAAAATAGAACTCTGTTGCATCTATATCTGTGATTGCATATTCTTGGTTATGTATTTTATGTTCTACTTCGCCATAGTACTGGTATTTAACCCCCAGATTTAAATCTATGCGGTCGTTTAATGCAAAATTCACACCAATCATTGCGCTGAACGACAAATCGAAAACAGTATCCGACATATTTCCAACATCCCCCCATATTGTTGCAAAACCAATCCCCAGGCCTGCATATGGTGCAATTGCATCCTCGAATTCTCGGAATAGATATACGTTCAGCATATTTGTCCACACATCGAATTCAAAGTTTGTACCACGTTTAGTCTGCTGGGCACCAGTATACATTGTTTCAAATTCTACATTGACGTGATTGCTTAACCGATTGCCGACTGTCGCGCCAAAGCCCCAGTTGTCTTTGCGAATTGTTGTGTTGCCGCCATCGTGAATATCGTATTTAAATGCCAGTCTTTCGTTTTTATGCAGTCTAATTCCGACATACGTATCACGTTTAGTTGTTGATATACTGGGCATGTCATAATCAAAATCAGAAACATCTTCCCAGTATTCATTTGCCACCGCTGGCACAGTTGTCAGCATAGCCAATAAAAAAGCAATTTTTTTCATATTCCCCATCCCTTTTAATTTGTGTTAAGATATATAAATATAAACTTTTGCAAAACGCAAGTTGTTTGTGTTATTATTCCTAAAAACGGGGGGAAAATTTGCCGCATAAACAAAATAAAAATCTTGATACAAACACGCCAAGTCCGTCGTTTCGACGTCGTTTATTAGTTTGGTGCTTTAATTTAATTTTGTTGGGTTGTGTTGCGGTGGCGGGCTATGTTGCAGTAATTTATTTGCGTATGCCATCACTGGACGCAATTTTGCACGAAACGCGTGATGCGGCGGTTGTATTTCTGGATAAAAATGGCAATGAAATTCGCAGTGCTAATCGCATAATGGGTACGCCTGTGTCGGTTGAAACCTTGCCACCCCACGTGTGGCAGGCTATTGTCGCCATAGAAGACAAACGTTTTTTTCAACACGGTCCAATTGATGTTCGTGGCATAACCCGCGCAGTTTTTGGTAATTTGGCATCTGGGCGTATGGCGGCGGGTGGTTCCACCATCACGCAGCAGACTGCAAAAAATATATTCCTGTCACGTGAAAAAAAGATTTCCCGCAAAGTCCAAGAATTAATCTTGTCATATTGGCTGGAAAACAGGTTTAACAAGAACCAGGTGCTTGATTTATATATGAATCGCGTATCTCTGGTTGGCGGTCTGCGTGGTATTGATGCCGCGGCGCGTGCTATGTTTGGTGTTCCTGCAACCCAGTTGTCAATTGGCCAGGCTGCGCAAATTGCTGCTATGTTAAAGGCGCCAACAACGTACAGTCCACTGCGCAACCCAGATAAAAATATTGCCCGTGCCCGTGTTGTGTTGACCCAAATGGTACACCAGGGCTATATCACAATAAACCAGGCACGTGTCGCGGCCCAGTCATTAAAACCCGCCACAGGCACGGTTGATAAAAATTTGTATCGATATTGGACAGATTTTGTAATGGATGAATTAAAATCGACTATTGGTACATTTGAATCTGATATGTATGTTTATACTACTTTGGATATGGAATACCAGGACCGTGTGTCTGATATATTGCCTGCCCACGTGGGGACGTACCAGGGTGCGGTTGTTGCCCTTGAACCAGACGGCGCAATTCGTGCAATGTCTGGCGGAACCAATTATCAATCCAGTCAATTTAATCGTGTCACATCGCCCCGCCAACCGGGCAGTGCCTTTAAGCCAGTTGTTTACCTGGTGGCGCTGGAAAATGGTCTGACCCCAGACAGTTATGTAAATGACTCGCCATTTGCAATTGGCGACTATAACCCCAAAAATTATAACGATCGTTATTATGGCGACATAACATTGGCGACTGCATTTGCAAAAAGCGTCAATTCGGTGCCACTAAAATTAACCCAGTTGTACGGAATTGATTCTGTTTTGGATATGGCTGGACGTCTTGGGGTGGGGACAAAATTACGTCGTGAATATTCGACGGTCCTTGGTGCATCGGAAATGAGTTTGCTGGACCTGACTAATATCTATGCTGTAATATGGAATGATGGTAAATCGGTACGTCCATACTCAATTACAAAAATAACAGATATGTCTGGTAATATTATTTATGAACGCAATCCGTCCGATCCGATTACGATATTACAGCCCCATACAGTTGAATCAATGACGGCATTGCTAGCGGATGTTGTTGCTCCTGGTGGGACGGGGGGGCGTGCCCGTACAGAAAATACAATTGGTGGCAAAACCGGCACCAGTAATGAAAATCGCGACGCCTGGTTTGTTGGCGCGACGCACGATTTAATAATTGGCGTATGGGTTGGAAATGATGATTTTTCTCCCATGGATTCGCGCATTATGGGTGGAACGGTCCCGGCTGAAATATTCCATGACATTGCAGATATTAACTAAAAATCCCCCGTTTGGGGGATTTTTTATTCGGCCAGTATTCCAACCGACATTGTTATGCGGCGGATGCCGCTGCTAATAGATTTTTCTTTGTTTACCTTAGCTTTTAATATTTCGCCTGTATGATACACGTGTGTTCCGCCGCACAGTTCGCACGAAACGTCACCCGCGGTAATAACTTTTACGATATCGCCGTATTTTTCGCCGAATAAAGCCATTGCGCCTTTCTTTACTGCATCTTCCATTGACATTTCATCGTGGTCGACTGGCATATCCACTGCGATCCACTTGTTCACCTGGTCTTCGACCGCCTGTTTTTCTTCTGCTGTCATTGCGCGACCAAAACGAAAGTCAAAACGAACAGAATCAGGCGAAACCTTGGATCCGCGCTGTTCCACATCCTCGTTCAGAACGTTGCGCAGCGCCGCTTGTAATAAATGCGTTGCGGTATGTGCGCGCGCAGTCTGTTGACGTATATTTGCGTTAATAACAGGCTTTACAACATCACCAACTTTTAATGTAGCGACCAGTTTGCCTTTGTGTATAACGACGTTATTGACACGTGCAGCCTCGGTCACATTCATAACTGTGTCATCATTGAATTTCAATTCCCCGCTATCGCCAACTTGCCCACCCTGGGTGCCATAGAAGTTTGTCTTGTCCAGCGCAACTTCGACTTCGTCACCACAATTTGCAGATTCAACAAATTCACCATTGCGCAGTATCGACAATACACGTGAATCCATATCAACTGGTGAGTATTTAGCACTGTCGTCTGTGTCCGCTAAATTTGTTTGCGATTCCCAGAAAATTCGCGTACCTTTGGTGTTCGCGCGTGAACGTTCTTTTTGTTCGGCCATAGATTTTTCAAATCCTGCCACGTCAACATCGATATTACGATCGCGCAAAATCATCTGTGTTAAATCCAATGGGAATCCATATGTATCGAACAACTTAAACGCAACATCGCCCGGCAGAATGTTGTTGTTCAGTTTTGGAATTTCATTTTCCAATAACTTCATACCGTTTTGCAGCATATCCGCAAACGCATTTTCTTCGTTTTGAATAATCTCAACAACGCGCGTCTGTTCGCGTGCAAGTTCTGGATACGCATCCCCCATCTCGGTAATCAGGGCAGGGTACAATTTTGATAGCAGCGCCCCACGATGTCCCAGAATTTGACCATGTCGCATTGCGCGGCGCAAAATACGACGGATCACATAGCCACGGTCTGTGTTCGATGGAATTACACCGTCTGCGATTGCAAAACCAACTGAACGCAGGTGGTCTGTGATAACCTTAAAACTTGCGATATTATCCTCAGTCTCTGCAACGCCTGTGATGTCGGACACCGCATTTTTCAGATTAACAAACAAATCTGTGTCATAGTTATCTGTCTTGCCCTGCATAATCGAAGCAAAACGTTCCAGCCCCGCTCCAGTATCAACATTCTGTTTTGGCAGTGGTGTCAAATTGCCGTTTGCATCGCGGTCGTACTGCATAAATACGTCGTTCCAAATTTCAACCCAGCGTCCACCATCTTCGTCCGCCGATCCTGGCAGGCCACCTGGCAAATGGTCGCCCATATCATAGTGCATTTCTGTACACGGTCCGCACGGCCCTGTTTCGCCCGCCGACCACCAGTTATCTTTATCGCCCAGCAAAATTGCATCCTTGCCTGCAACTTTTTTCCAGATTTTAACCGCCTCGTCATCGCTGTAATGTGTCGTCACGACAATACGATTCGGGTCCAGTCCAAATACCTTGGTCAGTAATTCCCACGACATTTCAATCGCGCCTTCTTTGAAATAGTCGCCAAAAGACCAGTTTCCCATCATTTCAAAGAACGTATGATGACGGCCGTCAAAACCAACATCCTCCAGGTCATTATGTTTGCCACCTGCGCGAATACATTTCTGTATATCGGCAACGCGTGGTGCGAATGTCGGTTCTGTCCCCTGCAAAATCCCTTTCCAGGGAACCATCCCTGCGACCGTAAATAACAGCGTCGGATCGTTTGGTATCAGTGACGCAGACGGCACAATTTTATGTCCCTTGGATTCAAAATAGTCTAAAAATGCTTTGCGTATTTCATTGTATGTCATCTTTCTATTCCTTTTTTGTCGGGCACATTGTATAAACATTGCGCCGCAGTTTCAATTAGATATTTTAGGTTTTGAGAAAATTTTTTATATGTCTGATTCTTGCCCTGCCGGGGGCGCATTCATTGCGCGCAGTGCGTCACGAACCGCTGCATCTGTGCGTTCAATAAGGCGTGCAAGTTGCTGATCTGCGTTTTTTGAAGGAAAGCGCCTTTTGCCGTACTTGGTCGTCGCAGAATCAATATCAACTTTGATATAGTTTACACTGTCCATATAAATTGGTGTGGCTGCGTCATTGTCGTGTCGTACTATGATATTCAACGCCGACCACATAACTAAATCTGTAGGCAGGCGGAAATTAAGTGAATCTTCGATGTCGGATATAGCTTGTTGTGTTACGGCCATAACTTCACCCATTCGCAACGCTGTGTCAAATCGCAGCATCGTACCAGACAATCCAATATTTGGTCGTGCTATACATACATTTTCATTGTCTATTGAAAAATTTCCCGTATCGTGCATTACGCGCATAACGTCTATTAATCGTGTGCGTATAGTGACTGCATTTTGAATGATTGCAAATTTATCCTGTGATACATCGGGTATGTCGATACGTGTCAAAATGTCATCGTCATCAACAAAGACGAACCAGTTCGCATAAATTTTTTTATTTTTCGCAAATTCCAGAATTTTTAATCGCGCTTGAAATTGTCCCAGACCGCCGCCAGCATTTATCACAAACAGTTTACCGCGATATCCCAACTTTCTGATATGTTTTTCAGGTACTTTTGTATTTGGGTTGTCGTTATAAATAATTAATACAAAGTCACGACCCAATCGCGCCAAGCCTGGAACAGAAATGTCCAGATATTCATTATAGAATGTGGTCAGACCCACGACAGTGCGCATTTTCTTTCTTTGCATAGTACTTACCTTAGCACATAAATTTGAAAAATTGCAATTACATAGTTATTTATGATATAATCTGAAAAACTGGTGGGGGATTTCTATGAAGCCGACAATGTTGTTTGCGATTATGTTGTTAACATCAATTATTTTGATGACTGTGTTTAATATAAATTTATCGACAACAACCCATATTCCATTGGCATCCGATGTGGCGGCAAATGCACTTTATGTTTGTCCTGCGACCAGCAATACTTGGGATATGCTTGCGGCCGGTCTATCGCAATTTAAAAAGCCATTAATAATCGGTTTTTTCTTTGCAGTTATCTTATTGTGTTTTTCTTGGGGCTGGGCGATGTACCAGAATTTATTAAAGGACAAATTTGTTCGTGATGCATTCAAAACCCCGTGGGGACTGACTAAAATGTTGTTTTGGTTTTTTGTTATAGTTTTACTGTTATTAAAAACGCCAAATTATTTTCGCCTGGTAGAAGTGACAGGCACAAATACAAACTGGGTTTTGTGTGAAGACAACACGCCTGGGGCACGCGCGGTCCGCGAAGAAGCGGTGCACAGATGAAGCGAAATTTGTCAACAATGCAAAAAACTGCGGTTTTTTAATTATTGACTTGACTTAAAGCGCAGAATTCTCTACGATTCGAACAAGCAGTACAGGAAATGTCCAATTGAACTGCGGGACACCTTTAAAAATAAATTCTATGAAAGGAGAAACATTATGAACAAACAGCAATTGATTGAAGCGATCGCAAACGAAGTTGATGTTACCAAGGCAACAGCTGCTGCTTGCTTGGACGCATTCATCAACACAGTCACAAAAGTTTTGAAAAAGAAGGGCGAAGTTCGCTTGGTTGGTTTTGGTACATTTGCAACTGCAAAACGCAAAGCAACAACTGGCCGCAACCCACAGACAGGTGCAGCGATTAAAATCCCTGCTTCTACTCAGCCTAAGTTCAAGCCAGGTAAAGCACTGAAAGAAGCATTGAACTAAACGTCATTGCAATTCGAATAAAAATCCCCAATTTGGGGGTTTTTATTTATGGTATTTGTGGCAATTCGTTCCAGTGATAAGACGTGAATCCTAGTCAGGTACCTTTTCCTAAGCGTGGTATTACGATTGCACAAAAAAATAAACAGGTTATAATGTATATGTCTTTTACTAAGACACACACAAATCTTGAAAAGGAGAAAAAAAGATGAGAGGACTTACAAACTATGTTCTTATACCATTGACCTTTATCGGCGCTCTGAACTGGGGCTTGATTGGAATCTTTGGTTTTGACTTGGTTGCATTTTTATTTGGCCCCGCAACATTGGCCAGCAACATTGTCTATGCGATTATCGGCATTGCAGCGCTGATATGGTTGATTTGGATGTTTATTGATCGACCGGTCAGCCGTAACGACCGCTAGTCTTTTAAAAAAAAGTTTCATGTCCACACCCCGGTTCCCCGGGGCATTTTAGATGAATTGTTTGCAAACTTTTTCGAAATATGATATTATATCCTTTATAAAGGATGAAACATGGCAAAAACATTGATAAGAGACGTAACGAACGCACACGATGCATTCGAAACCGTTCAAACATTCAAAAAATATCTACCAGCAGTTAATGGTGCCTTGGTTAAAGCAGATGTTAGATATATCAAAATGATGAGGGATTTAAAAAGAATCCTGTCGGCCAAAAAAGCTGACGAACTATCAAGTATCTTGTATTACGATATCTGTTCCGAAACCAGACAGAAACTTGGCGTTGAAATTGGGTATTATGTGACATTGTCTGTAAATAAATTAATGGTTTTATTGCAAAAGATAGAGCGCGAATATCAAGAACAATCGAAATTAACAGCAGAAGATTTACGTTCTCTTTGCAGACAGCAAGAACAGTTGGTTTTAAAACAAGATAATGAAATTCAGAAACTGAACAAGAAAATAAACGAGCTTTTAGAGCTAACACGAAATTTTGCAATTCTGGCTGCTGACAAAGCACGTCCAACAGCGCGTGCCAGCAAAAAGAATTTTGAAGTCGCACAACAGACAATTTACGATATATTAAAAAGTCGCGCAACCAACCTGGAAAATCCAGAAGAAATTGATGTCCAAAAATTGCAACGGGTTTCCTGGGGGAAAAAAGAAAAGTATTTTGAATAATAAAAATCCCGCAACTGCGGGATTTATTATGGAAACGCATCACGTATTCTGTCATTTTTTATTCTCGGAATTTTTGTGTTGTTCCAGTATTCGTTTTTATATATTTCTTTGGCCTGTACAGTAATATCAATATGTTATTTTCACACAACAACCCTTAAAGTCGTTGAATATTGTTATGTTTTTCTGTATATATGCCCCGCCCCAAAAATCAGTCAAAATTAACAAAAATCACCCACAACAAATGCAATCCATAGCAAAAACTTTGCGTATGTTGTTTGGCGACATCAAAATTTGATGCCGCCAAACAATACCTGGAACAGCTGATACAGATAAATCAATAATCGCTAATCTCGCTGAAAATAAAACTTACATCCATCTGAATATATGTATATCAAATCAGAATTTGCAACATAAAATTTTTCTGTTGTGTCTGTATCTTTTTTTACCAAAATTTCTTGGGAATTTTCGTCATTATCATAACCGCCAAGGATAATATTTGCAGCATTGATTTCAACAGCAGTATTTTCATAATAACTTTGTGCCATCCCATCGCAATCAGCGGTTATATATCCTGCATATTCAAATCGGTCAAAAGACCATTTGCCACAGAACTCACAAGATTTGCTGTCTGCGGGAACACAGCCAATCAAAAATACACAAAATAAGACAAGTCTTTTCATACAATGCATTATGGCAAATTAGATAATAAAAAATCAATATATATTGCCTTAGTCCGATTTTATCATTTGACGACAATTTATATATGTTTTACTATCATAACGATGAAAAGATGTGCCTTCTTGATTTTATCATTTGCCCTACTGTTTTTCCCATCTTTGGGAAAGGCGGATTTATGTGCGTACCTTGATAAAAGCACATTTGACAAAGCCTATGATATATTATCAAAGACGACCGACTACATTGAATACTGTCCCTTGTGTGATGACGCAACAGCCAAAAGGCACACTATTCAGCAATTAACGTTTTTGCAACCAGACGATAACACTTATGAAATTTACATAAACAATACTCCTGTTGATATTGCTTATATATACATAGATGAAAAAAATCTTGGGGTGGAGGCAGATTGTGTTGAGATATATAACATTCCAGACATTATAGATATTTTGAATGTGCCACCACCCATCAATCGTTAATATGCCTTTGTTCGCTTGGTCCAACCATTTTTGGACGTTGGCCAGTTTGCCATACCTCTTAGATTGTTCATTCGTTGTTCGATTAAAATTTGCATAAAATCGTCAATTTTATTGCTCGGAATACTATTCAGCGCTGATATTGTTTTAGAGCCAATAATACCATCAACGATCAAGTTTATATTACTGTACTCATTCAATGCGCGCTGAACGACCCTTCCGGCATCACCCATTACATTCATATCGAAAACCGCATCACGTATTCTGTCATTTTTTATTCTCGGAATTTTTGTGTTGTTCCAGTATTCGTTTTTATATATTTCTTTGGCCTGTGCGGCGGTTAAATATTTTACATCAGTTGGAAATTTTTTCTCTGGATGCTTGTTGGCATATCT